>NZ_JBQVOH010000008.1:0-280843 GCF_052437035.1 Niveispirillum sp.
TCCACGAACCGGATGTCATGGCCCTGGCCCAGAAAGGCGGCCAGACCCTGCACCATGTAGTTATTGGTGGGGAAGTTGCTGCCTTCCATGACAATCACGCGGCGGTGGGGACGTAGGGCACAGGCGGCGGCCACGGCCTTGAACTGGTTCAGGCCCGTGGCATCGGTCACCACCATTTCCCCGGCATCAGCGCCCAGCAATTGGGCCAGCCGGTCACCCAGCTTATAGGGCGCGGCGAACCAGCCGGCGGTATTCCAGGAGCGGATCAGGCCGATGCCCCATTCCTGGGTCGCTGCCTCCGCTGCGCGCATTGCGGCCTGCGTCGGCATGGGACCCAGGGAATTGCCGTTCAGATAGATCACACCCGGTGGCAGGGTAAATTCGGCGCGGAACCCGGCCAGCGGGTCGTTACGGTCCAGGGCCTTGATCTCGGCGCGCGTCGGCATGGTCGTTCCCCCCCTCAAAGCCCCAGCTTGCGCAGCAGCCCGGCCTCTGCATCGCCATCCAGCGACATCAGCGGGGCGCGCAGACGCGACCATTCCGGATCATTATGCAGATGCGCCAGCACGGCCTTGACCGCTGGCACCAAAGGGACGCCAGTAAAGGCATTACGGAATTCCGCCACGCGGTCCAGCCGATCCTGCTGCGCAGGGGTACCGATGGCATCGACCAGGGCGCGGATGGAGCGGGCATGCAGGTTGGCGGTGGCGCTGATGCAGCCGGCCCCGCCGCGTGTGATCAGATCGACCATCCGCGCCTCGGTCCCGGCGAAAATCTCCAGGCCTGGCAGGACTTCCAGCACAGCTTGGGTGTTGGTCCAGTCGCCGGAACTGTCCTTATAGCCCCGGATGGTGGAACCATGCGCCCGCACCAGATCCTGGGCCAGCGTCGGGGTGATGGGCACGCCCGATGTCTGCGGGAAATGGTAGAGGTAGATCGCCAGGCGCGGATCATTCACGCCCTCAATCAGGTCGCGAAAATAGCGGCGGACGCCGGCATCCGGTACGCCTTTGAAGAAGAAGGGCGGTACCACCAGTACACCGGCGCAGCCGCTGTCGGTGGCATGCGACGACAGCAGCACCGTGTCAGCCAGCGCGCAGCAGCCGGTGCCGACCAGCAGACGGGCCGGCTCGATACCCTGGCCGATCAGGCTGTCCACCACCATCATGCGCTCGGCATTGGTCAGGGACGCGGACTCGCCCGTGGAGCCGAATAGCAGCAGCCCGTCCGCGCCTTCGGCCAGAAGCCAGCGGCAATGGGCCGCCATCCGGCCCAGATCGATCTTGCCGTCAGCGAAAAAGGGGGTGGCGACCGCCGGCACGATGCGGGCGAACGGTTGGGTGGCCATGATATGGCTCCGGAATATGGATTGTAGGGGGAAAGTGGCAGGGCGTCAGCCCGCTTTGGGCTTGTAGCTGGAGGTACCCACCCAGCCGCGTTCGGAAATGTCGATCATGACGCTGGCGGGGCCAGTCATCTTGTATTCGGCATTGTCCTTGTCCGGATTCTTGCCCAGGCCCTGCGCGATGTTGATGTCGTGGCGCGGGGGGAAGCCCTGGTCTTCCATATATTCTGCCGTCGCTTCCACATCCTCGCACTGGAAGCCCAGATGATGCAGGCCGTTATAGCCCTCGGGGAATTCCAGGCCGGCGGCGGGCCGGTTCTTGAAGCGCAGCAGGGCGATATTGATGGTGCCGTCGGTCACGTAATAGCCCTGGGCATTGCGGCTGTCGACGCGGCCGGCAACGGTCCAGCCCATGACATTGGCGAAGAAATCGCGCGATGCCTCCGGGTCCTGGGTGGAAATGGCGACATGCTTCAAGGGGATGACCATGATGGTTTTCCTCAAGGATTGGGGGTCAGGAGCCGACGCGGAAGGCCGAGGTCAGGCCCCGCACGGCAGCGACAAGGGAAAGGGCCGTGATGCGGCCCGTGCCGGGGTTTTCCACCGTCGGCACATTTTCAATCTCAAGCGTCAGGCGGGCGCTGTCGGCGTCCACCACGATGCGGTGGCAATTGCGGGTCACGGACGGGTCGGCCCAAATCTGCAACTGCGTGCGATCCGGCCCGATGCCGGCCAGGCCCAGGGCGGCAGCGACATTGACATTGGCCGGGAACCGGGCCGCACCCTCCCGCGCCGATCCCTCGAACAGTTGCAAGGGTTCGGTCAGGGACAGCAGGTCCAGCCCGCGTTCCACCACTTCCTTGGCCTTGGTCAGCGATGTCGGGGGCTTGCGCGTCACCATGGTGACGGAATGGATGGTCCCTTCCGCTGCCGCCCGTACCGCGTCAAAGCCCAACAGGGCACCGGTGGCCAGGATGATGCGCCCGCCATGGGCACCCGCCGCATCGATAATGTCCGGGCGTTGCAGCAGGGCGGCCCCGCTGACCGTCACCAAGGTCCGACCACGCGCCAGGGCCGGCAGGGCGATGTCGGCAAAGGCCGCCGTGGGCGCGCATTCAACGATGACGTCGCACAGTTCGGCCAGGGTCCCGGCATCGACAACGGGCACCTGGGCCTTCAGGCCTGCCATCCGGGTCCGCGCCTTGGCGGCATCGCCGCTGGTGACCGCCGTCAGGGTCAGCCCCTCCATCCCGACATCCAGCGCCCGGCCCACAGCCGCCCCGATGGTGCCGTATCCGGCGATCCCGACCCGCAAAACCATGATGCGCTTTCCCGCTTGGCTGAATTGATCCCAGGCTAGACCCGTCCGCTATGCCAGGAAAATACCGATTTCACCGCGTGATATGGGGGAAGCGATATAGCGGGGCGGGGTTCCCTCACCCTCTCAAGCCTCCCGGCTTGGGCCCCTCCCTCTCCCGCAAGCGGGCGAGGGGCGAAAACTTCTTCCCTCGCCCACGAAGGTGGGAGAGGGAGGGGCCCGTTGGCGTCAGCCAATGGGAGGGTGAGGGAACCACAGCCCGATATGCCAAAACCGCCATATCATTCAGCCGCCTTGGTCTTTGATCGTCATAGCGGGATTGCCGATGGTGGGGAAAATCCCCCTGCCTGATGGAGCCACCATGCCCCCCTGGATCGAAATCGCCGAACTTTCCGCCCTGATGCTGCTGACCGGGTTGGCTGGCGGGGTGCTGGCGGGGCTGCTGGGGGTGGGTGGCGGCATTATCATTGTGCCGGTGCTGGATATCGTGCTGGGGCTGGTTGGCGTCGATCCGGCGGTGCGGTTACATGTGGCGGTGGCGACGTCGCTGGCCACCATCATCCCGACGGCCATTTCATCCAGCCGCAGCCATCACCGCAAGGGAGCGGTCGACCTGGACCTGACCCGGTCCTGGGGGCCGGCGGTGTTTATCGGGGCCGCCATCGGCACCGCCATCGCCGGATATGCCAAAGGCGGAGTTCTGGCCGCCATCTTCGGCACCATCGCCCTGGTGGTGGCGTTGAAGATGCTGCTGCCTGCCGGTGCTTTCACCCTGAACCGTCCGCTGCCCAAGGGGCCGGCGGCGCAGGCCATGCCGGCGGCCATCGGCGCCTTTTCCAGCATGATGGGCATTGGCGGCGGCACCCTTACGGTGCCTGTGCTGACCCTGTTCAACTATCCGATCCACCGCGCGGTGGGCACGGCCAGCCTGTTCGGGCTGGTCATCGGCATTCCGGGCACCATCGGCTATGTCCTGACCGGTTGGGGCCGGGCGGATCTGCCGGCGGGCAGCCTTGGCTATGTCAACCTGATCGGCCTGGCCCTGATCGCGCCCGCCACCATGCTGGCCGCCCCCTGGGGGGCGAAGCTGGCGCACAGCCTGAGCAAGCGGCAATTGTCCGTCGCGTTTGGCTGTTTCCTGCTGATCGTGGGCGCGCGGATGCTTTACCGTGCCGCCACGGTTTTGTTTTAACCCCAAGGAACCGGAACTGAACTCCATGTCCTACGCCATCACCCCGCCCGCCCTCGTGACCCTGCCCGTTGCGGGCAGCGATGCCTTGTTCCCCGTGGGCCGCCTTTTCTGCGTCGGGCGCAATTATGCCGCGCATGCACGCGAGATGGGCGCCAGCGACCGCGAGCCGCCGTTTTTCTTCATGAAGCCGGCCAGCGCCGTGCTGCCCGGTGGCGGTACAATGCCCTATCCGCCGCAGACCAGCGATCTTCATCATGAGATTGAGCTGGTGGTGGCCCTGGGTGACGGCGGGTCCGTGTACGGCTATGGCGTCGGGCTGGACCTGACGCGCCGTGACCTGCAGGGGGAGGCCAAGAAGGCCGGCAAGCCCTGGGACATGGGCAAGGTCTTCGACCATGCCGCCCCCGTCTCCGCCCTGGTGCCCGCCGCTGCGGTGCCCAGTGTGGATGCGGGCCGCATCGCCCTGTCGGTGAATGGGGAACTGCGGCAGGAAGGCGACCTAGCGGAGATGATCTGGACCGTGCCGGAGATCATTGCTGAACTGTCGCGCTTCATCACGCTGCTGCCGGGCGATCTGATCTTCACCGGCACGCCCGCCGGCGTGGGGCCGATCCAGCGCGGTGACCGGCTGGATGGCGTGGTGGCGGGGATTGGCACCCTGTCGGTGACGGTGGCCTGATCACACGGTCCTGACCGCCCGCCAGCAGAACAGCAGCGCCAGTGTCAGGACCGCCAACCACAGAGCGGCGCCTGACGGCTGTGCTAGGACCCAGCCACCGGCCAAGGCGCTGACCACGGCGCCGCCACGTCCCAGCGTGGCGGCCCAGCCGATGCCGGCGGCCCGACAGCTTGTCGGGTATCGCGCGGCGGCCAGACCATACAGTCCCACCTGCACCCCCAGAATGGCGCCACCGGACAGTAGGACCGGCACCATGGCGGCCATCGCGCCAGTAACAGGACCGAGCGCCAGGATGGCGGCGGCAAGGGCCAGGATGCCGGCTCCCATCAGGCACAAGGCGGAGAGGCAACGCGCGGCCCCAAACCGCCCGCCGGCCCAGGCGCCCATCACCGCGCCGGCCACGCCGCCCAGATTGAACCACATCGACCCGCGCACCGCCTGATCCATGGGCAGTCCCAGACCGGACAGCAGCACCGGCAACCAGTTCAGGCAGCCATAAAGCGCCAGCATGGCGGCAAAGAAGCCGGCCCAGAGATGCCAGGTGGTGACGCGCAGCGGAGCGGATAGCAGCTCTGCCACCCCACCTTTTCCAGCGGCGGGGACGGATGTACGGAATATCATTCCATTGTCAAAACGATTGCCTCGGGCCAGCCTGTTCATCAGCTGCCGAAGATGGTCTGCGCGACCATCGCGTGAGGCGAAAAACTGGGGTGATTCCGGTAGCGTTATGATCATGATCAGGCCTAGCAGCGCCGGGGCGGCCCCACCCAGGATGAAGCAGGCGCGCCAGCCAAAGACCGGGATCATCCAGGCGCAAAGGGCGGCCCCCAGCATCCCGCCGATGGGCACCGCCACGATCACCAGCATGACGGCATAGGACCGCCAGCGTCTTGGCATCCATTCCGCCACCAGCGCGGTGGCATTGGGGACTGCGGCGCCTAAGCCCAAACCGGTTGCCAGCCGCAGCAACCCGAGGGTTACAGGACCATTGGCCAAGGCGGATAGAGCGGTCATGGTCGCGAAGAACAGCACCGCGCCGATCAAGGCAGGCCGGCGGCCCACCCTGTCGCCGATGCTGCCGCCCAGTGCCGTTCCTGCCGCCATGCCGGCCAGCGATGCCGCCAGCACCGGCCCGAACGCTGCCCGGTCCAGACCCCATTCGGCCAACATGGCCGGCGCTGCCAGGGCAGCCAGTTGGATATCGAATCCGTCCAGGACGATGATGGATGTGACCAGCACCAGAACCAGCGTCCGCAAACGGCCAAAGGGCAGCGTCTCCAGCGCCTCATCGAGATCGCGGATCATGGGGGCTCTTTTAAATCGGGGGTGGTTCCCTCACCCTCCCAAGACCTGGCGGTCTGGGGTCCATCGCGTCAAGCGATGGGAGGGTGAGGGCACAAGGGCTGAGAGATCAATCCCGCGGCGGCCAGGGCGTGGCCGGCACGCCGGATTTCACCGGCCCCAGCAGCGGGCTGGAGAGGGCATAGAAGCCGTGATTGGTGAACATCCAGATGATGTTGCGGTCATATTCGATATAGGTACCGAAGGCCAGATTGCCCTTCACGCTTTCAAAGATCTCATCATCCTTTGGGAATCGGGGCACGTAATAGCCGGCGATGGCAGGCTTGGCCGGGTCCTTCACGTCGAAAATCTGAATGCCGGCATTATAGAAGGCGTAGATGGCCAGCCCCTCGCGCCCCTGGCCCGGCTGGGTATGGTAACCCGGACGCTTGGGTCCGAAACTGCCGCGACGCTGACAGAAGTCAGTAAAGGCCGCCTCCTTGGGCGGGGTCGGGCGCGGGAAGGTAGAGATGATTCTGGGGTGTTTCAGGTCGCGGACATCAATGGCGTAAATGTCCTTGTACGGCTCAAAACACTCATCATTCATGGGATAGCCGTTGAGGAAGATGACGCCCGTCTTTTCATACTGGCTGAGGTTGACATTGTCGGCTTCCGTCCCGGCAAAGCTGGGCGGTAGATCCAGATGGCCGATAATCTTCATATTGGCCGGGTCGGAGATGTCCAGTGTGTAAAGGCCCAGCCCCGCCATGGCGGCAAAGGCGACTTTGCCACCCTTTTCCACCGGCTTGGGGATGAACAGCGGCATGCGCGCGCCCATCCAGGAGGTGCGGTTGCCGGCGCGCGGGTTCTTCAGATAGGCCGCCTCATGCGCGGCATCGCCGATGATCTGACCTGGGGCGGCGAAGTTGGACAGCCATTTCGGATTGGCCGGGTTCGACATGTCCCAGGCCTGATAACCGGGGCTGTAGAGATAATCCTTATATTCGGCAAGGGCATAGGTATCGTCGGGTGCCGTCGCCAGGAACATGTATTTGCCACCATACCAGGCCGGCACATCCAGCGATCCTGATCCTTGCTGCTGCCCGATGGGAGCGGCGGGGTGGGCGACATCGGTGGTGCGGGTGGCGATCAGTTCCCACTGATCGGGCAGCGGGCCGTTCATGGCATAGACCTTGAACCCTTTCAGATGGTTGGCATGCCGGATGGCATTCACCTTATCGGGCTGGCTGCGCTTATCCTCCAGGATGCCAATGCGCGACACCTCGAACGACTGCACCATCACATATTTGTTAAGGGCGGCGTTCCACTGGATCGATGCGGCACCGATGCCGTCACCGGCGGGGAACGGGTCCTTTTCAGGTGTCGGCCCGTCCTTGCCCCAGTCCGACCCCTTGGTGGCCAGCAGTTTGGCATCACGCGGATCGGTGATGTCGAACACCTTCAGATGCCGGCGGTTATAGACATACATGATCCGGCGGTCGCCGAAATCGACGATATTCTGCCACTCATGATAGGGGGAGGCGGAGAGCGGGTAGAACGCCTCCACCTTCATGTTCAGCGCGTAATCTTTCTGGTCCCAGTACTTCAACTGCCCGTCAAAGCTGGGCGCGCCATGCACGGCCTCCGTCGCCTTGGGATGCACAAACTTACCCGTTGCCTTGTCCATGCCCCAGGTGCCGGGGGCCGGCATGGGCGGCATCTTGTCGGGCGTGATGTCGTACCAGCGCTGAATGATCGGATCGCGGATATCGATCTTGGCCGGTTCATCACTGGCCAGCGCCGCACCAGTCATCAGGGCCAGGGCCGCGCACAGGGTGGACAGGCGGAAGGCGGATTTCATGACGCACTCTCCTTGTCGGTCTCCATCCGGCGGCGCGCGGCCACCACGAAGAACCAGGGCATGATGATCATCAGAAGACCATAGGCCAGTGGCAGCCGCGCCACCGTGGGGTCTCCCAACAGGGTGAAGGCAGCCAGAAGGGCCACCGCAATGTTGTGCACGCCGACCTCGATCGTGATGGTCAGCCGCTGTTGAACCCCCAACCGCCAGAACCGGGCATAGAGTGCCGCCCCCACCATGGCGGTCAGCATCAGGGCCGCCGCCGCCCCCACATTCTCCATCACCACGGTCAGGTCGGTGAAGTGATGCAGGTTGTAGAATGTCGTTGTCAGGCACATGAACAGGATCAGGCCCACCGCCACCATGCGGAACCGGGCCAGCACGGCCAGGGCCAGGGCGGGCCAGAAGCGCCGCACCGCCATGCCGATCATCACCGGCAGGACGGTGGCCAGCGCCAGGGACAGGCCGGCCTCCAGCGGAGACAGACGCATGCGCCCGTCGCGCGCCAGGAACAGGTCCAGCGCCAGACCCGACCAGAATGGCAGGGTGATGCAGACCAGCAGGCTGGACAGGGCCGTCAGGGCCACGGCCAGCGCCACATCGGCGCGCGCCGCCAGCGTGATGGCGTTCGATGTCACCCCACCGGGTGCCGCCGCCATCAGCACCAACCCCGCCTTTACCAGCGGATCGACGGGCAGCAGGCTGGCCAGCGCCAGGGCCAACAGAGGCAGCAGGATCAACTGCGCCGACAGACCCACCAGCACCGCCCTGGGCGCACGGCCCAGCAGGCGGAAATCCGCCCCCGTCAGGGCCAGCCCCATCCCCACCATGATGATGAACACCGTGGCCGGAAAGGCGATGCCCGTAAAGAAGCCGAACGGGATCATCACACGAACTCCATCGCCTGTTTGGGGCGCAGGGCCAGTTCGACGGACCGGCAGAGGGAGGCGAACATCTCGCTGCCCGAAACGCCCGCCACCGGCTGCTGCCGTTCGATGAACAGGCGCGACCCGTCACTGCCGATGGCTTCCAGTTGCAGCATCAGCTGCGTGGCCGCCGGGTCGGAGATCATGCGCCCACGGCAGCGGTCCAGGCCCACGGTGGCCAGGGCGCAGGTGACCATAGCGTTGACATTGCGGGGAAAGCGTCGGGCAATCTCCCGCACCGGCCCGTCGAACAGGATCTGCTCCCCGCCCGCCGCCACCGCACCCGCCACAGGTTCGATGCTGGCCGGCGGCTTGCGGAAGGTGATGGTGACATCGCGCCATTGCCGGCGCCATTCGAACAGGCTGTCGACACCGACCATGGCCCCATGCGGGATCAGCAGCCGGTGACCATAGGCCGAGGCAACGGCCAGCAGCCTTGCCCGCAACTCATCATCGGCCAGGGCCGACACCGACAGGGGCATGTAATCCGACCGCGACAGAAGGCCGGCGCCGAACTGGGCTGTGATGGCGGGATGTGCCGCCTCCACCACCAGATCGGCGGGCGGGGCGGCGGACAGGTCCGTCAGCCGCAGTTCCGCGGGCACATCGCCCAGCCTGTCCGGGTCGCGGGCATGGACGAAGGCCACCTGATACCGGTCGGGCTGTCCGGTCAGCCAGCGGTAAAGCCCGCCACCTACATATCCGAACCCGATGATCCCGACCCGTGCCATGTGGCCTCCGTTGGCTTAGAACTTCACTTTCAACGTAACGCCATAGGTGCGCGGCGGGGCGTAGGAGGCCAGAACGGAGCCGATCACGTCGGTCTTGCCCGCCGTGTACAGCTTGTCCGTCAGGTTCTTGCCCCACAGCATCAGTTCCCACGTCCCATCATCGGCCACGACGCCGACACCGGCATCGATCAGGCCATAGGAGGGGTTCCAGGTGCGGTCGCTGTTCTCGTTCTCGAAGTAGTAACCGTCGGTCCAGCTGTAATCCGCGCGGATCAGGCCATTGACCTTTTCATTCACCGGGAACTCATACTGCGCACCCGCCGACAGGGAATGTTTGGGCGTGCGGCGCAGCTTGTTACCCTTCAGGTTGGTGGGCACCGGCTTGGAGCAGAAGCAGGACGGATCATAGCGCAGCGCCGTGCTGATCAGATCGCCGGTGATCTTGCCATCCATCAGGGCATAGGAACCCGACAGGGTCAGCCCCTCCACCGGGACCGCCAACAATTCCAGTTCCAGACCCTTCACCCGTGCCTTGCCGGCATTAGCGATGACATTGTCGGGCGGCAGGGAGCTGCTGAAGATCACATATTGCTGCGTCTGCAGGTCCTTATAATCGGCGATAAAGCCGGTCACGTTCAGCCGCAGCCGGTTATCCAACCATTGCGACTTGATGCCCGTTTCATAGTTCCAGGCGAATTCGGGATCATAGGGAACGGCGGCTTCGGTCGGGTTATTGGCATTTTCGCCGTTCCAACCGCCGCTCTTGAAGCCCTTGGCAACGGTGGCATAGAGCATGACATCGTCGCTGGTCTTCCATTGCAGGGTGGCGCTGGGTGTCCAGGCCGACCAAGTGTGCTCGTCGCCCGCCGTGAAGGCACGGGTGGGCCGACCTTGCGCATCCTCGAAATCCTGACCCAGGAAATCGCCGAAGGCGGCGCGAGCCACCGTGAACTTCTTGATATCCTTGGTATAACGCACGCCACCGATGGCGGTGACACTGTCGGTTACGTCCCAGGTGCCTTCGACGAAGGCTGACCAGGTGTCGCCCTTGGCGGTGGTGCGGGCCGTCTCGCGCCCTTGGGCGAAGTAATCGACGAAGATGTAATCGGCATCTTCATTACGGTCGATATCCTCGCCCATATAGAAGACACCGGCCATGACATTGAACGGACCGTCAAAATCAGAGCTGTAGCGGAACTCCTGGCTGAAGGTCTTCACATCCTCGGTCTTGGCGTTCACATAGAAATCATCATTGAACTTCGACCGGTCGATCTGCCCGAACTGGATGCGGCCATTGGCGTCGCGCAGCAGCTTGTCCATGTCCAGGTAGGAGCCGGCATCGTTGTTCTTGTCCTCGAACGCCGCGTCGCGATAGCCGGTCAGCGAGGTCACGGAGCCTTTTTCCAGGCTCCAGACCGCCTTGACGCTGGCGCCACCCACGTCGGAATGCTGACGCCCGTCTGTATTGTTGGGGCCTTTGCGCGGATCGGGGTTCTTGAAGGGCACATTGTGAGCCGACGGGATCACCATGTCGATCCAGCGCCCATCGCTGCGCCGGCGGGAGAAATCGGCCGATGCCGTCACTTCCAGCTTTTCCGACGCAACCAGACGCAGCGCGCCCTTTACGCCCATGGAGGACAGGTCCTCCACATCGTTCTTGGTGAAGGTATTGTAGGCAAAGCCGTCGCGGCCCCGCGCGGAGAAGGCGATGCGGCCATAGAGATTGTCGGCGAGCGCACCGCCGGTGGCGCCCCGGAACTGCAGGAAGCTGTAATTGCCGACGGAAACCTCGGCGACCGTATCCTGATCCTCGGTCGGCTGCGTGGTGATGAAGTTGACGGCGCCGCCCACGACATTCTTGCCATAGAGCGTGCCCTGCGGCCCGCGCACCACCTCGATCCGTTCGAAATCGAACAGTTCCAGATTGGTGCCCTGGGCGCGGGACAGATACACATCGTCCAGGAAGAAGCCGACGGCGGGGCTGCTGGCGGCACTTTCGATATCGGTGCCGATACCGCGCATGAAGATGTTCGGTTCGGTCGCGTTGTCGGCATTCATGGTGAAGCCAGGCACGCGGTTCACCACCTCCAATACATCGCCGATGCCGGCGCGCTGCAGCCCTTCGGCGGTGAAGGCGCTGACGGAGACGGCGGCATCCTGCAGGCTTTCCGCCCGCTTGCGCGCCGTCACCACGATCTCTTCCAGCATCAGTTCTTGCGACAGCGCCGGCATGGCGGTGGCAAGGGCGGCACCGGCCAGCAGCACGGCGCGCAGCGTCAGTTGAGACTTGGTCATGTTCGAGACCCCCTGTTCCATTCGGTTTTTATCCGCATGGAGGGCCGGCCCGGTGGGACCGAAGGACCGCGTACCCCGCCTCACCCGTTGGGCGGGGATCAGGTGCAGGTAAGATCGGTCCGGCCCGAGGGACAGTCCCTGGAGGCGGTCTCGAATGTTGTGCATCATGCCGTTCCCGGCGGGCAGTGTTCTCAACTGCGCACCATGGTGTGCTTGCTGTCGGTAAACCTTACGGTACCGGCCCTTCCGCCCAGGGATCGACGAATTTTCTTCACGTCGCGGTCTGCTCCTCCATGTGCGCCCATCATAGGAAGGGGGAGCATAACAGTAATATACTGAAGGGGCCGCGCGTTATGCCGGGATTGTTATAACAGAAGGAGACTGCATCGCGAGCGGCACCGTCCGCTGCTAAGGTCGCCGACTTCTATCCCCCCTCCATCGCTTTGATCCTGCCTTCGTCGGGATTTGATACCGGTGGGGTCAGGGGGGACACACTTCAGGGTGTGTTGAGATTAAGCGGGGTTGGGAGGTCCGCCTCCCCAGTGGGGCCGGGGAGGTGGATGGAGGGGTTCTGAAAAGTCGACAGCCCCTAGAGGGCGATATAGTGGGCGGGGAAGTAGCCGAGCTGCGTGTCCAGGTTGGGGACCAGGAACTGGGTCGAGGTCGGGCCGGACAGGCGGGAGAGACGGTCGCCGGTGGGGTAATACCAAGTGCTGCCGATCAAAACGGCGTTGGTGGGGGTGGCGCCGACCGAACCCGATGCGGTGGTCGGGGCCAGGGTTTCAACCACGGCCAGGGTCGTGAGATTGACGCGTGCGGTGGCGCGCGACAGTCCAGGCAGATTGCTATCGACACGCACATGCAGGAAATCACCGACCTGAATAGCGTTGTACCAAGTTTGCGGGCCGGTGATACCAGAGCTTGCAATCCACAAGGTCGTTGCCGTCATCGTGCCGAGATCGAGGACACGATAGTAGGATTGGCCATAAGAAAGACGCACAAACACGCGGTTGCCCAGCACGTAGAGCAGTTCCGAACTTGTGGCGTTCTGATTTTCCGTAAATTGAGGGGCGGCGGTGAAGCCGGTCGGGGTTACGGCGGTGCTGATATAGACCTGCGACGAACCGTTGGGCAGGAGAAGCCATTTTCCTGCGATGTAGGTAAGGATGCCCGCATAGGAACCAGGCTGAACCGCATTGGACCAAGTGCCGGATGGTGTTGCCTCTGCAATCCAGTAGATGCGGCTGTTGTTGCTGTTCGCTGTGACGGCGTGGATATGGAAATAGCCATTGTCGCAGCCCAGCGTGCCCTGGGTCACCTCGTAGGTGCCGGTGTTGCCCAGGAGGGAGCGTGTCCAAGTGCTGCCGCCATTGGTGGATGACCAGATCACGGTTTGAGTGTCGTACACACCGGAGGTGCCCCAGGTCGTGCCGACCAGCATGATTTTCTGCCCGTCAGCGGAGACCGCACCCCGGCTGGAGTAGGAACTGTCAATATACCCAATGGGCGCGCGCAGCAGTGTCCAGGTCTCGCCATTATCGCTGGACACTCGCACCGTCCAGCCTGACTGGAACAGGTATAGTTTGCCGGCGGCGCGGACAATGTTGGTTGTGCCGCCATAGCCGACAAAGGCCGGCGTAGCCGCATAGGATGCGTCCAGCGACGAGATCATGTTGGCGGTGTAATCCAGCCGCAAACCATTGACGATAAGCAACCGGCCGCGCTGATACCCGTAACTGTTGGCCGGGCGGGTCACGACAGTCATGGCCGTGCTGATGGGGAAGCTGGCGGACCAGCAGATCTTGGTATCGTCATTGCCGGCGACAAAGGCGAACCGGCCCGACAGGCTGTCCCACAGGATGGCGTTATAGGGGGCAAGGTTGTTGTTGCTGCTGGTGGCCAGGTTCGTGACGCTGCGCGAGCCGGTGAATTGATTGGCGACGGAGATGATGCCTGAGGAACTGCCCATGACCCAGCTATTGCCGGATGCATCATCGCCCTTGGCCGCCACGCTGCTGACGGCGTAAGGCAGGTCGGAATGGGATGTCCAGTTTTCCCCACCATCGGCGGAGACCAGATAGGTGGCGCTGTTCTGCACCATCACCATGCGCCCGGCATGCCACACAACCTGTTCACAATAGTTGTAGTTGGACGGTACCGACATAAAGGTCCAGGTACGGCCATCGGCACTTCTGCCCCATCCGGCGGCAGCAATGTTGCCAAAGGCATAGAAGCGCGACTGCGTGGGTGACCAGACGATACGGTGCATTGTGCCGGAACTGGCCCAGGCAAAGGGGCTGGTGGTGGTTTCGGTCAGGACGCCATTGTCGAGGCAGGCCACCTGATTGTTGCCCAGGATCATGACAAACAGGCCGGCGCCATTATGAGCGACGTCCTGCATCTGCTGTGTCACCCGCGCAAAGGGGGCCAGGGTGGACAGGCTTGTGCCGCGCCAGATGACTGATTGGGCAAAGAGATAATAGAAGCCCCCCTGGAAGAAGACGGGACCGCCATTGGGCAGGGCGGTAATGGTGTTGCCCAGAAACGGGCCAACGGCCACCGGCGACAAGGTACCCGCATACCGGTCCCCGATCAGGTCATAAAGCGCCGGGGCGTCGGTCTTTTCCACAGCACGGCCATCGGCGCGGACATGGGTGCCGTCGGCGGACAGGTCGGCCAGGGAGCGGTTGACATGGCCGGTGCTGAACGGGCTGGGGGCCACGCAGCGCACCGACCATTGCGTGACGGTACCGGTGCCCCAGCTGCGCTTCACGGTCAGGCTGGCCGCACCCGTGGTGGGGTTATAGGCGGTCAGCGTGCCCTGGATACGCTGGCCGGACAGCGGGGCGCTGCCGGGCAGCAATTCGACCTGATGGCCGGGAACCCAGGCCTTGCCCGTGGACAGGCCCGTCAGCGACAGGACCGCGCCCGCCGTCAGCGGCAAGGTCAGGGATTGCGACAGGCTGCCGGCGATGCTTGTGCCGACCAGGCTGGTGGCGCGGTCGGCCTGCATGCGGGCGCGGTCGGCCTCGGCGGCGGCAAGGCCCACCTGCGCCTGCGCATCGATGGTCGCCGCCGCCGCCTCGTCCAGCACGGCGACCAGGTCGTTGACCATCACCGGATAGGCCCCGGTTTGCGGCGGTTTGGGGGGGATCAGGGCGTAGCGGTGGCCGTCGCCGCCCATGCCGCCCGGATTGGTGGTGGCGTTCCAGTCGGCGGTGTTGTAATGGCCGCCGCGCAGGCGGCCCATGGCGGGTGTGTCAGCCATCAGAAAGTCTCCCTGAACAGACGCGCGCCGGCGGCGCGCCAGAATTCGCTGAAAGTCACGCCCTCGGGCTGTACCTGACGGCACAGCATGGCGCGGTCATAGGTGGTCATGGCCCCCTGCCCCAGCGGGTCGATATCCAGCCACAGTTCCCCCGTCTCGCCTGCTTCACGCTGGATGCGGTTCATGCGGACGCCGTCGGCTTCGGGCAGGTTGGTGAAGGACAGGCGGGTTTCGCGCACGGGCGCGCCTTCCACGCCCAGTTCCACATCGCCTTCCGTCACCTCCAGCTCCGACACGGTGCGCGGGCTGATGGCGATGGGCCAGTCGGGCGCCACCGACGGCTGCCAGACCTGCAAGACGCCGATAAAGCCGATGGACAGAAGATCGGCATTGGTCTGATCGTCGAATTCCACCTCGATCCGGTCGGCACCGATGGTGGCGGGCAGATATTCGAAGACCTGGCTGGGATAGCGGGCATAGAATTCGTCGCCCGGCTTGCCCGTGAACAGGCCATATTCGTACCAGGACAGGTCCGCCGTGCTGGCCACCGGCGATTTCAGGTCGCGCCAGGCGCCGGCATGGCGCAGGGTCGATCCTTCAAAGGCGGACCAGCGCATCATGCCGTTGCGGCTGCCATTATGGCCGGCCACCACCAGCATCTGCATCGGCTGCGGCCGGGTCCATGTCAGGGTCAGTTTGGTACTGGACAGGGTGTTGGACGTGGCGATCAGGCGCGTGCCGGTGGGCCGCGTCTTCACCAGATCGCGGCTGCCGGTCCAGCTTCCGCCCGTGATCGTGGCGGACGGCACCCGGTTGGAATGGCCGATCAGAATAAGCGGCGTGATGGTCATGGCGACACCCACAGGCGGTAATCGGCCGCGCCGCCGCGCGGTCGGGGCACGACCGACAGGACACGGGCCAGTTTCGGGCTGCGCAGGCCGGGATAATCCAGCGTGACGCGGACGATGGACCCGCGCGGCACGACATCGCCCAGCGCGCGCAGATCGACGAACAGGATGGGGCCGAAGGCGGCCCGGCGCGCGGCCTCGGTGGCCGCGGGACCGGCGGCGCGCAGCGGCGTTTCCATCAGCAGCGGCTGTGCCGCCGGCCGCGCGCCCACCGGAAAGGACAGGGAGGCCGGGGTCTGGCGCCATTCCTGGCCGGCATAGGCGCGGCGGGTGGCATCGGCGCCCCCCTGCACCTCCTGCGCGCTGTGCACGCGCGGGCAGCGACCCCAGGCCAGATCGATGCGCGACGGGGCCAGCCCGCCCTGGCTGGGCCAGCCGCTGGACAGGCGGGCCGACCCGCGCACGATGGTCTGCCGGTCAAAGGTCGTCACGGCAACGGCCCCCGCCGGCACCGACAGCGAGCCCATATCGACCTGCCCCGCCGCATCCTCCAGCCACCAGACCAGGGCGCGGGTGGTGATGTCGGTCAGGGCCTGACGGATGGTCACGTCGCCCGACCAGCACCAGCCGATATCGGCGGGCAGCAAGGCCGCCAGGGCCGCCACCGACCCGGACCGGATCACGGTATCGGGGGCACGCTGCACCAGTTTCTGAATGGCGTGCGCGATGGTGCGCGACCCCGCCGCGTCATAATCCACGTCCCAGCTATAGGGGAAACCGGCCAGGGCCGCCCCGCCCACCTGCACCAGACCGGTGGCATTATCCACCTTGAACTGGCCCGTGGCGGGCGTGCCGGTGACCTTGGTCAGGGCCGATCCGCCCACCCAGCCGGCGCGCACATCGGACAGGGACGGGGCCAGACGCCAGCTGTGCAGCCCGCCCACCAGCCCCAGATAATCCCCCTCCACCCCATCCACGGTCCCCACGCCGAACGGCAGGGGCCGACCCGCGCGGTCGGATGGGCCTTCCGCCCCGCCCGTGCCGGCATAGGCGGGGGACAAGGGCCGGTCATACCGGGCCTCGCGCCCGCTGATCCGCGCCACCAGCCGGGTTTTCAGGGGCTGCACCTCGTTGCACAGGCCATTGACGACAATGGCCATGGCGGCGGGCGCGGTGCCCGACAGGCCGCGCCGCACCAGGACGGGATGGCCTTCGAAACTGTAATCATCGGGGAAGCGGGCATTGCCGCCGCCACGCGGCAGGCTGCCGGTCAGCACCGACAGGTCGCCCAGTTCCAATGTGGCGGGGCTGCCGATCGTATCCCCGCACAGATGCTGGCCCAGGATGGGACCGGCCACCAGATTGGGCAGCCATTGCGTGGCCCCCTGCCGGTACCCGTCGCGCGCCTCTGTAAACCGCCAGATCTCGATGGCGGCGGTCAGGTTGTTCCAGACGGTCCAATCGACCAGATGGATGATGCTCATCGTGCAACCCTCCGGCGGTCGGCGGCCTGATCCTGGCCCTGGGACAGCAGGCCTTCCAGGCGGTTGACCAGCGCCTCATAGCCACGGGCATTCAGGTCGGCCATGCTCCGGCCCGTGCTGGCGGTCTGGGTCAGCAGGTCTTGCAGCAGCCTTTCCAGGCGGCTGGTATCGGCCACACCGGACAGGATGGGCGGCGGACGCCCGCTATCATTGATGGCGCGCAGGAAAGGCAGGGTTTCCGCCGTGACGGCGGCGGCGCGGGTGACGAACTCACCCCCGGCCAGACCGATCAGGCCGCCATCCTGATAACGGGCCAGGACGCTGTCGACGCCCCGGAGGCCATTGCCCACGACGCCACCCTGCTGATACCCGGCCAGACCCAGTTGCCGTGCCATTTCCGCCAGATATTCCACGGGCCTGGTTTGCAGGTCGCTGGCCAGCAGGCTGATGCTGTTGCCATTGGGGCCGGTGAAACGGGCGATGGCCGTGCCGTCCAGATCATGGGTGCTGAAGGGCGTGGACAGAAGATCGCCGCGCACCCGGTCCAGCGTCAGGGCCGGCTGGTTGCTGTTGGCCGGCACGCCCGCCGGAGAGGCCGGGGACGGGGCCACAGTCTGGGCCGCCGCGCGGGCCGCCGCCACCTGGGCCTGGGCCGCCTGATAATCGGCCAGCGCCTGGGCCACGGTCAGCACCGACTGATTGACCACGCCCAGCGCCGTCAACTGCTGCTGCGCCAGATCCACCTGTTGCTGGGCGATATCCACCTCACGGCTTGCCGACAGGGCCACACCGTCCAGAAGCTGTGCCGACAGGTCCAGCGCCTGACCCCAGCGTTCGGTGCCCTCATAAAGCGGGCGCACGGCGTCCAGGAAGGCGCGGCGGGCCGCCGGCAGGGCCTGGGCCGCCGCCAGCCGTTCGTCGGCAGGCAGGCTGCTGTCCCCGGCACGCGCCGCCAGATCGCGCAGTTCCCGTTCGGCCAACGACGCGCGCTGATCGGCATTCAGGTTGGTGTACGGGTCCGACAGGCTGTCGGCCTTCAGGGCCGCGCGGATGCCGTCACCCGCCTCCCGCCAGGAACTGGCCAGCGCGCGGGCGGCATCGGCCTCCCGCTCATAGGCCTGGACCAGCCGGTCGCGCGCCGCATCGGCGGCGGCCTGGGCCGTTTCGATGGCCTTGTCGTTGAAATCCCGGATGATGCGGGCGCGTTCGGCCCCCAGCGCCTGTTCCAGCAGCGCCAGATCGGCGCCGGAGGTGCGGGCCGCGTCCAGCCGTTCACGCGCTGCCTGCCGGTCGAACGCCGCCAGCGCACCCGACAGGGTGTCGGCATCGTTGGTGGCGGCAAATAACCGGTCGGCAAAGCCGCGGTTCAGGGCCGCCGCCTGTTCGGCGAACTGCCGCTGAATGGAAAGCCGTTCCGCCGCAATGGCCTTGTCAAAGCTGACCAGATCGGCGCCGGCGGTCTTCACGATTTCCGCCCGTTCCTGCGCCGTCTTGCGGTCAAAGGCCGCCAGCGCGCCCGACAGGGTGGCGGTATCGTTGGTCGCGGCGAACAGCCGGTCCTGGATGGACCGGTTGGTGGCGGCCAGACGCTCGGCAAAATCCTTCTCGATCCGCAGTCGTTCCGCAGCAATGGCCAGGTCGAAACTGACCAGATCGGCCCCGGCGGTCTTCGCGATCTCCGCCCGTTCCTGCGCCGTCTTGCGGTCAAACGCGGCCAGGGCGCCCGACAGGGTGGCGGTATCGTTGCTGGCCGCGAACAGCCGGTCCTGGATGGACAGGTTGGTGGCGTTGGTCCGGTCGGCGAAATCCTGCTGGATGCGCAGCCGTTCGATGGCGACGGCCCGGTCAAAGCCGACCAGATCGGCCCCGGCCACCCTGGCCAGATCCGCCCGTTCCTTGGCGGTCTGCCGGTCAAACGCAGCCAGGGCACCCGTCTGGGTGGCCGTATCATTGGTGGCCGCGAACAGGCGGTCGGCGATGGTCTGGTTGGCGGCGTTGGTCCGCTCGGCAAAATCCTGCTGGATGCGCAGGCGTTCGGCGGCCACCGCCGCATCGAACGCAACCATGTCGGCCCCGGCCACCCTGGCCAGTTCCACCCGTTCCTTGGCGGTCTGCCGGTCAAACGCCGCCAGGGCGCCCGTCTGGGTGGCCGTATCGTTGGTGGCCGCGAACAGACGGTCCTGGATGGTCTGGTTGGCGGCGTTGGTCCGCTCTGCGAAATCCTGCTGGATACGCAGCCGTTCGGCGGCCACCGCCGCATCGAACGCGACCAGATCGGCCCCCGCCAGCTTTTCCAGCTCCAGCCGCTCCTGCGCCGCCTTGCGGTTCAGCGTGGCCAGGGCGCCGGCCTGGGTGGCCGTGTCGGTGGTGGCCGCGAACAGCCGGTCCTGGATGGACAGGTTGGTGGCGGCCAGACGGTCGTTGAAATCCTTCTCGATCCGCAGCCGCTCGGCGGCCACGGCCCGGTCATAGGCGGCCAGATCGGCACCGGCCTTGCGGGCGATCTCCAGCCGTTCCGCCGCCGCCTGCCGGTCAAACGCCGCCAGGGCGCCCGCCTTTGTGCCAGTGTCGGTGGTGGCCGTGAATTGCCGGTCGGCAAAGCCCTGGTTCAGGCGGGCAATCTCGCCGCTGCGGTCGATCAGGCCCTGCATGGCCTGCTGTGCCACGGCGGCGGCTTCGGGGAAATCGGTCCCGAACTGGCTGATCACACCCTGAAGCTGGCTGACATCCAGATTGCCATTGCCCAGCAGCGCCTCAAGCTGTGCCGTCACCGACTGGCGCACCAGGCCGGCATCGCCGCCGACCGCCGCCGCATCGCGCAGACCGCTATCCAGCCCCTTCTTCAGGTCATCCACCTGATTGAGGTAGCCCTGGCCCGTCGCCTCGCGCAGGGTGCGGGTCTGGGTGCCGTTGAACTCGTCCTTCAGCTTGTCCTTGGCCTTTTGCAGGCCGTTGGCGATGGCCGCCTGTGCCTGTTCTGCGGTATAGCCCACCTCCTCCAGAAGCGGCTTATAGGCCTCGAACCGGGCCTGAAGCGCCATCAGGGCCGTCTCGACCTGGCTCATGGGTTCGGCGGCGTCGGTGATGCCGACCAATTCCTCGACATAGGCGCGCATGGCCGTGGCCGCGCGATCGACATCGTCGGGGAACAGGCGGGCGGTCTTTTCCTTGAAATCCTTCAGGGACCGGATCTGTTCATCGACCTCGGCCTTGGCCTCGCGGGTCACCTGATTGACCACGCCCATCCCCTCGCCCAGCGCGGTGATGCTGTCCTCGAAACTGCGGATGAATTCCAGGTCACCCAGGGCCTTTTCCATTTCCTTGAAATCGACCCGGCCCAGGGCGGCGGACATGGCGGGCGACAGCTGATCGCGGATGGCGGTCACGAACTGGCCTGTGACATAGGCCAGAAGCTGTTCGGCCCCCGCCTTGTCATCCTTGAAACTGGTGCGCGCGCTGCTGTTCAGGGCGGTGGCGAACAGGCCGTCACGGTCGCCCGCGCCGACGGCCAGGGTGCCCGTGATCCGCGCGCCGAAACCCTTTTCCAGCGCGTCCTTGATCTTCAGCACCTCGCCCGCGATGCCCGATGCCTGATCGCGGTTTTCCTGGCTGAATTTCTTGCCCGTGAAGCCGCCGACGGCGACATTGCCGCTGTTCAGGTCGATGGTGGCGCTGCCTTCCTTGTTGGACGGCTTGCCCCCGAACAGCGACCCGATGGCCCCGCCCAGCAGGCTGCCCACGGTGGTGCCCAGGGGGCCGAAAATGCTGCCCGCCGCGCCACCAATGGCGCCGCCGATGGCCCCGCCCTTGGTATTGCCCTTGCCAAGCCCCAAGGCCCCCAGCAGGCCGGCAGCGGTGGCGCCCAGGCCGGCGCCCGCAAAGGCACCGGAGACGCCATTGGCCAGACCCGTGGACCCGAAAAGCTGCCCGCCCGACCCGAACAGGCCGCTGGTGCCGGCGGCCCCATTGGCGCCCGCCGCCCCGAACAGCTTTGCCCCCAGGTCGGTGATGCCCTTTTCAAACCCGTCCAGGATGCCGGAAAGGCCCGACAGGATGCCGCCACCGGGGGCGGGTGCAGCCCCCGGCGTGGCCGGGGCCGCTGCGGCACCCAGCAGTCCGCCGCCCAACGCACCCATGGCCCCGCCCATCACGCCCGTGACGATGGGCAGGGCGATCTTGTTCTTCAGGGCGTCGGTGGCGATCTGCTTGAACAGGCCCTTGAACCAGTTCTTGATGCTGCCGCCCTTGCCCGTGATCTGGTTGAACATGGCCTCGGCCCAGCCGCCGGCGATCTGGTCGGCGGCCTTGTTCACCTCCTCGGCCTGGGCCTTGGCGGCTGCGGCTGCGGCGTCCGTCTTGGCCTTGGCGGCCTTGTCCAATTCCGCCTGACCGATCAGGCTTTTCTGGAAATCGGCCTGAAGCTGTGTGTCGAAATCCGCCATGGAGGCGGCCATGGATCGGGTAGAGGTTGCCAGTGCATCCGCCATCAGGGCGGCCCCCTGCGCCTGCAATCCGGCTGCCGCCATGCCCTCTCTTGCCGCCTCTGCCGCCGCCCGCGTCTGCTGTGCCAGCTCCTGCTGGCAGGAGGCCAGGGTGACAGAGGCCTCACCGGCATCGCGCAGGGCCGCAGCCTGACCGTTCTGCGGTGACACGGCTGCAACCACCTCGCCGCGCACGACGCGCATCTGCTGGCCCAGAAGGTCCAGCTTCTCGCGGGTTTCGACGCTGGCGCTGGCAAGGGCCAGCAATGAACGCGGCCCGTCATCGGTCTCCACGACCGTGGCGAACAGTTCCCTGGCCTTGCCGCCGGCCTCTGACAGCCGGGCTGTCAGTTCCTCCAGATCGCCCGATTTCAGGAATTCGCGATAGGCGGCCAGACCGGCATCATCCACCAGCTTTTCCCCGCGCGACCCACGGCCACGCACGGCGGCGACACCGTAAACCTCTTCAAACAGCTCCTTGACCGTGTCGGCCTGCTGTTTCAGCTCCGCCTGCCCGGCCTTCATGCTTTCGACCAGGCCGAGTTCCATCAGCTTGCGCCGCGAGGCCGACGCCTTGTCGACACGGGCTGCGAAATCGTCCAGACCCTGGCCAGCCGTGCCCAGGATGGGGGATAGCGCGCGCAAGGCGCTGTCCATATCCTTGAAGGCTACAGCGCTGTCGCTGCTGTTTTTCCACAGCTCGTACAGCCCCACGCCAAGCGTGGCCACCGCGCCCGCAACGGCGAGCAGCGGCAGGGAATTCATGACGACGCGCAGCCCATTCGTGGCCGCCGTAGCGGTCGTCGCAGCGGCAGCCTGCCCCACGAACGGGGCGGCAAGGCCGGACAGCGAGTTCGTCAGATCGCCCAGCAGCGAATTCGCATCGGCCAGAACGGGGATCGTGGCCGAAAGCTGGCCCAGCATCGTCTGGAACGGGCTTTCGGCCTGCGAAATCGCCTGGAACTGTCCGGCTGCTGCGCGGGCGGCTTCGCCAAGCTGGTTGATCGCCTCTGCCGTGCCCGCAATGGCCGTCAGGGCGCCGCTATTATCCACCTGGATGGTAATCGTGTCGGGACCGCTCATCGGTTCAGCTCCTCCTTGGCCGCCGCCTCCATGACGCGCAGGCCCCACCAGAGATCAGGCGTGGCGGGGATTTCCATCCCCGCCAGCCCAGCGGCCACGCCCGCGTAATCCAGGCCCAGCCACACGACACCGCCCCCCATTCCACCCAGGGCGGCGACGCGCCATTGTGTGGCGACCACGCGCCACGCCATGACGATGTCCCAGCAATCGGGGCGGACCGGGCAGGTGTCCGCGCCTGTGCCTTGGGCCGCCCGGATGTCGGAGGCGAACTGTTCTGCCGCTTGCTTCGGCATGCCCGACCGTTCAAGGTCGGCCAGCAGTTCCGCATCCGCCTGGGGTGCGGCGACGCCGTGGCGCCGCCGGCCCCAGAACCGGGCAGCCTCTCTCAGTTTTTTTCGCGGCGCGCCTGTACCGCAACGCCGTCCAGCCCGCGCTGATAAGCGACCAGAAGGGCATTGGTGATGGCCGGATCATCCAGCGCCACCTTGCGCGCCTGATCCCACGGCACGGGCTTGCCGTCGGGCGTCTGGAACCCCTGCACATCCAGGGTGGCGTCGCCCGCCAGATCGCGGCTGGACACCGATGCCGACAGGCCCAGCTCCTTGAACGTGCCCATCAGGCGATGGGTGACGGTGCGGCCCGGACGGGCCGGATCGGGCAGCTCCACCTCGATCGGGAACTTGAAACTATTCGACTGATCAAGGACATAGCCTTCCTTGACGGATGCCGGCTTACCCGGCTCCACACCCGCGACCGACGCCATATAGGCCTTGTCCAGGGCTGCCACCAGACGGGCATCGTCCAGCACCTGTTCCATCACGTCGTCATCAAGGGCGATCTCCTCGCCATCGCGGTCGGTCAGGCCGGCAAGACCCTTCAGGGTCAGGCGCAGCCGCTCGCGCCGCTGGTCGCGCTGCCGGCCCGCACGGGCCAGACCCGTCAGCAGCTCCTCCTCCTCCGAATTGGGCAGCGGCTGGAACCGCGCCACCAGACGGCGGGTTTCGAACTGTCCGGGAATGCCGGGATTGGGAACCGGCACATGCACCGGCCATTCGTAATGACGGGGGGCAAGGATCAGGCCCATGGGAAAACCTCTCGGAATGGAATGGATGGGTGGGTGGGTGTGCTTTGGGGGGCTTGGTCCCCTCACCCTCCCAAACGCTTGCGCGTTCGGGCCCCTCCCTCTCCCGCAAGGCGGGCGAGGGACAAAATTTCATCCCTCGCCCACGAAGGTGGGAGAGGGAGGGGCCCAGGCCTTCGAAGGCCTGGGAGGGTGAGGGAACAAGGCCGGGCCGTAAGACCGCCCGGCGTCTGAGGGAAAACGATTACGTCGGCGCCGTACCCGACCACAGCTTGAAGGCATTGCCGCCGGCGGCGGGGCGGGTGAAGCGGACGGGGACGGAGAAGCCGACATTGCCGTTCAGGTCGACGGTGCTGACGCGGCCGATCTGCACGCCGTCGGCGGTGAAGCCCACCTGGGTACCGGCGGCCGTGTAATGGACCAGCTGCAGGCTGGTCTTGGTGTCCAGCATGGCCTCGATATTCAAGGTGCCCAGGGGCGGGGCCATGAAGACCAGGGTGCCGGTGGGGTTGAAGCTGTTGACCTCGGCCCCGGAATAGTTGGGGCGGTTCACGAACACCGCATCATTGCCCAGATTGATCTCCAGGCTTTCCAGGGCGATATCGATCCCGCCCAGCTTTACCGTCGGCGTGTTCTCGTCCGACAGGACGGCGGGCTGGCGGTAGGTGGCATAGGTCGGGGCCACGGGCGGGGCGCTGGCCGCCGACGGGGCGGCATAGATGCCCTTGGCCTGGCTGGTCAGGATCGGCACCTGGCCATTGGTCAGGCGGATGGACCCGCCGCCCATCAGACCGGCCAGCACGCGCAGCTCCCCATCGCGATAGAAGCGGCAGGTGAAGCTCTCCTGGCCCGTGATGACCGGGGCATATTCCACGCGGGTCGTGGCGACGATGGTTTCCTTCAGGCTCAGCAGGCGCGCAGCCGGGCCCCAGTGCGGGGCGGTGGCGGCGGCCGTGGGCGGGCACAGCGGCACCTCGAACGACACGCTCTGATGCAGGTTGGTCGTATAGGCCTCACGCGCGGCGGCCTGCCGGCCATCCAGCGCCAGCTCGACCTCGCCACCATCCATCGGCGTGATCGCGCCGTTCATGGTGATCAGCGCATCGCCGGCGGCGACGGCGACGGGTGTGCCCTTGGTAACCTCGGGCGTCAGGAACACGACCTTGGTGTCCCATTTGAACGGAGCGGGCATGGATCAACTCTCCTTGGACGCGCCGGCGGGGCCGGTATCCGGTCCTGTTGATGTTCGGGGTGGGCGCCGGCCTTGTCGTCCGGTGCCGCCAAACCTGCCAGGACCCGCCCCCAACCGCCCCCCGGACGGGCGCGGGCGGATAATAGGCATTAATTCCTTCCGGCGAGGGATCAAAGCGGTGGGGGATTGGGTCGACTCTGACGCGCATATCCAGTAAAAGTATCATCCTATTGGTTTAGCCTTTGCCCCTGCGCGTCACGTTCGCACGCTGAATGCCGGAAACCACATGCGGCCTGTCCAGATGGCAATATCCTGCTCAGTTCACGACCAAGCAGCTCTGGCAGGCACCGGCAGCACAGCGCGGAGGCGTTGACTTTAATGGCAACGCCCGCCATGTTAGCAAAGCAAGGGGTGCTGCACCGGTACGAGCCGGCGCTGGAACCCGGCCATATGCCGGAACGGATGCTGTACTGTACCAACGGTTTTCTGGACTGGTTTTCAACGGTGCTGCCAACCCTGAAAAAGGACAAAGGCTCCCTGACGCCGGAGGAACAGGTTGATCGGGTTTTGTGGGAATTCGTGACCGGCAAACCCCTGGTCTACAACCAGGGTGCCAAGAACCTGGACCCGATGATCGACGGTGTATGGGAGCTGAAGACCACGGATGTGCGGATTTTCGGATGGTTCGCGGCCAGAAACACCTTCATCGCGACCAACGGTGCCCTGCGATCCGCATTGGTCCCCTGGGCGAAATATGCGCCGTATATCGAGGAGGCGAAGCATGTCAGGAACAGCCTGCACCTTGATGAACCCAAGTTCCTCCCCGGTGGAGCCCTGAAAGATGTCCTTTAAGTCCCGTATCGACAAACGTCGCCAGACCTATATCCGGCTGTTGAGCGAGATCGCACACGCCCTCAATCAGGCACTGGATGAGGAACATGTGCGCCGTGGCCTGACCCAGGCCGACATCGCCCGCACCTTGGGCAAGGAAAAATCCTTCGTCTCCCGCAAACTATCCGGCGACACCAACATGACGTTGGAGACATTGGCCGACCTGGCCTATGCCCTGGACCGTCCCGTGCATGTCTCGCTGCCGTCGCGCGAGCCTGTGGCTGGAACGAACTATTTTCAGCGTTACCGCATCGGCGGGGAGGAAAGTAAGGCGGTGTCGGCGGAGCCTGTCCGGCCATTGGCAGCGGACGCCACGGAAACAGCTTTTAGCTACAGAACCATCTGGACTGGCCGTCAAACAAAGGTTCCCGAACATGCATGACGGGGTCTCCGTTCACGCGGTCTTCTGCGATGACGTGCGTACCGAATTAGATGGAAAAATCACGCTGGTAGGAATGCATATGCGGGGCGTGACGGTGAACGGCACCGCCCCAGCGGCCTTACCGCAGCTTTGGCTGGCACTTTGGGTCACTTACTCTGCATCGTTGATCCCAGATACCATCCGGATCGTGGCAAAGGGAGATTGCCTGGACAGCCAGCCATTTGACGCCACACTTAACCCGCGATCAGACGCCGAAACAGAGATCGCCTCTGCAGACCTTAACGAGTATACGGTAACCGAGTTCATCGTGCACCGTTGGTCACCGATCTTCTTCAAGGATGATGGCTCTTTGACAGTGGATGTCATTGCGAATGGTGTTGAAATATTTGCCGGCAGTTTTCCGGTAACCATCGCCCTTGCGCCCAATTCGCAAATACCCCCTGCTCTTCACCTCCCCCCTACCCGCCCCAGCTGAACAGCGGCAGCGGCGCCGGTTTCCCCGCCTTCCCTCGCCGCTGCACACCGGCGCCCCTTACCCCCACCGCCCGCACCCCCTTCACATAGCGTTCGATGGTCTTGGGGTCGCGGTAAAGCCGCCGCGCGATGTCGCGCACGGTCCAGCCCTTCTGGCGCAGGGCGCGGGCATCGACCAGGGCCAGGTAATCGGACGCCGCCGGCCAATGCAGGTCCAGCGCGCCATACTCGGCCCGCATCGCAGCCACCACGCGCCGTCCCAGCAGGCGGACCATGGGATGGTCGGGGCCGGGGCGGGCGGGAAAGCGCGCCTCGCCCCCGCCATAATGCCGGATGAAGGCCAGGGTGCTGCGCAGGCCCGCGGCGCGCAGCAACGGCTCGTAACTGTCGGGCAGGACCGGCAGGCTGTCGCGGCGGCGCAGCCGGTCCTGCTCGCGCGCGCTCAAACCCTCCACCATCCCTCACCGCCCCGGCCGCGCGGCGCGGCCCCCGGTCAGGGGCACGGCGCGCGCCATGGCGGCGGTGACCAGCGGATCGCCCCCCTGCCGGCGGCCGATGGCCTCGATGGTGGCGATGGCGTCCAGGATCTCGCGCAGGTGCCCGCCCGTCTGGGCCAGCACTACCTCCGCCACCCCGTCCTCCACCGCCACCTCGCACAGGTCGGACAGGATCGCGGCCACGAAATCGCGCCCCTGCGCTTTGGTCCGCACCACCTGGCTGATGCGGCTATAGACCTGGGGAAAGCGTTTCAGGCGGCGTTCGGCCTCCTCCATCCCGACAATCACGATGCTGGCACCCGTCACATCCGACAGGTCGCGCAGGCATTCCAGCGTCTGGCGACGGTCCAGCACATGGTCGACCTCATCCACCACCAGGGGGCGGGGACGGGCGGTCAGGGCGCGGGCGGCCAGGTCGAAATTGGCGGCATTGCGCCCCTCCGGCACCTGGCCCAGCCCCGCCGCCAGCTCGGCCAGAAAGGCGGCCTGCGTCCAATGCGCCTTGGCGCGCAGGTAAAGCCCGCCCTCCTCGCCGGCATAATGCCGGGCCAGCGCCGTCTTGCCATGCCCCGCCGCCCCACAGAGCAGCAGCCACGACGCCTCCCGCGCGCCCCGCCCGGCCAGCGCGCACACGGCCTCGTCAAAGGCGATGGAATTGGATGTGGTGGCAAAAACACGCTTCATGCTGTTTGCTCCTGATCGGATTTGAAATCGACATGTCGCCGGCCCGGCGCCCGGTACGGCGCGATGCGCCCTCACCCTCCCAAGCCCTGACGGTCTTGGGCCCCTCCCTCTCCCACCTCCGTGGGCGAGGGGCAAAACAAGGGAAGCCCTGATTTCCGTCCCTCGCCCGCTTTGCGGGAGAGGGAGGGGCCCGCCGCGCAGCGGTGGGAGGGTGAGGGAGCGACGCCCCCCCCCTCAGCCCGCCTGAAGCCGCCCCGACAGGCCGGTGCCATGGCGCCGGTCATGGTCGGCAACGGCGCGGGCCAGCCTTGGGTCGGCCATGGCGGCGGCCAGATAGGCGCGGTCATGCGCCGTCACCGCCGCCTCGTTTGCCGCGCACCAGCCATACATGGCCAGATCGCTGGCAAAGAAGGCCGGACGCTCCCCGTCTGTCGGCCCGGCCAAGGCCACCGACACCGGCACCGCCTCCCCCTCGATCACCGGCGGCCCATCCGCCCCGTCCAGCTCGGCCAGGATTTCCGCCCGTTTCGCCTCCACGGGCCGCAGGCGACGGCGGGCGCGCTGTACCCGCACCGTGTCGAAATAGGGCCGGCTGTTGCCCCCGGCCTCGGCCACGGCGATCAGGGCGCCCGACAGGGACCGCACCCAGACGCGGGTGGGGTCGTGGATATCGAACCCGACCTGCACCGCCTCGCCATGATGCGGCTCCAGGTCGGGGTGGAAATAGGCATTGTTGAACAGGGCCACCTCGGCCCGGCGCACGCGGCGGATCAAATGCGGGCGGAACAGGTCTTCCGCCTCGGCATCGGACAGGCGGACAGGCGCCCAGCCGCGCGCCATATGCGCCTGCCAGGCCTCATCCGGGCTCATATGCCGGCGCTTGCCCGTCGCGGCCTCGGTCATGCGGGGCAGGCCCGAATGCGGGGCGGCATTATAGGCGGCCACGCAATCGGCGGCCCAGCGCAGGAATTCCGCCCAGCTTTGCAGAAGGTCGGACCGCCCCTGTTCGCTGATGTCGCGCTCCACCTGCTTCACGATGCGCCGCCGCGCCTCGGGGTCCATGCCGGTACCGCGAAAGGCTGGCAGCGCCTTGGCGGGGCGGATGAACAACCGGTCCCAGCCCTTTTCGATCTGGCCGCGCGCCTGGGGATTGCCGGGCCGGCCCAGCGCGTGGGTGGCCCCCAGCCGCCCCTGCAACCCCGCCAGATCGCCGGTATTCAGCTTTGACCGGAAACCGGCGCCATTGTCGGTATAGGCGATGGCCCACAGCCCGGCCTTGCGCGCCGCATCGGCATAGGCATCCATGACGGTCCAGGTGCTCTCCGACAGACCCGCCGACCAGCCGATGACCCGCCGCGTGGCCACACAGCGCACGACGGTCAGTTCCGGGGCAAAGGGCCGGCCATGGATGGGGTGGGCCACATCCTGCTTGGCCGTGAACCCGTCGGCGATGACCACGTCCAGCGGCTCCAGATCGCTGGTGTCGCGCCGCACGAAGGGCCGGATGGCCTTCAGCGCCGCCGGCCCCATGCGGCCCTTGTTGCGCTCCACCGCCGACAGGCTGGACAGGAACCGCCGCGCCTGCCCCTCGCTGGGCCGCACCGCCCCGTCCATGCGGGCAATGGCATCGGGCACCGACGGTTTGGACGGCAGGCGATAGGCCGCCAGGAAGGCGGGCGCCCAGACGGGCAGGGACGGCCCCGCCCGCACATCGGCGGGCGCCAGGACCAGCGCGTCACACCCCGCCCGCTGCCAGATACCCCACCAGCGTTTCAGGGTCGGCACCGACAGGCTGCGCGCCCCGCTGTTGCCGGCCCGCGCATTGGCCACGGGCACCAGTTGGGCCAGGGCCGACGGCAACGTGCCCGCCCGCGCCTGCCCCGCCACCACGCGCAATGCGGCGTTCAGCCCGCCATCGGCGGCCAGCGCCCGGATATGCACCAGAAGTGCGGCCCGCGCCTCCATACAGCGCCGCTGCCACCCGTCCAGCGTGCCCGGCACGGGCGGCACCGCCCGCCCCGGACACGCGCCCTTCCCTCCGTTCCCCCCCTTCTCCCCTGCCACCGCCACCGCCCTGGCCGGCGGGGCAGCCGTCCCGGCGGCGGGAGCAGCGGGAGCGGTGGATGCAGCGGGCGGAATGGACAGGAAATGCGCCAGAACCGCCTCGCGGATGGCAATGGGCAGACGCGACAGGGGAAAGACCTTGGCCCGCCCGCCGCGCACGGGACGGGTGGTGCTGGGCCATCTGCCGCTGGCCGCGCGCAACCGCACGGCCCGCTCCGTCACGCCCAGCACCTGGGCCAGCAGCCTTGTATCCACCAGATGCACCGGCTTATCCGGCGCGGCGGGTACAACGGGCAAGGCATCATCCACCGCCCTCATGGCACACCCGCCTTGCCGCGCACGGCATGCAGCCTGGTGCCGTCGGCATGATAGCGCTCCTGGAACAGGATGCGCGCCTCCAGGTTCAGATGGCGGGCAATGGCCTGTTCGACACGATGATTGGGCGCATACATGGCCTGCCCCACGGCGCGGCTGGAAATACCCAGCTCACGGGCGATGGCCGCAAAACTGCTGGCCCGCAGCCGCAACCGCCCCTGCACCCAGATAGACCGCGCCCGCACATCCCCCGGCACCCCCAGATCAAAACTTCGCATAGGAACTCACCCCCGACTGCCGATAGGAATATAAATCCCATCTCACCCCATCGTAGTCAAGGATGAAAAACCTATTCCGACTTTATTCCCATAGCTAGAATCCCCTCACACCCCCCAACCCCTCGGGCCTCCTGAGCATTCCTTCACCCTCCGGAATCCCCCACCCCACCTCCCCCACCCTTCCCCCTTCCCCCTCAATGAGCCAGAATTCCTAACCCCCCTCCCCTCCCCCCACCGCCCAACACCACCCGCACCCCATTGTCCAAACGGGTCAAATGAGGTGGGGGGGTATAGTCATGCCCCGGGCCGACCGCTACCCTGTCGCGGCGGCCGAGGCGACGCGGGCGCTGCTGATGATCCGTCTGGGCCTGCACCTGGGCGTGAGGCAGAAGAACCTGCGCCAGCTGCTCTGGAAGCCCAGGGGTGCCATGCCCTCGACGGTGCGGCACCTCAGCGACCTCCGCCGCGGCGAGCTGCGCTGGAACAGCCGCGACGGCGGCTGGGAGGTCTACATCCCGGTCGAGGCCTTCAAGAACGCCGGATCGTCCTATTTCCGCGGCCAGGCCTTCCACCTGCGGCTGCCCGACCTGCATGGGCTGTACGACCTGATCTCCGGCTACCTGGACCGGCACCGACCGCTGCTGTTGGGCACTGCCGCCGATCCGGGAACGTTCTTCTTGAAGACGGCGAAGCGGACGTCGACCGACGCCGAATACGGCCAGACGACCTTCTATGAAGCCTGGCGCCTGATCATCCAGCGATACGGAATCTACAATCCCTTCACCAAGCGCGGTGCCATCCAAGGCCTGCTGCCCCACGGGCCGCACAACGTCCGCGACGTGCTGGCCACCCACATCCTGAAGAAGACGGGCTCGTATGAGCAGGCCAGCTACGCCATCCAGGATTCGCCAGAGACGGTCCAGGAGCATTACGGGCGCTTCCTACCCGGGGACAAGGCAGCACTGGCGGCCAAGGTGCTGAACGAGGTTTGGGAGGCGGCATAGGGGGTGTCGACGTCAGCGCTTGCGGCGAATAGGGCGATATTCGCCGCAAATGATGCGACGAATGAGAGGCCCTATCCAAAGGAAGCCGACACGTCAGAGAGCGGCGACGATGTCGCTGACAAACACCTGTGGGACGGCCGCGTCACACATGTTCCGGTCAAGAAGTGCGCTTTTCCAAAGGTATTTGTCGAACATCGAGCGGAATGGCGATGGGTTTCCAGCCAGGCCCAGGCGCTGAAAAAGCTATACAGATTCGTTTTATGGTTTGCAGTCGGCTATCATATGATTCACTGAGTGCGCTAATTGGTTGCCGTCACAGCGCAATGAAATCAAATTGGTGCCTGCTACCGGACTCGAACCGGTACGCCCCGGAGGACAACAGATTTTAAGTCTGTGGCGTCTACCATTCCGCCAAGCAGGCCCTTATAGGGATGGGGAACCTAGCCGAAGGTGGGGCGGGATGGCAAGCGTGTGGTTGTCCGTCAGATGACGATCACACGCTATTCCAGGTATGCCCCACCCCCGAACCCGTCATGGCGGCAGAAACCGCCCCTTGTTGAAGGACGCACCGCATGCAGATCCGCGACGCCGTTGATGCCGATGCCCCGGCTATCGCTGCCATCTATAATGACGCGGTGGTCAACACAACGGCCATCTGGAACGAAGTGCAGGTGGATGTGGCCAACCGGGTGGGCTGGATGGCGGACCGGCGGCGGCTGGGTTATCCCGTGCTGGTGGCGGTGGATGGTGACGGCACTGTCCTGGGTTACGCATCGTTCGGGGACTGGCGGGCGTTCGATGGCTACCGGCACACGGTGGAACATTCCGTCTATGTCCGGACGGACCGGCGCGGCGGCGGGATCGGCAAGGCGCTGATGCAGGCCCTGATCACGCGTGCACGAGATATCGGCAAACATGTGATGGTGGCCGCCATTGAGGCGGGAAACCGGGGCTCCATCGCGCTGCATGAAGCCTTGGGCTTCCAGCGTACCGGCCTGATGCCGCAGGTGGGGATGAAGTTCGGGCGCTGGCTGGATCTGGCATTCCTGCAACTGATCCTGGACGACCGCCCCACCCCCGATGCCTGATCAGGCCGCCGCCTTCGCGGCGCTGGTGCTGCCCTGCCCCAGGTCGGGTTGACCGGGAGCATTGCCGCCGCTGCTTTCGCGATGGTCGCGATCTTTCTTTTCGGCGGCTTCGGCATCCTCGGCGGCAGCGACGACACCCGTGCGGCGGGTGCGGTCGGTCAGGCGCATCATTTCGCGCCACATCTTTTCCTCGTCCGACACCTGCGTCGGTTCCGGTGGCATCAGTTCCTTGCCCATGCCGGCGCATTCAAGGGACAGTTTGCCATCGGCATCCAGCGTGAAACCCGTGGCCCCACTGATCTTCTGGCCTGCCGCCACCAGACGCTTGGATGCGGCCTCCGCGTCGGCACCGGCATTGACCTGGCTGTAATAGCCATCCACAGCGTCGGCATGTTCCATCATCTGCGCGTCACCGACCAGCTTGCGCAAGCGGTTCTGCAGCTCCGGTTCCCGCGACAGGACCTTGTTCACCTCTGCTGCGCGTGGGTCGTCGCCATCGACCTTTACAGTGCCGGATGTATCAACGCGGAAGGCCAGTGGCGGCTCGCTCTTGATGCCGGCCACAGCCAGCACCATGCGCAGCTCGTCCCCCACCTTCTGCGTATCCGCGGCTACACTTTCACGGCTGGGCAGCTCCAGCGCGGGCAGCCCCTCCACCATGGAATGGTTGGTGGCCGTCAGGCCGCCCACCTGCATGGTCTCACCCGTGGGTGCGCCGTGGAAGCCCACCTTCTCCCCGGCATCGACCGATCCGGCCTTGCTGCCCGACACGCCGGACGTGCCCGCTGCACCGGCGGCTGGTTGCCAGCGGACACGGTTGCTACTGCTTGATCCCTGGATATCCATGGAACGATCCTTCCCATCACCAGGCAAAATTTGCCCATGCCCCTGGGCAGGCTTTGCCGGCACCCAGGCAGCGGAAAGAAGCGGTTACCCTTGGCGTCCGGCGGTTTTTCCCGCATGCCTTTGTCCCGGACACCCCGCCCGCGCGGGGAAGGGTACGTGTTAAAAAGCAAGCGACGTGCCAGCCCTTGCGGCGGCGATGGGCGCGGCCCATATCGACAGAATGACAGAGAACCAGATCCTGGCCCTTATCTCCTCCGTCCTGGTATTGATCCTGCTGCTGCGCGGCGTGCGCTTGCCGCGCCAGGGCTTGTTGCCCCAGATCGTGGTCTGGCTGCTGATTTTTGCCCTGGTCGGGCTGTCCTACAAATTCTTCGGGCCAGTGTAGGCTGGGTTTTGTCGCATGCAGGCTTCGCCCTTATGCGACCTACGATGGTGCACTGTTTCGTAGGTCGCATACGCGGAGCACATGCGACAAAACACTATCCCTTATACCGGCGGTGGCAGGCCCGGCTTCACCGGACGGCGCTTATGCTTGCGCCAGCGTGACAGCAACTCGTCAAACGGCTTCAGCAGCCGTTCCTGCAGGCCCGGATCGCCTTCCAGCTTGCCATAGACGAAGGCACCCGCTTCCAGCGTGGAGACGCTTTCCTTGCGCGGTTCCTTGCGGACATTGCCATAGGCGGAGCGGAAATCGGGGTGGATGACGATGCGACGCAGCTTCAGCATCCAGGCATTGCGCCACCACAGGGTCTTGGCCTGTGCCCAGGTACCGTCGATCAGGACGATGCCTTCCAGGTCGGACAGGATCAGGTCGCTGTCAGGCGCCACGTCCTTGCGCCCGAACACGGCGATTCCACCGCGCGGTACCTTGGCCACTTCCTCTTTGCTGCCCATGAACAGCACGCCCCAGCGCTTGGCATCCACCTGCCGGCCCAATGCCTTGGACAGGGACGGCCAGGACAGACCGATCTTCAGCACGCTGTTTTCAATCTGCCCGGTCAGGAGGCGGGCGGTGCCCAGCTCCACATCCTGTTCCTGCGGATGCATCAGCACCAGCAATTGCAGGCGCGTGCGTTCCGGCACCAGCGCGGCGCACAGGCACAAATCTTCGGGCTTGCCGCAGGTGGCGCAAGGGGGCGGGGGTGCCGGCGGCGGCGGAAGGATCAGATCGTCTTCATTCATGGTGGAAGCGACCATAGCGCATCACGCGCCAACATGGCAGGGGGCGGGTACGCAATGCCGCCATGGCAAGGCGTGAAGCGCCCCCGATCCATGCTTGATGCAGGTCCCAGGCATTGGGACGCCGGATTTGCGGCCTGGGCACCGGTTCGTGTAAGGTGCCCGGCTGAACCGTGAATTCCGTATCCTGAAAGTACCGATACCGATGACCCAGGCCGAACTCGCCGACGAATACGAAGACAAGCGCTCCATCAAGCTGCACAAGCCCGAGGATTTCGAAGGTATGCGCAAGGCTGGCCGTCTGGCCGCCGCCACGCTTGATTACATCACGCCCTTCGTCGTTCCCGGTGCCGTTACGGAAGAACTGGACGACAAAATCCTGGCCTTTGTGGAGGCCAATGGCGGCACCTCGGCTACCGTCGGCTACAAGGGCTATACCAAGGCGTCCTGCATCTCCATCAACCATGTCGTCTGCCACGGTATTCCGGGGCCAAAGCGTCTGGTCAATGGCGATATCGCCAATATCGACGTCACTGTCATCGTCGATGGTTGGTTCGGCGATACATCGCGTATGTATATGGTGGGCGATGTCGGCGTGAAGGCGAAGCGTCTGGTCGATGTAACCTATGAGGCGCTGATGCGCGGCATTTCGGTGGTTAAGCCGGGGGCGACCCTGGGCGATATCGGCCACGCCATCCAGTCCTATGCCGAAAGCTTCCGTTTCTCGGTGGTCCGCGATTTCTGCGGCCATGGCCTGGGCCGCGTGTTCCATGATGCGCCGTCGGTGCTGCATTACGGCCAGAAGGGCCGGGGTGCCGTGCTGGAGGAAGGCATGTTCTTTACCATTGAGCCGATGATCAATGCCGGTCGGTATGAGGTGAAGGTCCTGTCCGATGGCTGGACCGCTGTGACGCGGGACAAGAGCCTGTCGGCACAGTTCGAACACTCGATCGGCGTCACCAAGGACGGGTTCGAGATTTTCACCCTGTCGCCTGCCGGTTATACCAAGCCGCCCTACGCGTAATTCCCCACCCTCTTCCCGTCTGGCATCCCATCATCACCGCTGTTACACTTGTAGGAAAGTGAGCGGTGATGGTCTTACACATCATGGGTGTGGTGGGATGGCGGTGAAGCGGACGGCGAAGGCGACACGGATGGATGAGGCGGCGGTAAAATCGCCGCCACCCGACGATGACCTGCTGGCCGCCTTGCTGGCCGGGAAACCCGCCCCTGTGAAGCCAGCTGCGGTGGCCAAACCGGAACCGGTGGAAGAAACGCCGCATTATCATGGCCACCGCGACCGTCTGCGTCAGCGTTTCATCGCATCGGGCCCCGACGCGCTGCAGGATTACGAACTGCTGGAACTGCTGCTGTTCCAGGCCATTCCCAGGCGGGATGTGAAGCCGCTGGCCAAGGAACTGATGACGGCATTCGGCAGCTTGTGGGCCGTCACCCAGGCATCGGCGGAGGCACTGCGCAACCGGTTCAACTTCTCCGACGCCACCATCGCCCATATCCGCGTAGTCGGCGCCATCGGCCTGCGTATGGCGCGCCAGCAGGTGATGGGGCAGCCCATCCTGTCATCCTGGCAGAAGCTGCTGGATTACTGCGCCGGGGCCATGGCGCATGAACCGGTGGAACAGTTCCGCCTGCTGTTCCTGGACCGCAAGAACACCCTGATCGCGGACGAGGTGCAGCAGCGTGGCACCATCGACCATACGCCGGTCTATCCGCGTGAGGTGGTGCGCCGCGCCCTGGAACTGGGTGCCAGTGCCGTCATCCTGGTCCATAACCATCCCAGCGGCGACCCAACGCCCAGCCGGGCCGATATCGACATGACCAAACAGATCGTCACCGCCGCAACGGCGCTGGGCGTGGTGATCCATGACCATGTCATCATCGGCAAGGGTGGGCGCTATGTCAGCTTCAAGAGTGCGGGGTTAATGTAGCCACCAATCATCTCAATAATCATATTATATGATGATCCTACCCTTAAATTCGGGTAGGATGCGCCCCCGTTGGAAAAATCAGAAACATGCGGGGGAGGAAATACGCATGAAGGGTTTGCATCGCAGCCTGGCCCTGTGTCTGGGCCTGCTGACCGCCGTTCCGGCCTTTGGCCAGGATGCCAAAGTCACCGTCAATGGCGCACAGCCCGGCCCCGTCCTGGCGCCGGAAATCCAGGGTCAGTTCGCCGAACATCTGGGCCGGCTGATCTATGAAGGCATCTGGGTCGGAGAAAAATCATCCATTCCCAACGTCCGGGGTTATCGCAAGGATGTGCTGGAGGCTTTGAAGGCCATCCGCGTGCCGCTGATCCGCTGGCCCGGCGGCTGTTTTGCCGATGAATATCACTGGCGCGACGGTATCGGCCCCCGCGCCAAACGGCCCGTGGGCGTCAACACCAACTGGGGTGGTGTCGCCGAAACCAATGAGTTCGGCACCCATGAATTCATGGATTTCTCCGAACTGGTCGGGGCCAAGACCTATGTGAATGGCAATATCGGCACCGGGTCGGCGCGCGAAATGGCGGACTGGGTCGAATATATGACCAACCCGTCCAAATCCACCCTGGCCCAGACGCGCCGGGCCAATGGCCGTGACAAGCCCTGGACACTGGACTGGTTCGCCATCGGGAACGAGACCTGGGGCTGCGGCGGCAATATGCGGCCGGAATTCTATACCGACCAGTTGCGCCAGATCCGCACCTTCATCAAGCCCGCCCCCGGACAGCCGACCAAGATCATCGCCAGCGGCGGCAATTCAGACGATTTGAAATGGACAGATGTGGTGATGGCCGGGTCGGCCAACATGATCGACGCCATCAGCCTGCATCACTACGCCCTGCCCTCCTTCGGTCGGCCCACACGCGGCACCTGGAAGGAAAAGGGATCGGCCACGGAATTCGGGGAAAGCGACTGGTTTGCGCTGATGGTGACGGCCACGCAGATGGATGATCTGCTGACCAAGCACAGCGCGGTCATGGACAAGTATGACCCAAAGAAGAAAGTGGCCCTCGTCGTCGATGAATGGGGCAACTGGTTCGACCCCACGCCCGGCACCAATCCTGGCTTCCTGGAGCAGCAGAACACGCTGCGCGATGCCGTGACGGCGGCGATCAACCTGAACATCTTCCACAAGCATGGCGAACGTGTGCGCATGGCCAACATCGCGCAGATGGTCAATGTGCTGCAGGCCCTGATCCTGACCGACGGGCCGAAGATGCTCCTGACCCCCACCTATCATGTCTTTGACATGTATAAGGATTTCCAGGGTGCAACGCAGTTCCCGGTGACCGTGGCGGGACCCAAATACAGCTACGCTGAACGCAGCCTGCCCTCGATCAGCGCCTCTGCCGCCCGTGCCAAGGATGGCAGCGTGCTGGTGGCCCTGACCAACATCAACCCGAATGAGGCGGTGCCGGTCACGGTCAGCCTGGATGGCGTGACGGCGGCGGGCGTATCAGGCCGCATCCTGACGGCCCCGGCCATGAACGCCCATAACAGCTTTGCCCAGCCGGACGCCGTGAAGCCGGCTTCGTTCAACGGGGCAACGCTGACCGGATCTACCCTGTCGGTGACACTGCCGGCCAAGTCGGTCGTGGTGCTGGTGGTGAAGTAACCACATGGCCGTCGCATGCGGCCCTTCGGACCTTATGCGACCTACGACGATATGCCGTTTCGTAGGTCGCATAAGGGCAGTGGCCCGCATGCGACGCGCCACCCTCACAACCCCTTCACCACCACCGGCACCTCTGTCGCCTGGGCCAGACGGTTGCGCAGCGGCAGGCCGAAGGGGGCGGCCTCCACCTCGAACACATCGCCGGGCTGGGTGGTGAAACCGTCGCTGAAGGACAGGGTGGCGGTACCGAAATAATGCACATGCGCGTCGCCGGGCCGGCGGAACCCATCATATTTGAAATGATGATATTCCAGGTTCGACAGGCTGTGGGACATGTTGGCCTCCCCGGACAAGAACGGCTTTTCCCAAACGGTCTTGCCGTCGCGCACGATGCGCGTCGTGCCACGGATATCGGCGGGCAAATCACCCAGTAGCAGTTCCGGGCCGATAGCGCAGACGCGCAGCTTGGAATGCGCCAGATAGAGATAGTTCTGACGTTCCGTCACATGGTCCGAAAACTCGTTGCCCAGGGCGTAGCCCAGGCAGAAGACGCTGCCATCCGGCCCCACGATATAAAGGCCTGCAATCTCCGGCTCCTCCCCGCCATCCAGGGCGAAGAACGGGGAGAGAAGGTCGCCATCGGGACGCGCCAGGATGGAGCCATCGCCCTTGTAGAACCATTCCGGCTGCACGCCGACCTGTCCGGGTGCCGGCTTGCCACCATCCAGGCCCATGCGGAACATGCGCATGCTGTCGGTCTGCTTGGCAGGATCGGCCAGATCGCGATGCATCTTGTCCCGCCCCTCGGCGGAACCCAGATGCGTCAGGCCCGTCCCGGCCACCAGCAGGTGGGCCGCATCCGGGTGGTCCAGCGGCGGTAGAACCCGGCCATCGGCCAGGGCGGCGGCCAGATCAACTGGGTCCCCCGTCGCCTGGGCCTGGGCCAGCGACAGCAGGGAAAGACCCGCCGCGATGGCCTGCTGCGCCAGTTCATAGGTGGTGGCGGCACCGGTCAGGCGACGGGCCGGCGCATCATCCTGGCGCAGGGCCACGGCCCGCTTGCCCTGCTTGTCCACAAACTGCGTCAGACGCCACGCCATCGCGCTCACTCCTTGGGATTTGGTATATTCTGTCTCAGGTCATGCACCACGCCGCCAGGATATGGCATTTGGCGCTGGACTAAATGATATAATAATACTAATCATTTTTTCCTAGCATGAAATGGCAGGGCAGCCCCGGCAAGAAGGCGGTGCCCGGTCCGGGGATGGAAACGACAGAGGGTTGCGATGAAGGCTTTCGCGAAATATGGGGCCGTGGCGTTGATGCTGGCCGCCATGACGGGCTGCGGCGACAAGGGCGGGGCGGACAAGGCGGCGGATGCCGGCAAGGCCGGCGGCGCCCTGACCATCGGCTTCTCGCAGATCGGGTCGGAATCCGGCTGGCGTGCCGCAGAAACCAAGCTGGCCAAGTTGGAAGCGGAAAAACGCGGCATCACCCTGAAAGTGTCCGACGCGCAGCAGCAGCAGGCCAACCAGATCAAGGCCATCCGGTCCTTCATCGCCCAGGGCGTAGATGCCATCCTGCTGGCCCCCGTCATCTCGTCCGGCTGGGATGAGGTGCTGGGCGAGGCCAAGGCTGCCAATATCCCTGTCGTGTTGCTGGACCGGCAGATCGACACCGCAGATGCCAGCCTGTACTTGTCCGCTGTCACCTCTGACACGGTGGAGGAAGGGCGTGTGGCGGGCCGCTGGTTGGTTTCGACGTTGGCGGGTCGGGACTGCCGCGTCGTGGAAATCCAGGGCACCATCGGTGCATCGCTGGTCGCCAACCGCAAGAAGGGGTTCGAGGAAGGCATCTCCACCGCCGCCAATGTGCAGATCGTCCGCACCCAGTCCGGCGAATTCACCCGCGCCAAAGGCAAGGAGGTGATGGAAGGCTTCATCAAGGCCGAAGCGCCGGGCAGCATCTGCGCCGTCTATGCCCATAATGACGATATGATGATCGGCGCCATCCAGGCCATGAAGGAAGCGGGTCTGAAGCCGGGCAGCGACATCCTGGCCGTGTCCATCGACGCCGTGCCCGACATCTTCAAGGCCATGGCCGATGGCGATGCCAACGCCACCGTCGAACTGACGCCTGACATGGCCAGCCGCGCCTATGACCTGCTGGCCGCGTACAAGAAGGACGGGACGCAGCCGCCGAAATGGGTGCAGACGCCGTCCACCCTGTACCTGCCCGACACGGCAGCAGCGGAGTATGAGCGCCGCAAGGACCTGTACTGATGACCGAAACGGCGGCGACGCTGCTGTCGGCACGTGGGCTGACGCGCACCTATCCGGGTGTGCGGGCCTTGGACGGGGTGGATCTGACCCTGCGCGCCGGGGAAATCCATGCGCTACTGGGTGAAAACGGGGCCGGCAAATCCACCCTGATCAACCTGCTGACGGGCGCGCAACCTATCGAAGCCGGGTCCATCCATCTGGATGGGCGGGAGGTGCGACCCAGAAGCCCCGCCGATGCGGCTGCCAGTGGCATAGTCGCCGTCTATCAGGAGATCACCCTGCTGCCCAACCTATCGGTGGCGGAGAATATCTATCTGGGGCGGGAGCCGACGCGGTTCGGTCTGGTGGACCGGGCGCGGATGCGACGCGAGGCGGCGATATTGCTATCCCGCTTTGGTCTGTCGATCGATCCAGCACAGCCGCTGTCGGCCTTTTCCACCGCGGTCCAGCAATTGATTGCCATTGCGCGTGCCGTCGATATGTCGGCGCGGGTCCTGATCCTGGATGAACCGACGGCCAGCCTGGACAGCGCGGAAGTGGCAGTTTTATTCCGCCTGATGCGTGAACTGGCGGCGTCGGGCATGGCGGTGCTGTTCGTCACCCATTTCCTGGATCAGGTCTATGAAGTCACCCACCGCATCACCGTTCTGCGCGGCGGAAAGCTGGTGGGCGAACGGAAGACGGCGGCGCTGCCGCGTCTGGACCTTGTCGCCATGATGCTGGGCAAGTTGCCCAGCGGCGACAACCATCTGCAGCGCCATGCCGCCCGCGAACCGGGTGCGCCGTTTGTGACCGTAAAGGACCTGGGCAAACGGCATCTGGTGGCGCCGTTCAGCGCGGAGATACGGCGGGGCGAGGTGCTGGGCGTGGCCGGCCTGCTGGGGTCTGGCCGGACGGAGACGGCGCTGTTGCTGTTCGGGGCAGAACGGGCCGATGCGGGCGAGATCATTGTGGATGGGGCGGCGGTCACGCTGCGCGGCCCGCGCGATGCCATCCGCTTAGGGTTCGGCTTCTGCCCAGAGGATCGAAAGCTGGACGGTATCGTGCCCGACCTGTCGATCCGGGAAAACATCGTGCTGGCCCTGCAGGCCCGCCTGGGTTGGGTCCGGCGGCTGCCCCTGGCGTGGCAGCGGGAACTGGCCGACACCTATATCAAGCTGCTGAATATCCGCACGCCGGACGCGGAGAAACCCATCCAGCTTCTGTCGGGCGGCAATCAGCAAAAGGCGCTTCTGGCCCGCTGGCTGGCGACCAAGCCGCGTCTGCTGATTCTGGACGAACCGACGCGCGGCATCGATGTCGGCGCGCATGCGGAGATCATCCTGTTGCTTGAAAAACTGCGGGATGAGGGCATGGCGCTTTACGTCATCTCCTCAGAGGTGGAAGAGGTCGCCGCCTATGCCGACCGGGTCATGGTGATGCGTGAACGCCGTCAGGCCGGCATGCTGACCGGGGAGGAGGTCACGCCATCAGCGATCATCGACGCCATCGTGACGCCGGTGGATGTCCCGACCCCGGAGCAAGCGGCATGAGCGGATGGTTCATGGAAGCCCGGTCGCGGCTCGCCCTTCTGGCACTGGTCCTGCTGGCCAATGTCCTGGTAGCGCCGGGCTTTCTGGAATTGCGGCTGGTTGATGGGCGGCTGTTCGGCGGGATCATAGATATCCTGAACCGGGGTGCGCCTGTCATGCTGCTGGCCGTCGGCATGGCGCCCGTCATTGCCACGCGCGGCATCGACCTGTCGGTGGGGGCCGTGATGGCCATCGCAGGGGCCGTCGCCGCCGCAACGGTGAATGCAGGCCATGCCTGGCCCGTCGCGGTAATGGCGGCCCTGGGAACCGGTTTGGCCTGCGGCCTGTGGAATGGCGTCCTGGTCACGATTTTCCGCATGCAGCCCATTGTCGCCACCCTGATCCTGATGGTGGCGGGGCGTGGCATCGCACAGATGATTACAGAAGGCCGCGTCCTGACCTTCACCGATGACGGTCTGGCGGGTGTCAGTTCGGCCAGCCTGCTGGGCCTGCCCCTGCCGGTCCTGATCGCGCTGGCCGCCGCCATCATCACGGGCCTGCTGGTGCGTGCAACGGCCCTGGGATTGTTCATTGAGGCGGTGGGGACCAGTCCGCGTGCGTCGCGGCTGGCTGGTGTGCCGGCGCCTGGTATCCTGATCGGCGTCTATGTCTGGTCGGGGCTGATGGCGGCCCTGGCGGGGCTGATCGCCACCGCCGATATCCGGGGTGCGGATGCCAATAATGCCGGCCTGTGGCTGGAACTCGATGCTATCCTGGCCGTCGTCATCGGCGGGACCAGCCTTTATGGCGGGCGGTTCAGCATCGGTCTGTCGGTGCTGGGCGCCATCATTCTGCAGGGCATGCGGACATGCATCCTGCGTTCCGGCCTGCCCCCGGAACTGAACCTGCTGCTGATGGCGCTGGTGATCGCCCTGGTCCTGGTGGTGCAGTCGCCCGCGTGCCAGCCGGCCATCGCAAGCCTGACAGCCCGTCTAACACGAAAGGGAACGGCATGATGCGCATCAATGCCCGCACCCTTCCCTTCCTAGCCACGCTGGGCGTCTTCATTCTGCTCTATGCCGCCTGCGCCATCCAGTATCCGTCGATGCTAAGCACCCGTGTCATCGGCAATCTGTTGACCGACAATGCCTTTCTGGGCGTGCTGGCGGTTGGCATGACGTTCGTCATCCTGTCGGGCGGCATCGACCTGTCGGTGGGGGCCGTGATGGGCTTCACGACCGTGGCGCTGGCGGTGATGATCGAGGGGGCGGGCCTGCACCCGCTGGCCTCCTTCACCATCGTGCTGGTGGGGGGTGCTGCGTTCGGGTGCGGCGTGGGGGCGGCCATCCACTGGCTGAAGGCCCCACCTTTCATCGTTACCCTGACGGCCATGTTCCTGGCGCGCGGGGCGGCGCTGTTGCTGTCCACCGACAGCATTCCCGTGCGCCATGAGTTCTATCAGACCTTGTCGGGCCTCTCCCTTTCCCTGCCCGGTGGCGGGCGGCTGGGGCTGATCGCCATGCTGATGCTGCTGGCCTTTGTGGTGGGCGGGGTGCTGCTGCATTTCACACGGGCGGGGCTGCGTGTCTATGCGCTGGGTGGCAATGCCCGCTTTGCCGGCCTGATGGGCATTGATACCGCGCGGACCACCATCCTGGTCTATGGCGTATCCAGCACCATGGCTGCCCTGGCTGGCATTATCTTCTCCCTCTACACCCGTTCCGGCTATGCCCTGACCGGGGTCGGGGTGGAGCTGGATGCCATCGCGGCGGTCGTGATCGGCGGGACCCTGCTGTCGGGTGGGGTGGGCGGCATGGCGGGATCGCTGATCGGCGTGCTGATCCAGGGGTTGATCCTGACCTGGATTACTTTCGATGGCAGCCTGTCATCCTGGTGGACGAAGATTGCCATCGGCATGCTTTTGTTCATATTCATCGGGCTGCAACGCCTGATACTACAATTCTCCGCTCCCACCGGGCGTACGGGGTAGAACATGTCCATTGCCCGCTGGGCCGCCGACCGTCCGCTGTCCAACCATGAACAGATTGTCCGTACCCTGGGCCTGGAGATTCTGACCGGGGTGCATGCGCCCGGCGCGAACCTGCCGCCGGAACCGGTGTTGCTGTCAAGGTTCGGCATCTCCCGTACGGCCCTGCGCGAAGTTTTGAAGACCTTGTCGGCCAAGGGGCTGCTGATTTCCAAGACGCGGGTGGGCACCAAGGTGCAGGACCCGATCCATTGGAACTATTTCGATGCTGATGTTCTGGCCTGGCTGGTCAGCCAGGGCCTGGACGAGACATTGCGCAAGCATCTGCTGGAGGTTCGGACGGCGCTGGAACCACAGGCGGCTGCGTTGGCCGCAAAACGGCGGACAGCGGATGATCTTGGCGAATTGCGCCGCTGTATCACCGCGATGGCCGACCCTCACCATGACCAGCACAGCTTTGCCCAGGCCGACCTGGATTTCCATGTGGCGGTGGGCAGCGCGTCAGGTAACCCGATGATGCGGTCCTTCGCAGCGGTGATTGAGGTGGCGCTGCTCGCCTCCTTCTCCCTCACCTCCCCCGTTGATCGTCCGGATTTGCATACAGAGGTTGTGGCCGCCCATGCCGCCATCGTCGACGCCATCGAGGCGAGCGACGCGGCGGCAGCGGCAGCGGCGATGCGTGCGGTCATCCAGTCGGGATTTGACCGGGTGTAACGACTACCATACATCGAAAGCGATGCATGGTAGTGCTCGTTCCCTCAAGTGCCGGGGCGCCGCCGTGCCAACGGTCAAAAGCTGACCGTTGGCTTACTCCACAAAATCCTCCACCCGCACCCAACGGCCCGTCATATAGGCGTCAGCCACGATGCGCAGCGGAGCCAGATCGGCATCGATGCGGCGTTCGGCCACCAGACGCGCGAACAGGGCGTAGAGATTGGCGTATTCCTGTTCCTTCTGCTCAATCTGGGCCACGCCATCGATGCTCATCACCGCGCCGCCGCGCGACAGGGTCAGGGTGCCCTGGTCGGTTTCGATGATGATGTCCCAGGTCTGCGGTCCCGTCTGACGCCAGTCAAACTCCGCCGTCACGGGCAGGCCCTGATGGTCGTGCATTTCCAGCGTGGCAGCGATCGGCGCCTGCCGGTTGGCCGGAACCTCCAGCGTCGCCTTGTCCACGATCAAGGCATTGGGAAGCAGATGGGTGATGATCGACAGGGCATTGATGCCCGGATCAAAAACGCCCAGCCCCCCTGGTGCCCAGATCCATTCCTGTCCCGGATGCCAGTGGCGCACATCCTCCTTCCACGAAACATGCACGCGCAGCAGCTTCTTGCCCGCCAGCCAAGCCTTGGCTGGTTCTACTGCCGGGGCATAGCGCGAATGCCAGGTGGCCAGCAGGGCCAGTCCCTTTTCACGGGCCAGATCGATCAGGTCATACACTTCCGTCAGGGTGGCACCCGGAGGCTTTTCCAGCATCACATGCTTACCCGCCAGCAGCGCCTGACGGGCTAGGGCGTGACGGGCCTGCGGCGGGGTGCATAGACTGATGGCGTCAACATCGCCGGCGCCGTTCAGCAGGGCGGTCAGATCAGGGAAGTTGGGAACATCCTCCACACGCCCATGCCGGCTGGCCACCGCCGCCAATGCATAATCCGGATTGGCAGCGATGACGGGCAGGTGCTGATCACGGGCGATTTTGCCGATGCCAACCAGACCGATCCGGATAGGGGACATGGACGCTTCCTTGAGTAAGGCCGAAACAGGTGCATCTGGATACATCATTTTATATGATAATTCCAGCAAAGAGCACCGGCTTCAGCTTGAATAGTCGTACTATTCAGCCTAGAAAGACGGCGGTAACGTCGCGAAGGTTCCGCCATGCCCACCCCAGAGAACGTCCCCACCCTTCCCGGTCGTGGCCTGTTCGGCACCATGCCGGATGGCACCCCGGTGGAATGGGTGACACTGGTCAACCGCCATGGCTGGGCCGCGCGGATCATCGGGCTGGGGGCCAGTTTGCAGGCGCTCTGGGTGCCGGATCGCCATGGCGTGCTGGACGACATCGTGCTGGGGCATGATGATCTGCAATCCTATCTGGACAACCGCACCTTCCTTGGCGCCATCGCCGGACGCTATGCCAACCGCATCGCGGGTGGGCGCTTCACGCTGGACGGGCAGGAGTTTCAGGTCGCGCTCAATGACGGACCAAACTGTCTGCATGGTGGGAAGCAGGGTGTGGATCTGCTGCCCTGGACCCTGGCGGAACATGGACCGACGCACGCCGTCTTTACCCTGCACAGCCCGGATGGGGCGGAGGGGTTCCCCGGCGCCGTCGATATCCGCGCTGAATATACGCTGACCGATGACAGTCTGCTGATCGTGCTGACGGCCACGACGGACGCGGTCACCATCATCAACCTGACCAACCATGCCTATTTCAACCTGGGCGGGGCCATGTCAGGCGGCGATATATTGGGTCATGAACTGACGCTGGCCGCCGATCATTACACGCCTGTCGATGCCAACCTGATCCCCACCGGGGACTTGCGGCCCGTGGCCGGTAGCGTTTTTGATTTCAGCAGCCCGCACACCATCGGCACCCGCCTGCGCGATGGTACGGAGGCGCAACTGGCGTTGGCTCGTGGCTATGACCATAATTTCGTGCTGCGGTCGGGCGGCGGGGCGGAACCGTCCTTCGCCGCGCGCCTGTCCGATCCGGTGACAGGCCGGGTGATGGAATTGTCCACGACGGAACCGGGCCTGCAATTCTATTCCGGCAATTTCCTGCCCGGCAGTCTGATCGGCAAGGGCGGGCGGCTCTACCGCCAATCCGACGCCCTGTGCCTGGAACCGCAGAAATTCCCAGACAGCCCCAATAGACCGTCCTTCCCCAGCGCACGGCTGGAACCCGGACAGACCTACCGGCATGTGTCGCGGTATTGGTTTAAAGGAACGGCTTAACGCCGCCCCGTCCCGCCGCTCCAGCCCATACCCTTGCTGATGGCGCGGGCAGTGTCCTTCACTGTGGCGATCAGTTCCTGCATGCGCTCATCATTCATATATTGAGCGGCGCTGGACAGGCTGATGGCGGCAATGATCTTGCCGCTGGCACCGCGGATGGGGGCCGCGACGCAACGGATGCGGTCCTCATTCTCTTCCAGGTCGAAGGCATAGCCGCCATTGGCATAATTGCGCATGCGCTGATGCCAGACGGGCCAGTCGGTCTCACTGAAATGCTTGTCGTGGAAGCTGCGCCAGCGCGCCTCGCTCTCATCCAGGATCAAGGCTTTACCCAGACCGGTGGAGGCGATGGGATGGCGTTCACCGACGCGCGAACCGATCTCGATACGGCGGCGGCCCGGTATCTTGTCCAGATAGAGCGCTTCGTCCCCATCCAGCACACCCAGATGCACCGTATCCTCGGTGGCGGCGGCCAGATCCTCGATATGCGGGCGGGCGACGCGGGGGATGTCCATCTGCTGCTGCGCCAGATAGCCCAGTTCCAGCAGCTTCGGTCCCAGCTGATACCCTTCGCGCGGGGTCAGGATCAGGAAGTCGCGTTCCACCAGGGCAGCGGCCAGCCGATGCGTCGTGCTGCGCGTCAGATCCAGGCGCTGCGCCAGTTTCGCAAGGCTGATCGGACCATCGGCCACAGCCTCCAGCACATCCAGCCCGCGCAGCAGCGTCTGGCTGCCGCTGGGGGGGGCCTTGGGGGCATCTTCATCATGCTCGGCGGTGGCGCTGCTCATCTGCTCGTATCACTCTCTCAATTTGCGGAACAGCATCCCATAATCACACCAAAACAGCAAGGTCGGGGACGGGGTGCGCATGGGTGAAAATTGTGGAAAACCAAGGGGCTGCGCCCGTCAGGGCTTTGCCACCTCTACCGCATAGACATGCACGTCACCATGCATGTTGGCGCGGAAGATGATCCATTTCCCATCTGGCGTGAAGGTGATGTTGGGTTCCAGCCGGTAATCATGATCCTTCATGTTAACCAGTTTCTCTGCCCGCAGCACGCCGGGGCGGATCAGGTCATCGGCATTGGGGGCGTGGATACCGGCGACATCGGGAATGCCTTCGGGCCGGAACAGGTAAATCCATTTGCCATCCTTGGCCTTGGCCACCATCTCCGCATCGCCGCCATCGCCCGCGAACAGGGTGCCATCGCGCGAGACGTTGAAATGTACCGACCATTCATCGCGGGTCAGGTGGTACCAGGTGCGCTTACCCGTGGCGATTTCATATCCGGCCAGCCAGAAATCCTCCCCGCGCGGGGTTTGCAGGTCGTACCAGATGGTCTTGCCATCGGCGCTGAAGAACTCATGCCCGGCGATTTCCATATTCATGGTGCGGGTATGGATCTTGGTCAGGCCGGTGCCATCGGTACGGATGGTCCAGATACGGTCCACCCGGTGCCACGGCCCCTCATGACAGAACATGATCAGCGTGGGATCGATGGGGGAGAATTGCAGATGGTTCAGCCAGTCCGTGGCCTTGTGGACCGTGCGCTGCGCACCCGTCTTCAGGTCGATGGTGAATATCTCCATCGGCACCCGCGCCTCCAGCCGCTGGTAAAGCCGCACCTCCTTGGCATCGGCATAGACCATGGGCTTGCCGTCCGGCCCGACATATTCATAGTGATTGTCGAAGCGGGTATTCTTCGGGTCGGGCGCACCGGGCTGCAGCTCGAACTTGCGCTCGGCCAGCACACCCAGCAGCAGGGTTTCATCGGCATTGATGGACCCGATCTGCCCCTTTTTCACATGCGCGACCTTCGCCACCTTGCCCGTCGCGGGGTCGGCGGCGAAGACCTCCACCCCCTCCCCCTCAGCCAGTTGCGGTTTGCGGGTGAAGAAGACACGGCCGGTTTTCGGCCCCGTGAACAGCAGGTTCAGGTCGGCACCGGCCACCAGCCGCTTCTGCACGCGGGTCGCGAGGTTGATCGTGTCGATGCCGCCCGGATTGGTGACGATCAGGGTCTTGCCGTCGGGCGTGTAGCCATTCTGATGGAAATACAGGCTGCGGGTCCCCGGCTCCGTCGACAGGCGGATGACACGGTGGCCCGTATCCTTGTCCACCCATTCACGCGGCACCTCATCCGCCGATACCGACAGGCCGGCCAGCAGGGCCAGGGCCGCCAAACCCAAGCGCTTTAACATCATGGCATCATCTCCCCCGTCAGGCCGCGCACATCCCGGCAGACCAGGGGCGGGGTCGCAACGTCGTTATTCAGATTGACCTGTTCAAAATGCACAGCTTCCACATCGTCGAGCCATAGGGCCGGGCGGCCATCGGGCTGGGTCGTGGAAAGGCTGGCGCCCTGTACCCGCACGTCCGCCGCGTGACGGACGAAAAGGCCCCAGGCCGGCAGCGGGCCGAACATGCTGGGTTCGGGATAGGCGTCGGGCTTTTCCGGCACGGGCGCGTCCAGGGCGGACAGGCCACCACGATAGGTGATGTCGATATCCGATAGCACCACATCGCGCACCGGATTTCCCGCCTGCCCCGCGATGATGCTGGCAAAGCGCGGATCGACATCGGTTGCCCGCACCCGTTCGATCCGGACACCCCGGATGCCACCGGGCGGCGTGCCCTCCGGTGCGCGCATCCGCGCCCCGGCATAGATGAACAGGGCCGCCGTCGTGATCTCCCGCATGGTGATGTCGCTGACCCGCACATCGGTCAGCATGCCCCCATCCACCGTTTCCAGCGCCAACCCGCGTGAGCGTTCAAAGGTGCAGCGGCTGATTTCGATATCGTGAAAGCCGCCATTGCTTTCGGTGCCCAGCTTGATACGCCCCGTCATCCCATCCTGATCGGGGGCCTTGTCTTGGGTACGGCGGAAGGTGCCGTCCAGCATGGAACCGGGATCAAAGCCGCTGACGTGGCAATCATGGATGCGCACATGCGCCGTGGGTCGTACTATCCCCAGCGCAAGGGAGGATTTCAGGACGATGGCATCATCATTGGGCGTGTTGATGCGGCAATGGCTGACGGTGCAGTGGCGCACACAATCCAGGTCAAGCCCGTCACGGTCGGTATCGATGCGCAGGCGGCTGATGGTCAGGTGATCGACACCTGTGGCCAGCACCGCGAAATGTCCGCCCTTGGCGATGGTGAAATCGCTGAGCATGACACGGGTGCAATGTTTAAGGGCGATGGCCTTGTTGCCCTGGCCCTGCATCGCCGCCTCTTCCGGGTCCTCGGCGGCAAGTTCGGCGGCACTCATCCCCGCCATGCTTTCGGGGAAATACCCTTTACGCTTGGCCCATTTCGCCCCCGGCCCCTTGGAGGTGAGGCCGTGCCCGTCGATCAGGCCGGGGCCGGTGATGGCGATATCGGTCAGCCCCTGGCCCCAGATCAGGCTGTTGTGCCAATGGGAATGGCCGAAATCCTGATAGAGGTCGTGCGGATTGGCTTCCGGCAGGTCATAGGTACCCAAAACGCCTGGCACCGCGGCGCAGATCACCGCCCCTGCGTCCAGATGAAGCCGGACATGCGCCGCCAACCGGATGGAGAAGCACAGCCACACACCCGCCGGCACGCGCACCGCCCCGCCCCCTGCGGCGGCAGCGGCCTGGATGGCGCGGTTGATGGCGGGGCTGTCGATGGCCACTCCATCGCCCACGGCGCCATGGTCACGGATATCAATCCATTTTGTCATGGCGGCAGCAGCCTTACATCTACCGGTGCTTCGCGGTCGGCGGTCAACCAGCCATCCTGGAAGCGCAGTTCGGCGACCTGGATCACCGACCGGCGCTGCCATGTCGGGTCATTGGCCGCCTCCGGCTCTCCACCCTGCTGCACGAAATAGAACAGGAAGGCGCGGCCTCCACTGACCACCATATCGGGATGCCCGCCCTTGGCCCGATCAGTCAGGGCGCTGCCCGGCTGTTTCAGCAAATTATCGGGCTGATGTTGCCAGTTGGTCAGGTCCTTGGAGCGATAGACGCCCAGCCCATCCCAGGCATCCATGATCAGCCAGTACCAGCCCTGCCATTCAATGATCTGCGGCCCCTCCCCGCGCGTCTTCACGGCGACGCCGCCATGGGTCCAGGTCTTCAAATCTTTGCTGTCGGCATAATGGGTGGCGGACCCATCGCGCTCATCCTTGTACCAGAGGCGCCAGCCGCCGCCCGGCAGCGGGTGCACGGCCGCGTCGATCACCCGGTCCGACCCCAGATCGACCTTGCCGGCAAAATCCCAGACCTTCAGATCGCGGCTGATCAGATGCACGATCTCCCGGCTGGCATTCCAATCCTTGAACACGCCCGGCACGATGGTCAGGAACATGTGCCATTGCCCGCCGATATATTCGACATTGGGCGCCCAATAGGTGATGTCCTCACCGCTGCCATAACGGATGTCGGCGGTGCCGTCATAGGTCCAGCTATTGCCGCCGTCCTTGGACACGGCCCGCCCGATACGCGTGCCATGCACCCATTCCACTCCCTGCGCCCCCGCCAGTGTGGCGCGGCGGTTGGTGTAGAACATCACCCATTGCCGCCCGCCAGGGTCATAGACCAGCGACGCATCCGCCGCCCCGTCAAACACGGGATCGCGGAACAGGGGTTTGGGCGCGTCGGCAAAGCTGGGGGTGGTGAGGGTGGCCAGCAGAAATGCCGGGGCCAACAACTTACGCAAAGCCATGCGTCCGGCTCCAATCCAGGAACAGTTGCGGCCAAGCGGCCACCGGGGCGGCCTTTTCCGCACGCAGACCGAACCCATGCCCACCCGCCTCAAACAGATGCATGGCGACCTTGGCCTTCTGCGCCCGCAGGGCCGCATACATCAGAAGCGCGTTTTCCACCGGCACCGCGCCATCATCGGCGGCATGGGTGATGAAGGTGGGGGGCGCGTCTGCGGGCACGCCCTTGTCAGCGGAAAATTCCTTTATCTTCGCGGCACTGGGGTTGTCGCCCAACATCTGCTTGGCCGACCCGCCATGGGTGATACCGGGCAGCATGGAAATGACGGGATAGCCCAGCGCCGCGATATCGGGCCGGGCAGACAGCGCATCCGCCGCATCCACGGGCGCATAGGTCTGCTTCCCATAACGTGTGGCCGCCATGGCCGCCAGATGCCCGCCGGCGGAAAAGCCCATGACACCGATGCGGTTGGGATCGAACCCATAGGTCCCGGCCTGTGACCGCATCACACGAATGGCCCGTTGTGCATCCTGCAACGGCGCGTCCGGACCTGCGGTCCAGCCATCGGCGGGCAGACGGTAGAGCAGGACATAGACGGTGATCCCCGCCCCGACCAGCCATTGCGCGATATCATACCCTTCCTTGCCCACCACCACCCGCTGATACCCGCCGCCGGGAATGATCAGCATGGCGGCCCCGTTGGGCTTGGCCGGACGGAACAGGGTCAGGTTGGGCTGCGTGACATTCAGGATGGCCACATCCTTGAACCGCGGGTCGTCCGACCGCGCAATCTCTGACTGCGTGACCGTGACCTTCTCCCCGCCCGGCGGCTTACCAGGCCATAGCGGCAACACCGTTCCCGGCGCGTCGGCAGCATTGGCGGTTGCGGCCACCCCCGTCACCAGGGCGGTCGCGGCAGCGGCGGAAAGAAGCTGGCGGCGGTTCATGGTCACATCCTTCGCAAGGCTCAGGCGATCAATTGCCCCGTGGCGTCAAATCCGACCGGATCGGGCTTTCCGGCAGGATCAGCGTGTCAGGTCCCGGCGGGTGCCTGGGGTCGAATGGCGGCAGGTCGGGGCGGATATGGGATTTCAGGGGCAGGTCGCTGGCCGCGATCCCCGCCACCACGGCACGGGCCAGCAGCCAGGCGCCGTAATTATTGTGGTGCGTGAGGTCCTTGCCGCCATTGCTGAAGGCACGCGGGGCGATGTCCGGCCCCAATGCCTCATAGATTTCCTTGGACATCGCGTTCAGGTCGATCACGGCCACGCCTTCTTCCCGACCCACCCGGCGCACGGCGTCGGGATAATCGCCATGGCTGTTGGTGATGCGGCCCGCAGCATCAAAAGTGCGGCGATGGGGAGAGGTGACCAGCACCGGCACCGCCCCCCGCCGCCTCGCCTCCGCGATGAAGACGCGCAAATAGGCGGGATATGTCGAGGCAGCATCGACATAGGTCTGCGGCCATGCGGCCTTGCTGTCATTATGCCCGAACTGGATGAGCAACGTGTCGCCAGACTTGATACTGGACAATATCTTGTCCAGGCGCAGACCAGTGATAAAGCTCTTCATCGTTTCGCCGGACTCGGCATGGTTGGCGACCGCGATGTCGGGCGTCAGCATGCTGGTCAGCATCTGGCCCCAACTGGCGCCCGGTTCGGCGGGCTGATCCGTCACGGTGCTGTCGCCGGCCAGGTAAACAGTTGGAACGTCAACCTTCTCCACCCGCACGGCGGCGACACGCGGCGCCGTGTCGGCAAATTCAAGGGTCAGTTTGTCATCCCAATGCAGCTTCCCCACCTCCCGCTCATTGATGCGCACGGCGGTACCACCGGGGGCGTTCTGCGGCGGGGGCGGCAGTGAGGTGGTACGGACATTGACGATGAAGGAGCGGGTATCGAACCGGCCCTTGCCCGTCTCCACCCCCCACAGCATCAGACGGCGGCTTTCCGCCTTCACGCTGGTTCGCGCCTTGGCCCTGGCGTTGCCAAGAGTCACCGTGACCCGGTAATTGCCCTCTGGCACCTTGACGGAGAACAGGAACGGCTTGTCCCTATCGGGCGCAAAGCCAGGTTCAAACCCATAACCCTTGGCAGGGTCATAGGTTTCTGCCGCCGACACGGGCGTGCCATCGCCCTTGCCGGTGAAGCGGAATTCCCAGCGGTCGGGTTCGGCGAGGGCGGGCATGGCGATCCCGAGGCTTAGAAAGACCAGACAAGTCCTAACCGCCTTCCCAACTTTCTCCGAGATGACGATGGGAGAGGTCCCATGCATCACCTGCCCCCATATTTCCGCGACAGGCCGCGATAGAGGGTCAGGAACTGGTTCGCGTCATACCGGCCACCCTCACCATGGCGCGGCGGACCGGCGGGGGGTGGCGGGGGCGGGGTTGTGCCGGGCTGAACGGCCCCTGGCGCCTCGGCGGCGTTGATACCTTGTGACAGAAGGTTGGGCTTGGCCCCGCCGCCGGCATTGCGGCCCTCCTTGTCGAAGACGGCTTCCTGATGCCGGGTCGGCTCCCAGATGAAGCTGCCCCAGCCGCGCTTGCCGGGCGCATTGAAGACCAGATCGTTCAGGTATTCCTTGCGGCCGGAATATTCCACCGCACAGAAACCCAGTTTGGAGTAGCGCTTCACGAACTCCGTAAAGGTCCGTTCCCAATCGCCCTCTGCCAACTGCTGGTAACAGGAGAATCCGACCAGATCGAAATCCACCCCGCGCGACAGCAGCGCGTCGGTCCATTCCCGCACGATCACCCAATGCCGGCCCAGATGGTTGTGCAGCATGATGCTGGCCTGGGGTGCGACCTCCCGTGTCGCCTTGATCCCAGCCTTCAGCAGGGTGGCGAACTGATCATAGCCGCCAATGCCTTCGGGCTTCAGATGCACTGCATCGGTGGCGGGGTTGCCGGTCGGCACCGGCAGGGCTACGCGCCCCTCCGGCCACAGCATGCCGAACGTCACCTCGTTCCCGACATGCACCATATCGGGCAGCACACCCGCCGCCTTCATGGCGGTCAGGCTGTCGCGCGTATGCGCCTCTACCGCCTTCACCAGATCGGGGAAGGACAGGTTCGCCCAAGCCGCTGGTTTGTTCTGATGCTGCGGGTCGGCCCAGGTATCGGAATAATGGAAGGTCAGGGCGATCTTCATCCCCGCCGCCTTCACCCGCCGGGCCAGTTTGATCGTCTGCTCCAGCCCGCACCAGGGACTGTCCTTCTTGCCCGCCGAATAGCCATTTTCCGGGTTCACGAACAAACGCAACCGGACCCAGTTGAACCCGGCCCCCGTCAGGATGGTGAAGATATCCTGGCGCTGGCCGTCCAGGTAATATTCAGCCCCCGCCGCCTCATCCTCCGGTATCCAGGAGATGTCGGCACCCAGGATATAGTCACCCTGCCGTTCCGGCCCCACCGCTGCCCCCGCCGGCAGGGCGAACAGGGCACCGGTGGCCAGCGCCGACAGGCCCAGCTCGCGCCGTGTCAGCCCCCTCACAGCGTCACCGCCAGACGATAGAGGCGGGCGGCATTGCCGGCGAACATTGCGCGGCGTTCGGCATCAGTGAAATCCGCCGTGATGGCGTCATAGGCGGCATAATGCGCGCCGAACCCGCCATACAGCTTGTCGACGGGGAAGTTGCTGGCAAACATCGCACGATCGGTCCCAAAAGCATCGATGGCGTGCAGCACAAAGGGGCGCAGGCTGTCCACCGTCCATTGCCGGTCGATCATGGCCAGACCGGATATCTTGATCGCCACATTGGGCTGTGCCGCCAGCAGGGCCAGACCCTTACGCCACAGCGCCAACCCGTCCGCATCCTGATCGGTGGGCATGCCCGCATGGTTCAGGATGACGGGAATGTCCGGGTGCCGTGCCGCCAGTTCCGCTGCCACCGCCATCTGGGACGGGTAGATTTGCAGGTCGAAGGACAGGACGTACTTGGCCAGCAGCGCGTAACCACGCTGCCAGTCTGCATCGCCGATCACGTCGCGCGTGGAATAGGTCCTGGCCGGATCACTGTGCCAGTTGATGATATGGCGGATACCGCGCACCGCCCCATGCTCGGCATGTGCGGCCAGCAGCTTCTCCACATCGGGATCGTTCAGCGCGGCAAAGGCTACCAGCGCCATGGGCAACCGCCCCTCATCCGCCACGCCCTGCAGCCACTGCGTCTCCGCCAGCGAATGGGCGGTGCTGGCGCCTGCCTCCACATGCACCAGGCCGCGCACGTCAAAACCTGCCGTATCGGCCAGATATTCGGAAAGACCATAGGGCTTGGCGATGGGTTCCACATTGCCGGCGGCGTTGGACGGCAATGGCCTGTCCATCAGCCAGGAATAATGCTGACGCGTGAAATCCCACAGATGCATGTGGGGATCGACGATGGGCAGGCTGGTCATGGACGTCTCCCGTACTGCTGTTCTTTGGATTACCCGACCTTCCCCTCAATTCGTCATCCCGGCGAAAGCCGAGACCCAGGGGTCACGGTGAAAACATCTATGCTGCTTCACACTAGGCTGCGGACAGGTCGGGCGTTTGGCCCCTGGGTCCCGGCTTCCGCCGGGATGACGGGAAATTAGCCCCTCACCGCCCCCACAGCCGCTCATACTTCCACCCGGTCAGGTCTTCCAGGATGGCGCGGCGGTCGGGTGTGGTATCCATGCGGCCTTCCTTGAAGCGGGCGATTTCTTCCATCAGGATCACATGGCGCGGCCCGTCCAGGCGGAAGCGGCGGGACACCGCGAAGCCGGCCAGCAGCACGCCGATGGTGCCGATACCCATCACGGCCAAGATGGTGGTGATGGCCTGATCGCTCTGCACGGGCGCCTTGGGCATAAAGCCACCGGCCTCCAGGATCAGGCCCACGCCCATCACGGCACCGGCTTGCGTCGCCTTGCGGATGAAGGTCATGACGCCAGCGAAAATCCCCTCGCGCCGCTTGGCCGTCACAACCTCATCCACATCGGCCATGTAGTTATAGGTGTTCCAGGGGATGTAGTTCAGACCACCCCGGCCCAGGCCCGACAGGATGATGGGCACGAACAGCCACAGATGCAGGTTCTCCGGTCGGAAGAAATGGATCGACAGGAAGCCGATCACGCCCAGGATATAGAAACAGACCGCCAGCCGGTAGGAGGGGGCGGGATGGAAGCGCAGGCAAAGCTGGATGAACATCGCCACCGCGAAAAGCTGCGCGATATACATGCTGCCCAGCAGGTTCGACGCCTCCGACACTGACCCCGCGAGTACGAACACGATGAAATAGGTGAAGACGGCGTTGAACACGTCCTGGCTGATATAGCCGCCCAGATACATGCCCAGATGCAAGCGGAAGGCCCGGATTTTCAGGGTGGAGAACAGGTCGCTGTACAGCTTCTTGAAGCTGTCGCCCAGGGTCAGGACCGGCTCACCGGCCTTCATCTGCTCCACCTCTTCCACCGACCGCTCATAGGTGAAGGCCCAGGTGAAGGCCAGCACGATGGCAAAGGCCACCGCGAAGATGATGCCCATGATCAGGAACGTATCGGCGCTGTCCTTGCCACCGACCCAGCCGACAATGGCGGCAGGCAGGAAGCCGGCGGCGATGGCGGAGCTTTGCGCAAACAGGATGCGGATGCCGGCCAGCTTCGCCTTGATCTTGTAATCCTTGGTCATCTCGGCGGCCAAGGTTTCGTAGGGGATCAGGACGATGGCATAGACCGTCTCGAACAGCACATAGGTTGCCAGACAGTACCAGAACCCCTGCCCGCTGACCCACATCAGGGCGAATGATGGCACCAGCGGGATGCAGATCATCAGGAAGAAACGCCGCCGCCCGAACCGGCGACCCAGGCGCGTGCGATAGAAATTATCGGACAAGTGCCCGACGATGGGGCTGACAATGGCGTCCAGCAGACGCGCGATGGCGAAAATCGCCGCCGCCTGCGTCGCCGACAGCCCGCAGAAGGTCGTGTAGAAAAACAGGATCCAGCCGCTGATCACGGCCATCGACCCCGCCCCCAGGATATCGTTGGCACCATAGGCCAGATAATTGATGGGCTTCACACTACGCTGGCTCATCGGTGTTTCCTCTGGGGTTTTATTTTTATTGAAATTTCCTCATTGCCTTCCCGGCGAAGGCCGGGAAGGCGAAAAGAAAGGCGCGTCAAATGAAGCGGCGCAGCATTTCCGTCAGGCAGACGATGGCCAGCGACTGGCCATAGGGCATGGAGGTCAGCTTGACGTCGCGGTAGTACTGCAGGTCGCTGCCGAGCGCGGTGCCGAACGACACTTCCTGCAGCTCCCCATCCGGGGCGATCTTGTTCAGGACGGCATGCACCGCCTTGATGGCCATCGGCTCATACTCGGCACTGATATAGCGCTTGCGCACGGCCTTCATGATGCCATAGGCGAAACCGGCGGCAGCCGAGCTTTCCAGATACGAAGTCGGGTCGTTGATCAGCGTGTGCCAGCGGCCATCCTCGGTCTGGTACTTGGCCAGCGCCTTGACCTGATTTTCCAGCGTGTCGATCAGGAAGGTGCGCAGCGGGTCGCCGGCCTTCAGGTCCAGCAGCTCAATGAATTCCGGGATGGCGATGGTGACCCAGCAATTGCCGCGCGCCCACAGGGCATCGGCGAAGTTGTGGCGACCATCAAAGGTCCAGCCGTGGAACCACAGGCCCGTCTTGGTGTCGAACAGATACTTGATATGGATAAGGAACTGGCGCTTGGCCTCTTCCACATATTCCGGGCGGCCCAGCAGCAGGCCGATCTTGGCCAGCGGCAGGACCGACATCATCAGCGTGTCGTCCCACAGCTGCTGCGGGTTTTCGCTGTTGAACACGATATGCTGGAACCCGCCCTCTTCCGTCTTGGGCAGGCCATGCATGACCCATTCGGCCCAGGTGTCCAGGTACGGGATATAGGTCTGGTTGCCCGTCTTTTCATAAAGATAGGCCAGCGTCAGGAACGGGCTGACGGTGTTGATGTTCTTGGTCGGTGTGCCGGCGGCGAAACGGTCGCGGAACCAGTCCAGCATGATCTGAAAGGCACGCTCGCTGCCCGTCATCTCATAATATTTCCACATCCCGTACAGGCCTATGCCGTGGGTCCATTCCCAGTCGTTCCAGCCCTTGGTATCGATGACGCGGCCATCATCCAGCCGCAGCAGGAATTCCCCGGTCTCATCCTTGATATCGACCAGATTGCTGATCAGCAGGTCGATGGTTCGGGTGACATCTGCGGCCTGCAGGCCATGGGCGAGGTTAGGCATGGGATGGTCTTTCTTAGATACGTAATCTTGGGTTGGTCGATCCGCCTCTCCCCATCATCCCGGCGAAAGCCGGGACCCAGGGGCCAAGCGTGCTACGATAGGGTTTGGGTCGCTGGGCGTAGGCTGAAAGGTTGGGCATGCGGTCCCTGGGTCCCGGCTTTCGCCGGGATGACGGGGAGAGAAGGGATAGGGTGTCCTTTCACTTCACCACCTCCTTATATCCCGGCGCCGGGACCGTGCCGACCGTCAGGGAAGACCGTGCATTGCGCAAGCTGACCAGCTTCACAGCCTCCAGAGTGTCGCCCGGCTTGCCGTCGGACGTGACCGCCAGAGCCAGTGTATTTTTGCCATTGGGGTTCAGGATACCCGTGGGCAGCACAAAGGTGCGCTGCGGCCCGACATCGGCGATGAACTGCCCCATGTTCCAGCCATTCAGGAAAATCAGAACGCGATAGGAACCGACCGAGCGCGGGACCGTGGCATCGCCGAAGGACAGGCCGACGGCGCTGTCCTGACCCTTGGGCAGGTCAAGCGTGAACTCCGTACGGTACCAGACCGTCCCCGGCTTGGCGGCATTTGCCGGAACCGAAGCTGTCGTCCAGCCCTTGTCGTCAAAGCCCGGCAGGTGCCAGCCGTTGCGCTCCCCATACTGGCCGCCATTGTTGAACACGCCGCGTACGGGATCGGCAATATCCTCGCCACCCAGATTGCCCTGAATCTTCCATGCGATGGGCACCGCAAAGCTCTTGCCCGTCGGCGTGGACAGCGAGGCGGAGATCAGGCCGCGCGCTTCCTTGTGCAGATCATCAACATCCAGGTCCCAATGATGGGAATTGTTGCGGACCATGACGGACAGTACGCGCTCGCCCGGTGTCTGCAAATCTTCCGGAATGGTGAAGGTCGCCAGCCCCTGGCCCGGCGGGCGCGGCAGGCCGGTCGGCAGCACATGCTGACCGATATAGCGCCCATCCAGCCAGACCTGAACCATGCCGGCACCCCCGGCCCCGTAATGCAGCTCCAGCTTTGAGGCACCCGCCTGTGCGGTATAGCGGCCCCGGTACCAGACATCGCCGTGATGGAAGTTGTAATCATCCATGTTCAGCAGCGGCTGACCACCCGGCGGCTTAACAAAGCTGGCGGTTCGGCCGGGCTTGGCCACGGCCCAGGCGCCGTCATCGAAATCCTTGGCGGCCTCCGGCGATCCGGCCTGGAACCGCCATGAAGCCTTGGTCAGATCGGGCAGGTTGACCGCCACGGGACCGGACAGGTCCTTCTTAGCCATCAGGCTGCCGCCCACCACCTTCTCCACCGGGACCGACGCGCCGTTCCAGCGCACGGACGTCACGGCGGCAGGTCCCCAAACCTCCAGCGGGCTGTCACTTTCAGTATCGCCCGTCAGGTCAAGGGTCTTGCCCTTCACCGCGGCGGTACGGACCAGGGTGGGGCCGCGTTGCAGCAGTACGCCATCCTTCGTCCCCTGCCGCCAGAAGGTCTCGGCGGTGGGAAGATCGGCGAGCAGCAGGGTCAGGTCGGGCCGTCCCCCGCCGCTGATCCGCACGCGGGCCAGACCCTGATGGAGATAATTCAGGCGCAGGTCACCCTTGGCCGCGTCAAAAACGCTCTCAACCTTGCCGTCCAGTACCGTCACGGTGGGGGCGCTGCTGTAGCGCAGCACCATCTCCCCATCCTCCCCCTGCCGTCCATAGAACAGGGCAAGGTCGCCCGCGCCAAAGCGCAGATGGGTGAACAGCTCCGACGTGGAATAGACCAGACGCTGGCGTTCCATATCATAGCCGGCCAGCCACAGCTTGGCGTCATGCCCCTTCAGCCGCAGGGATCCTGCCTGCGGGATAGTGTATTCGCCATCGGGCAGCGGGGCCTTGAAGCTGAAAACATCATCCGTCTGGGCATTGTTGGGCGCATGCGTGGCGACCAGCAGGCGCGTGCCCGTCTCAGGGTTCACATTGTGATAGAGGCGGACATTCGGGCTGCTGGGGACCAGACCGGTGGCCCGGTCCATCTGCGTCAGGTCCTTCACCGTTTGCAGGAAATGACCCATCAGCTTGATGCCACGCGCCTTTTCCCGCAGGCCTCGCGCCTCGTCGATGGCGGAGCCGTAATCATAGGAAGTGTAGACTACGGGTGCCGGCATCCAGCCCCAGCTGGTGCCGCCATAGGTCATGTAGAAGCTTTGGATGGTCAGGCCGTTGGCGATGTTGGTGCCATAGAAGACCCGCTGGTACCCGCTGCCCAGTCGCTGCGCGTTGCAGCCATAGGCGCCATTGCTGCCCCAGTAATCGAACCAGCCACCGCCATATTCCGCCGCAAAGCCCGGTGTGTTGGGCGACGCGCTGGCGCCGCCAGAGGCACCGCCAGGACCGTACATCCCCCAATCGGGGGCGAGGTTCGGCTTGCCCACCGTCGCGTCAACATCACACGACCCGCCGGGATAGCCGTCAAAGGCGTAAAGGTCGTTCGGCCCCTCCACCGTGCCCGGCACATTGCTGCCCTTGGGCACCCAATTGCCGTTGCGGCCCTTGTCGTTGTGGAAGATGGGAACCGTGATCCCGTCGGCCCGCGCCTTGTCATACAGGTGCTGCATATAGCGCGCCTGCGTCGGCTGTGTGACGTCCAATTCATTTTCGATCTGATAGGCGATGACCGTGCCGCCGCCATCGGTGATCTGATGCTTCTTCAGGATGGCGTTGATGGCTGTCAGCCATTCATCGGATGCTGCCAGATATTCGGGATGATCGGTGCGGGCCTTGGCCTGCTGCTTGACCAGCCAGCTGGGGAAGCCGCCACGCGTAACCTCCGCGTTCATGTAGGGGCCGGGGCGGACGATAACGTAAAGCCCAGCCTCCTTGGCCATGGTCAGCACGCGATCCATGTCGCGCACGCCCGTGAAATCATACACGCCGGGCTTGGGAGAGTGATAGCCCCAGCCGAAATAGATGGCGACGGTATTGTACCCGGACGCCTTCATCTTCTGGAACACATCGCGCCACAGGTCGGGGCTGGGCAGGCGGAACGGGTGCATTTCCCCGCCCCAGCTGAAAATCCGTTCCCCCCCGACCTTCAGGGAATAGCGGTCCCAGGTGACGGGTGTGGTCAGCGGGGCGGCAACCGGCTTCTTGGCTGGCGGCTCATCCTTCAGAACCGTGAAATGCCGGACCTTGCCGGACAGGCCACCGGGCAGTTCCACCTTCGGCGCCCATTGGCCGGTGAAGCCGGGACCGATGCTGTCGCTGTACCAGTAGCGTTTCTCGACATACTGGTCGAAATAGATACGCCAGCCGCCATCGGGCCGCTTCACGACCGCCGGCCCCTCCACCAGCGTGCCCCACCCGGCCCAGTCGCCGGTACGCGTGAACACCCAAGGACCATCAAGCTTCGGCGCCGTCGCCAGCTCAATGAACTTGGTCGTCTCGTTCTTGATGAAGGCGTAGTAGCGGCCCGCCTCTTGGATGATCTTCGCATCGATATGGTTGGGGCCCAGACCGTGAAGCACCGAGGGCGCTGTCCAGTTGGACAGGCTGTCATCGGTGGCGGTCAGGCGATAGGTCTTGAACTGTCCATTCGGGCCGTTGGTGGATACGGCCAGGATGATATGGACCGACCCATCCGCATCCACGAACCATTCCGGCGCCCAGGAATTGGTCGTGCCGGGAATGGAAATCTTGTGATTGCCCAGGAAGGTCCATTCCTTCAGGTCCTTCGACCGGGCAAAACCGATCAGGTCATTGTTCCAATCGGTCGTGTAGGTAACATAGTACCAGCCATCCTTGTGCCGGATGATGCTGGGGTCACGCAGCAGGCCCTGCGGCGGCTTGAACGCCTCGGCCTTCTCCAATGTGAAATTCACCGCGTCCGTGGAGCGGTAGACCGACATCGATTTGGCATCGCCATTGATGAAGGATGTCAGGATATAGGACGGTGCGTCCGCCGCCATTGCCACCGGTGACAGGAGCGGGGCCAGCATCAGCGCCAGACGGCGCGCATTGCGGGAAATCTGCGTCATGGGTCGGGGCGCCTCGATCACGGGAAATAGAACATGCTGGGCAACGGCACCTGAACGGGGCTGTTGTCCGGGTTCACATCCATGATGTCGGCCATAAAATCCCACCAGCGGCGCATGACGGGCAGTTTGGGCAGATCGTCAGCCTTGTTGTCTTGCGTCAACCGCAGGACCGCGAACAGGGAAAGGCTCTCCTCATCGAGGAAAATGGAGTAATCATAGATACCGGCATCGCGCAGCGCGTCGGCCAGATCCGGCCAGAGCACGTCATGGCGGCGCTTATACTCGGCCACATGTCCGGGCTTCAGTTTCATGCGGAACGCAATGGGCGTCATTGATTCACTCCCTTGCCAATGGTGCGGCCCCTTCTGCGGGGCTCTCGTCAAATGTCATACAATTTAGTCATACAATGTGGATTAACATCACACAATATGAGATTTTTTCAACGGCCACATTTTGGCGTCGGCCAGGATGATCGCCACCCTATTGCCGCCCACAAAAATCATCAATAGCGCACAATCCCATTATGTGGCCAATCATTCTGCATTGTGAAAAATTCTCTTGCTTCCAGGCCCACCATCACGCATGGTCAGGGCGAAAGCTGACGCCGTCCGGTTCCTGAAATCAGGCGGGGCCCTTTCAATAGATTACGCCTTTCCAAGCTCATGAGCACCCTCGCCGTGCCAGGGCCGAGAAAGACGTCACAAGACCGGACGGCGCCCCCCGCCGCCCGGTATCCAGCGCCCGTCCGACCTGACGGGCGCCTTGGATACGCAGGTGATCATTCACCTTGCTTCCCTCCTATAGCTACCCGGTCGGGTCCGTCCCGACCGGGGCTTTTTCTCAATATCTGAAACAGTTTGACAAAAATTTGGGAGCGAATTTCACAATGCGCTTTCATATGTCATGATTTGGTATTATATTATTTTTGGGACAACGTTCCATATGTTGGAATCGCGCCGACCAATGGCGCAAGACGCAACAAAAACACCCTGGCCGCCCCATCAGATTGGCGGCCCGCCTTGTGGGGAGGAGTTGAGAGATGAAGTATGTGAAGAGCCGCACGGCGCGGTCGGGGAAACTGCTGGCCAGCGCCGGTTTCGGCTTGTTGATGACAGCGGTTTCCATGCCCACCCTGGCGCAGACCGCCCCGGCTGAGACGGTTGAACTGGAAGAGATCATCGTTGTCGGTACCCGTGCCTCTTTGCAGTCGGCCATCGACCGCAAGAAGAAAGCCAGCACGGTCGTCGACAGCCTGGTGGCCGAAGATGTGGCCCAGTTCCCGGACAAGAATGTCGGCGAAGCCCTGCAGCGTATCACCGGCGTGCAGCTTTCCCGCTCCTTCGGCGAGGGTGAGTCGGTCTCCATCCGTGGTGTCGAGCCGGACCTGAACCGCGTTGAAATCAATGGCGTTTCCGTTCTGGGCAGCGCCGGTACAGGCTCGCGCGGGTCCGATCTGCGCGACATGGCGTCGGAACTGATCAAGTCCATCGACGTATTCAAGGGCTATACCGCCGACATGACCGAAGGCGGCGTCGGCGGCACCGTGTCGGTACAGACGCGCCGGCCCTTGGAGCTGAAGAAGACGCTGTTCGCCGTCACGGCGGCGGGTCAGTATCTGGACTTGGAAAAGAATGTCACCCCGCGCGGGAACCTGACCTTCGGTGACAAGTTCCTGGACGACCGCTTCGGCGTGCTGGTCAATGTCACCTATGACGATGTCGAAACCCGCGGCGACTTCCTGCGCAACACCGAATGGGTGGCGCTGGCTGATTACGACAATTCGCCCAACAAGACCCGCAATGTGGCCGGTTTTGAGAGTGTGGCCACCAAGGCCGCCTGCGCCAGCCAGAGCACGGCCGCCAACCGCACCAGCTGTGAATCGCAATGGTACGATATGTCGCCGCGCATTCCGCGTTACGGCATCTGGCAGCGCGAGGACAAGCGCGTCACGGCGATGACCACGCTGCAGTATCAGGTCACGGACGAACTGGATGTCTATACCGACATCAACTGGAACCAGCGTGACCAGTTCCTGACCGACTATAACTACACGGTCGACCTGACGGCGGCGTCGCGCATCAATCCGGTCGGCGTGTCGGTAGATGAGAACCACAATGTCATCGGTCTGACCACCGCCGCAACGGCGCCGACGGTCACCACCGGTGCCGGCCGCATCTTCGGGTCGCAGATGCGCGGCTTCGACTACAAGCTGAAGTCCCACTATTACACGGGCGGCTTCAACTGGAACCATGATGCGCTGCGGATGAACGGGTTCTATACCACGTCCGAATCCACGATGCGCAGCAACACCAATTCCGCCGCGATCAGCGCAACGGTGCCGGGCATCCGTGTCGATATCGCCGACAATGGTATCCCGTCCTTCACCTTCCCGACGGGTTTCGACCCCAGCAACCCGGAAACCTACCGCAACGGCGGCGCCGAGGTTCAGTACCGTCCCGAAGAAGTCGACATTACCGAGGATTCGGCCAAGTTCGACATTGATTACGACGTGGATCGCTGGTTCCTGACCACGCTCGAGACCGGTGTCCAGTGGCGTGAGACGGGGTCGCTCCGCTATGCCGGTGGCGGTTACACCGCGCCGGGCGGCGTCGCCATCCCGACCGCCAATGTCACCAGCACCGTGTCGCTGGGTACGGCCACCAACGGCCTGATCTGGACGCCGCAGCGTCTGGTCGATTTCGTCCGGGCCACCGCCAGCCTGACGCCGCAGAACTTCTTCAGCGGCTTCGGCGGCAATACCGGCAATATCCCCAAGGGCTGGATGGCGCCGAACGTTGCCGCCATCGGCGACTGGTTCGATATCTCCAACTTCAACCATGACCGCGTGCGCAGCGCCAACGGCATTGATCAGATCCCGGCCCATGACCTGACCGAGACCATCAAGGCCGGTTATGTGAAGGCAAACTATGCCTTTGACGTCGGCGACATGCCGGTGGAAGGCAATTTCGGCGTACGCGTGGTGGAGACGCAGGTCGATGCCATCGGCGCCCTGGCCAAGACCCGCCGCTTCACCAACAGCGCCGGGGTGATCACGACGGAAACCATCGGTTCCACCGCCGTGGCCGTGAAGGAAAAGTACACCGATACGCTGCCGGCCTTTAACGTCTCGTTCGGGCTGGTACCGGATGAAGTGATTGCGCGCCTGGGCTATGCCAAGGTGATGGCCCGTCCGAAGCCGACCGACCTGATCGCATCGTCGGGCAATCCGAACTGCGTGATCGATGAGACCAACGACACGCAGGCCGATGTATGCACCTTCGGCAACCCGAACCTGGACCCGTACCGCGCCGACCAGTACGACGCCAATCTGGCCTGGTACGTGAACCCGGATACGCTGCTCAGCGCCGCCTATTTCTATAAGGACGTCAAGAGCTTCATCCTGGCCCGCACCCTGGTGCGCGGCGTGGATGTGTTCAAGGATGGCACGCTGTACGACGTGAACATGCCGATCAATGGCCGTGGCGCCAAGATCAACGGCCTGGAACTGTCGGCACAGACGGCCTTCACTTTCCTGCCCTCGCCCTTTGACGGGCTGGGCGCCAGCGTGAACTACACCTATTCCAAGGCCAAGAATGTCGGCCTGTTCAACTCGCTGACCGGTGAGGAACTGCCCTTCCCCGGCCTGTCGACGCACAGCTACAACCTGATCGCCTATTACGATAAGGACGGCATCAATGTCCGCGTCGCCTATAATGGCCGGACGAAGTGGCTGCAGGCCGCTTCCGAACGCTCGGGCAATCCGGTATTCCGCGATGGCACCGGCTATCTGGATGCCAAGGCCACCTACCGCCTGGGCGACACGGGCGTGTCCTTCTTCATCGAAGGCAAGAACCTGACGGGCGAGGCCGAACGCACCACGTCGGGCGACGATATCCGCCTGGGCGAACTGGCCTATTCCGGCAGGCGCTACTACACGGGCGTAAGCTACAAGTACTGATCAGGCGCCCAGGACAGGAAAAGCCCCGCCACCGGCATGGTGGCGGGGCTTTTTTTGGTAGGGGTAGGGTGTGCAAGCCACCCTACAGGATATCCTGGCGATCGCTACCCATCACCAAGCCCGCATCTTTAGCATGGACGAATTTGGCGTTACCGCATCTTCATACCGGTGCCCAGGAAGTAGCTGGTATGCGGCGGCTGGTTATACGCAACGTTCTGCCACGCCACACCCAGGCGGTAAACCGGGTCCTGCATCAGGGTCACCAGACGATAGTCCGTGGGAAACGGCGTGGTGTAGATGCGCAGGGACTTGTTATCCTTGGCCCGCCAGATCACCTCTTCCCGCCAGTCACCGATGATATCGGCGGACAGGGCCGGGGTCGCCTTTGTGCCATTGTTGGAAGAGACGTCAGGCGGGGACAGAAGCGGCACCGCCTCCCCTTTCTGCCAGTCCCATTTCAGGACCTGCTCCTTATCCAACAGTTCGCGCGACAGGTCGCCGTCCCACCACAGGCCGAAATTCACCTGTTTGGGGTGATTAGCGGCGATGACCGCCCCTTGCGCGCTGTAGAGATAGGGCGAATTGCTGGCCCAGGCCTCTGCCCCCGGTGAACGCGGGTCGATATCGATGGCGATACCCCGGCCCGTATCCTTGTCGGTGGGCGTGGACCACAGGACCTTACCCGTCGCGGCGTCCAGCATGGCGGCGCCGATGCCGCCATTGCGTGACGGCACCTCATGCACACCGAACTTTTCCAGGCCGGGGCGCAGCGGGTCCAGGTCCGACACATGCATCGTGTCGCCATGCAGCAGGCCAGACGACCATAGTCCATTGCCGTCATCATCCAGGGCCATTGAGCCATAGATGATCTCATCCTTGCTATCACCATCGACATCGGCCACGGACAGCTGATGATTGCCCTGTCCGCCAAAGGCCTCTTTCCCTGGCGTGGCGCTATCGAATTGCCAGCGCGGGGTCAGTTTGCCATCGCGCCAGTCCCAGGCCGCCAGGGTGGTGCGGGTATAGTAACCACGCGCCATCACGATGCTGGGCAGGCTGCCGTCCAGATAGGCAACCCCCGCCAGGAACCGGTCGGAGCGGTTGGCATAACCGTCACCCCAGACGGCCTGCAGCTGATCGGGCGTCGGATCATTGGTTTGGGGATGGCGGGCGGGCCAATAGGGGGCGCTGGCCAGCGCCTTGCCGGTAATCCCTTCAAAGACCGTCAGATATTCCGGCCCCTTCATGATGCGGCCCTGCACGCGTGCCACCTTACGTCCGTCAGGCGTGGTGGTGGCGCCGGTGCGGTCGGCCTGCGGCACTTCCCCGTCATGGAATCGCCAGTCGGCATTGGCATCGCCCAGCACGGCACCGGTGCCATCCACCGTCCCATCACTGGTCCGCACCGCCAGTTCCGCCTTACCATCGCCGTCGAAATCCATCACCAGGAACTGGGTATAATGCGCGCCGGCCCGGATGTTGGGCCCCAAATCGATGCGCCACAGCCGCGTACCGTCCAACCTGTACGCATCCAGGATCACGGGGCCGGTATAGCCGCCAAAGGCATTATCCTTGGAATTGCTGGGGTCCCATTTTAGGATGATCTCATACTGCCCATCGCCATCCAGGTCGCCGACGCTGGCGTCATTGGCGTTGTAGCTATAGGCCTCTCCCGCCGGGGTGACGCCATCGGCGGGCGGTTGCAACGGGATCGACAGGTAACCATCGCGCCAGACCTGGGCCTTGGCCCCCGTGGCTGCCCCCGCCGTCCTCACCTCATAACGGGCCGTGCCATCGGCGCCTTTATCCAGGAAACTGGTGGCCTGGGTCAGCGGTTTGGTGTTCAGCTTCCTGCCATCCCGGTACAGGTCAAAGCCGATGCCGGCGGGGTCGGTATCCAGCAGGCGCCAGCCGACCAGCACGCCACCATCGGCGGCAACCGCCACCAGACCACGGTCCAGCTTCTCCATCTGCCGTGCCGTTGCGGGCATTGCGGCAATACCGCACATCAGGGCCGAGATCAGCCATTTCCGGGTTGCCATGTTTCCTCCCTGAACCGGTTTGGTCTTACCTTACCCGTATTCATATGATATTTGAATTCCAATATTAAGGATGCTGTATCACATTGTGGTAAAAGTTAGGATCGGGAAGGAAACGACGATGGACATGCCTGGCTTCAACCGGCGGCAATTCATGCAGGCAACGGCGCTGACGGCCCTTGCCAGCGGTGGGACCGGCATTGCGGCGCAGGCCAAACCATCGGCGCCCGAAACGCCCGTCGGCTGGATCGACGGTGCGGCCCCTGCCCGCCACCCGGGCCAGACCTGGGGCGTTCCCTGGCCGCAGGGTCTGTATAAGCCGGCACAGCGTTTCCGCCTGACCGATGGATCGGGGGCGGCGGTGCCGGTGCAATCCTGGCCGCTGGCCACCTGGCCCGACGGATCACTGAAATGGTCGGCGCACAGTATCGGGGCGGGGGCCGGTCCCACTGGCCTGACCCTGTCCACCGGCAAGGCCGCGGAACCGGCGCAGCCCGTGAAGGTCAGCGAAGGGGCCGAAGCCATCACCGTCAGCACCGGCCCCCGGCAATGGCGCATTCCCCTGCGTGGCGATCGTCTGATCGACATCGCCACCGTCGATGGCCGCACGGTTCTGCGCGACTTGCGCCTTGTCTGCCTGTCACAGGATCAACCCGACCTGACAGAGGCCGAAACCGTCAGCCAGCGTCGCGCCATCGGCACCGTCACAGCCGTGACGGTGGAACAGCGGGGGCCAGTGCGGGCCGTGGTGAAGCTGGAAGGTTCCCACCGTGATGGCGAGCGTTCCTGGCTGCCCTTCACCATCCGGCTTTACTTCCATGCCGGTGCAGAATCCGTGCGCATCCTGCATTCCTTCATCTTTGACGGGGATGAGAACAAGGACTTCATCCGGGGGCTGGGCGTTACCGCGTCGGTCCCCATGTCCGATGCCCCGCACGACCGGCATGTGCGTTTCACAGGCGAAAGTGATGGTCTGTGGGCAGAGGCCATCCGGCCCTTGACAGGCCTGCGCCGCGACCCCGGCAAGGATTACCGTCAGGCACAGATCGATGGCCGCGCCATCCCGGCCCTGTCCGGTATGGCGGAAACAGTGTCAAAGCGTCTGGACCTGATCCCGACCTGGGGCGATTTCACCCTGTCACAGGCCAATGCTGATGGCTTTGCCATCCGTAAACGCACCAAGCCCGGCCATGGCTGGATCGACGCACAGGCGGGCCGCCGCGCGGGTGGCCTGACCTATATCGGCGGGGCGGCGGGTGGTGCCGCCCTGGCCATGGCGGATTTCTGGAAGCGCCATCCGGCCCGCCTGGATGTGCGCAACGCGGCCACCGACATGGCGGAGCTGACCGCCTGGCTCTGGTCGCCCGACGCCCCTGCCATGGATCTGCGCTTCTATCATGACGGGCTGGGCATCAAGACCCACAGCCAAGAACGCGAAGCCCTGGAAATCACTTACGAGGATTATGAGGAAGGCTGGGGCCGGCCCTATGGCATTGCCCGCACCACCGAACTGCATCTCTGGTCCCTGCCGGCCACCCCGGCCCGCGACTGGTTCACGGAAGTGGCAAGCCTGCTGACTGCGCCGCCGCGCCTGATGGTGTCGCCGGCCCGCCTGCGCGCCGTACCCATCTTTGGCGACTGGGATCTGGTCAGCCGCAGCAATCCTGCGCGCTCCCGGATTGAGGATCAGGCCGATTTCCTGCTGAACCTCTATCGGGATCAGGTGGAACAGCGGCGCTGGTACGGGTTCTGGAACTATGGCGATGTCATGCATTCCTATGACAGCGACCGTCATGAATGGCGCTATGACATTGGCGGCTATGCCTGGGCCAATTCCGAACTCTCCCCCGATCTCTGGCTCTGGTACAGCTTCTTGCGCACGGGCCGGGCGGACGTGTTCCGTCTGGCCGAGGCCATGACGCGGCATACCGGGGAGGTTGATGTCTGCCATATCGGCCCCTACAAAGGCTTTGGCACCCGCCACGGGGTGCAGCATTGGGCCGACAGTTCCAAACAGCCGCGCGTCTCCAACGCCGCCTATCGCCGCATCTATTACTACCTGACGGCGGACGAACGGGTGGGCGACCTGATGCGCGATCTGGTGGACAGCGACCGCACGCTGGCCAATGTCGATATCAGCCGCAAACTGCCCGACCCCGCCCCGCCCGGCGTGATCGAGGCAGGATTTGGCACAACCTGGTCCTCCTTGGCCGCCGCTTGGCTGACGGAATGGGAACGCACAGGCGATAAGCGCTGGCGCGACCGCATCACCAACGGCATGCGCACCATCGCCGCCCTGAAATATCGCTGGATGGCGGGCGGCGCGCCCTATGACCCGAACACCGGTAAATTCTCCGGCCCCGGCGACAAGATCGGTGTTTCTCACCTGTCTGCGGTGTTTGGCGCGGTGGAGGTGCATGCCGAGCTGTTGGCCCTGCTGGATGTGCCGGAATACCGCGCCGCCTGGCTGGAATATTGCACCTTCTACAACGCCCCAACGGCAGAGTTCCGGGCAAAGTTCGGCCAGGATGTGAAGGGACGCGGCTTGCGTCTGGCTCATTCCCGCCTGACCGCCTATGCCGCGCATCATCTGAAGGACCCGAAACTGGCCGCCCGCGCCTGGACGGAGTTTACCGACAAGGGTGAACAGATTGCCGGCACCCGCACCCATATTGCCGGCAACGCCGTCCTGAACCCCGTGGATGAGGTGGCGGGCATGTCCACCAATGGCGTCTCGCAATGGGGGCTGGCCGCCTATCAGAACCTGGCCCTGATCGCAGATGCGCTGCCGGCGGAATGATCAGCAATTAAGCGCCCAAAAATCATGCGGCACTGCACCATAAATGGGCGCAACTTTATGACGGTTTAAGGAAAACGGCGCTTCGCACCTGCGGCACGAAACTTGCGTTAACTATCTGGCGGGGACCAACGGCGGTTCCCCTTCATAGGGCCGGTCCGCCGGTCCCGCCGGACAATGGCGTCTGAACATCTGGGTCACCCCCGGATCGTTTAGGCGCCTTTTTTATTTTGGAGCCTCAGATGACGCTGCAGAAAAATGCGCGCGCCCTGTCCCTGATCCTGGCCCTTCCCCTGTTGGCGCAGCCGGTGCTGGCCGGCGATGCCGCCAGCCTGCTGAAGGAGGGCAAGTTCATCCTGGATTTCCGCTACCGCCTGGAAGATGTCGATCAGGCGGGTCTGGCACAGGATGCCCATGCCCAGACGGCCCGCGCCCGTACCGGCTTTCAAACCGGCAAGATCAACGGATTCTCCCTGCTGGCAGAGGCGGAAACCATCGCCCATATCAGCAGCGCCTTCAATGACGGCCTGAATGGCAAAACCCGCCGTCCCCTGGTCGCCGACCCGGAAGGCATGGAGCTAAACCGCCTGCAGGTGGACTATACGGGTATCGCCAAGACCGCCGTCACGCTGGGCCGCCAGCGTCTGAACCTCGATAACCAGCGTTTCATCGGCGCTGTCGGCTTTCGTCAGAATGAACAGACGCTGGATGCCCTGAAAATCACCACCCAAGCCATCGACAAGTTGGATCTGACCTATGTCTATGTGGCGCAGGTCAACCGTGTCTTCGGCCATAAAAGCCCGCAGGGCGAGTTCGAGGGCGACAGCCACCTGTTCAATGCCGGCCTGACCCTGTCGCCCGCCGCCAAGGTGACCGGCTACGCCTATCTCCTGGACCTGGAGGAACAGCCGATTCTGTCAACGGCCACCTATGGCGGGCGCGTCGCGGACAAGTATACGTTGGACAAGATCACCCTGGCCTATGCCGCCGAATACGCCCACCAGACCGACTATCAGTCCAACCCCCGCGACATCTCGCTGGATTATGCCGGACTGGAACTGACTGCCACCTATGGCGGCCTGTCATTCGGTGGCGGCTATGAAAGCCTGGAAGGCGACGGGGGGCGAGGCTTTGCGACGCCATTGGCCACCTTGCACAAGTTTCAGGGCTATGCCGATGTGTTCCTGACCACACCGGCCAACGGCATCAACGATGCCTATGGCCGTATCGGTTACGAAACGAAGCTGGCAACAGGCCCCATCACCGGCCTTTCCGCCGCCCTCTGGTATCATGATTTCGAAGCCGAAAGGATCGACCGTTCCTATGGCAGCGAGATCGATGTGGAGGCGGCGGTGAAGCTGGGCCCCAAGGTCACGGTCAGCGCAAAATATGCCGATTATGACGGCGACGGCGCTTTCCCCGACCGCCGGAAATTCTGGCTGGCCTTTGAATATTCCTACTGAGCCTGCCTGACGGGGGCGGTCCTGGCCGCCCCCGCTCGGCCATCAACCGTTTCGAAGGATCATGTCATGACGATCCCGACCTTTCCCCGTCTGAAGGCCCTGCGGTTCCTGCTGTCGGCGCGTGCGCGGCGCCTTGACCGGTTGAAGCGTCTGGCCCGGCTCTGTGCCCTGGTCACGGGTCTCAGCGGGCTGGTGCATGCGCTGCAACGGGAACGGGGTACCAGTTCGCTGCATCTGGGGGCCGATGGCGGCATGCTGCCCGACCTGTCGGCACGCCGCGCGGAAACCGATCTGGCCATGGACCGGGTGCGGGCGGAACTGGGTGCTGTCGATCCCCTGGGCTGGGAGGGGTCCCTGACCAGCTGCATCGCCTTCGCCCACCGTGCCCTGGCCGATCTGCCGGATCTGCGGGTACGGGTGGGGGCCGGCACGATCGATCTGCGTTCTGCGACACTGGCCTATTCCGCCTTGATTGAGGCATTGATGGCGATCGTCACCGCCGTGGCTGGCCTCAGCGCCGATAACGCCCTGTCCCGCGCACTGACGGCCCTGTTGAACTTCATGCGCGCCAAGGAGTTTTCGGGGCAGGAACGGGCCGTGGGGGCAGCCGCCCTGACCGCCGGTCATTTCGACGCCACGCGTTTTCGCCGCATGGCGCAGTTGGAGGCGGCACAATCACAGGCACTTGATCTGTTCACCGCCCATGCCAACGAAAGCCAGCGCGCGCTTCTGTCAGCCACCCTGCAAGGTCAGGATTGTGAGCAAGTGCTGCAATTACGGGCGCAGTTGCGCGAAGTGGGTCCAAACCGTCCATTGCCCGGTGCCAGCGCGCAAAGCTGGTTCGCCGCCGCCACGGGCCGCATCAACCGCCTGAAACAGATGGAAGACCGTCTGATTGCCGATCTGGAGGCCTTGTGCGCCGACCGGATCAACGGTGCGCAGCACGAACTGGCGGCACCACTGTCAGGCGCCCCCTGGCATCTGCGCCTGTTCGCCTGGGGCCTGCGTCGCCACCTGCGCCGGGCGGGCGACTGGTCTGAACAGGTGGCAGACGCCATGTTCACGCTGAACACAGATCGCCTGCCGCCCTGGCTATCGCAAGCGTTGGCCCAGGTTACGGACGGCATCGACCCCGACCTGTCGCCCGCTGCCCAGCAGCAGCGTGAACGCCAATGGGCGGAGGCCAGCCGCGAGGCGCTGGAGGCAGTCATCGACAGGTTCAGCCAGCAGCATGAACAGGCGCTGGCCATCATGGCCGCCCATGCTGGCGGCATTCATGGCGACGCTGTGTCCATGGCCGATCTGGCCGGTCGCAACGCCCGCCACTCCCTGACAATGGCCAGCGCCAGTTCACAGACGCGCGGCGGGGTGGAGGCGGTGGCGCAGGCCGCCGGCTCCTTGTCACTCTCCATCCGCGACATCAATGATCAGGCGTCCCAGGCCCTGACCGTGTCCGCCGATGCCGTAGCGGAAGCGCGGCAAACCCACCGCACCGTAGAAGGCCTGACCGATGCCGCCAGCAATATCGGGCGGATTGTCGAGATCATTGGCGAAATCTCTGGTCAGACCAACCTGCTTGCCCTCAACGCCACAATCGAGGCGGCCCGCGCCGGGGAGGCGGGCAAGGGCTTTGCCGTGGTGGCGGGTGAGGTCAAGAGCCTCGCCACCCAGACCGGCCGTGCCACCGACGAAATCGGTCATCGGATTGAAGAGATGCAAGCCGCAACCGGGGCCGCCGTCACCGCCATCGGCGCGACAGCGGCCAAGATCGAGGCCATCGCCGCCCTGGTCGCCGGGATTGAGGCGGCCCTGATGCGCCAGCGCCAAGATACGGAGCGGATTGAGGAAAATATGCGCAGCGTCGCGGAAAGCGCCACCGACATCGACAATGTGGTGGAGGATGTGGCGCAAGGGGCCGACCATATCGGGCGCATGACGGGCAACGCACTCTCGGCGACGGATGAGCTGTCACGTCTTGTGGAAAGCCTGCGCGAGGGGCTGGACGGGTTTGTGACCCGCGTACGCGCGGCGTAAAGGCAGGGCTTTCCGCAGCAGAAAGGGGCGGTCCGGTCGGATCGCCCTTTTTCTTTTGGCTACCTACGCCCAAAGAATCGCCAATTCCTGCATCTGCACAAATCCGCGCCATTGCCGCCTGCAACTTGGGCGTTTTTCTTGCACAAGGTGCGGGCAATCAAGGTCGCCCGAACAAAGTTCGTCAGCCATAGTCTTGATAAACAACAATTAACCTTTTGCCTTTCGCCGCACCGGTACTTGGCATGCTTCTCGCAAATGTCATTTCGCACACGCGGCATGAAGGCGACGATGCCTTTTCTCCGAGCCGGTAACGGTCCGGGGCCGCGGTGCCGAAATTGCGGTTCCGACGCTGGGATCGCCTGGAGCAACGGCGCTCCGATGACAGACATGGGCCATGCGGCCCCTGCTGATCGTCGGAGCGCCTTTTTTTATTTTCAGCCCGGCCCAGAGGCCGGAACAGGGGAGCCCGCGTATCATGAGCCAGACCGACACGCCTTCCGCCGGCCTGACCCGCCGTTCGCTCTTGACCCGTACGGCACAGGCCGCCGGTGCCGCAGCCATTCTGACCGCCGCCCGCACCGCCTTGCCCGGCGGTGCCGCCTGGGCTGCCGCCGCACCGGAAGTGACCGGTGCCACGCTGGGCTTCATCGCCCTGACCGACAGCGCGCCACTGATCGTCGCCAAGGTGAAGGGGCTGTTTGCTAAATATGGCATGCCCGACGTCAATGTCGTGAAGCAGGCCAGCTGGGGCACGACGCGCGACAATCTGGAACTGGGCGGCGGGGCCGGCGGCATTGACGGCGCCCATATCCTGACGCCCATGCCCTATCTGATGTCCACGGGCAAGGTGACGAAGAACAACCAGCCGCTGCCCATGGCCATCCTGGCGCGGCTGAACACCAACGGCCAATGCATCTCCGTCGCCAACCGGTACAAGGAGATGGGCATCACCACCAAGGCCAAGGGCCTGAAGGAGGCCTTCGCCAAGCAGAAGGCAGAGGGCAAGGAGGTGAAATGCGCCGTCACCTTCCCCGGCGGCACCCATGATTTATGGATGCGCTACTGGCTGGCGTCCAACGGCATCGACCCGGACAAGGATGTCTCCACCATCGTCGTCCCGCCGCCGCAGATGGTGGCCAATATGAAGGTCGACACGATGGAGGCCTTCTGCGTGGGCGAACCCTGGAACGCGCAGCTGGTGAACCAGGGTATCGGCTTCACGGCCCTGACCACCGGCGAACTGTGGCACGACCACCCGGAGAAAAGCTTCGCCATGCGTGCCGACTGGGTGGAAAAGAACCCGAACGCCGCCAAGGCCCTGCTGACCGCCATCATCGAGGCACAGATCTGGTGCGACAAGGCGGAGAACAAGGAAGAGATGTGCCAGATCGTTTCTGGCCGTGAATGGTTCAAGGTGCCAGTGGAGGACATTCTGGGCCGCGCCACGGGTACCATTGATTATGGCGACGGGCGCATCGTGAAGAACAGCCCGGAGATCATGAAATACTGGTCGAACCACGCCTCCTACCCGTTTCAGAGCCATGATCTCTGGTTCCTGACGGAGGATCAGCGCTGGGGCTATCTGCCGGGCGATCTGGACACTAAGGCCCTGATCGCCAAGGTCAACCGCCAGGACCTGTGGCGCGATGCCGCCAAGGTCGCGGGCGCTACCGACCTGCCCGCCGGCACTTCTCGCGGTATCGAGAAATTCTTCGATGGCCGCAGCTTCGATCCCGCCAACCCGGCGGCCTATCTCGCATCGCACGACATCAAGCGTATCGCCTGAGTTGGGGGAGGAAAAAAACCATGTCGACGATCAGCGAGAATGGCCCCGTGGCGCGGGTGCAGGGTGGCGGCGGGCTTTCCGCCCTGGCCGCCACCCTGCAAACCGTCCTGACGCGGGCGTTGCAGAAACTGTTGGACCTGTTGCCGCTGCTGCTGGCGCTGGTCACCTTGATCGGTATCTGGGAGGTGGCTTGCCACGGGGCGGGGTCATCCCTGCCACCGCCGTCGCGAGTTGTCAGCGACACCTGGCAACTGATCATTGATCCGTTCTTTGACAATGGCGGCGTGGACAAGGGCCTGTTCTGGCATCTGGCCGCCAGTTTGAAGCGGGTGGCCGTCGGCTTTGCCCTGTCATCGATCACCGGCATCGCGCTGGGCGTGCTGATCGGGCAATCTAGCCTTGCCTATCGGGGGCTGGACCCGATCTTTCAGGTGCTGCGGACCGTGCCGCCGCTGGCCTGGCTGCCTATTTCCCTGGCCGCCTTCCGGCAGGCCGACCCGTCGGCCATCTTCGTGATCTTCATCACCTCCATCTGGCCGATCATCCTGAACACCGCCGTGGGCGTGCGGCAGATCCCGCAGGATTACCGCAACGTCGCCCGCGTCCTGCGCCTGTCGCCGCTGGAATTTTTCTTCCGCATCATGCTGCCCTCCTCCGTCCCGTTCATCTTCACCGGGTTGAAGATCGGCATCGGCCTGTCGTGGCTCGCCATCGTGGCGGCGGAAATGCTGATCGGCGGGGTCGGCATCGGCTTCTTCATCTGGGATGCCTGGAACAGCTCACTGATGAGCGAGATCATCCTGGCGCTGGTCTATGTCGGGCTGGTCGGCTTCATCCTGGACCGCGTCATCACCGTGATCGGCAACCGCATCGCTGGCCGCAAGGTTAGCTGACACCCTCGTCATCCCGGCGAAAGCCGGGACCCAGGGGCCATGCGCCAGCCGATCCGCTCTTCTACACGTGCAGCGTCAACGTTTGTCCTGTTGCCCCTGGGTCCCGGCTTTCGCCGGGATGACGAAAAAAGGGGTCAGCGGTCGGAAACAAGGACCATCTCCCATGACCCATTCCTACCTGTCACTTGAAAATGTCGGCATGGATTTCACGGTCGCTGGCCGCAGCTTCCATGCCGTTACCGATGTTAACCTGTCCATTGCGCGCGGCCAGTATGTCTCCATCATCGGCCATTCCGGCTGTGGCAAATCTACCTTGCTGAACATCGTTGCGGGCCTGACACGGGCCAGCAAGGGCGGCGTCATCCTGGATGGGCAAGAGGTGAACAGCCCCGGCCCCGACCGGGCCGTGGTGTTCCAGAACCATTCCCTGCTGCCCTGGCTAACGGCGTATCAGAATGTGCGGCTGGCCGTGGACAAGGTGTTCGGGTCTGCCAAGTCGACGGCGGAACGCCATGACTGGACCCTGCACAACTTGCGTCTGGTCCATATGGACCATGCCGTGGACAAGCGCCCGGATGAACTGTCGGGTGGCATGAAGCAGCGGGTGGGCATTGCACGCGCGCTGGCCATGGAACCCAAGGTCCTGCTGATGGATGAACCGTTCGGGGCACTGGACGCCCTGACCCGCGCGCACCTGCAGGACACGGTCATGGAAATCCAGACGCGCCTGAACAGCACCATCATCATGATCACCCATGATGTGGATGAGGCGGTGCTGCTGTCCGACCGCATTGTGATGATGACCAACGGCCCGTCCGCCACAATCGGGGAGGTGCTGGAGGTTGACCTGCCCCGCCCCCGCCGCCGCCTGGACCTGTCGGACGATGCCCGCTATGTCGGCTACCGGGCATCGGTCCTGCGCTTCCTTTACGAACGGCACGCCAAGCCGGAAGCCGCCTGATCAAACCACCCGCTCAAACCGCATGTACCAATTCACCTCCCAGGTCTCTCCCCCATCGGGGGAGAAGGCTTGTTCCCAGCGGGCGCTGGTGGGGGTGATGTGGGACCAGATGAAGCGCACCTTGATGGGCCTGCCGGCCAGCGTATCATCGGCCAGGAAGGTACCCACCCCGTCCTGAAAGCGGCCTTCCATGGGCACGCCAACCTCATCATGGCGTTCATCGAACCACCAGATGTTCCACAGCCCCGTCCGGGGGCTGATCCGGCGGAAGGTGGCGGCGCGGTAGGTGCCGCTGGGATCATGCAGGATATTGTCGTCGCAATTGCCCAGGCCTGCCATCACCTCCCGCGCCTCACAGGTGCCGGTGAATTCCTGCCAGTCGTGAGACCTGACCAGCCGTCCGTTCAGCTTGCGGTGCCACACATTCCATTTGCCATTCAGAAAGGCGAAGTCGCCCTGTCCGGTTCCTGTGGCGATGACTGTATCGGTCATGATCGGGTTCCTTTGTTGAATTGCTCCCCATTGTACAGGCCGATACCTGACAGGCTATGTCAGGTATTTTGGGTGCCTTCCGAAAAACATGGCCCCTGGGTTGCGTGCCCGCCCCCTTGCCGTGCTGCGGGGGCCGGTCCTAACTGACGGGTAAGATTGGCCTTTCAAGGACCCTGCCCCATGCGCTTTGACCTGCGCACCCTGCCGCCATCGGCGCGGTACAAGATCATGACCGCTACCATCACCCCGCGCCCCATCGCCTGGGTGACGTCCGTGTCCGCCGATGGCGTGCGCAATGCCGCCCCGTTCAGCTTTTTCAACATGGTGGGCGATGATCCGCCCCTGCTGGCGCTGGGTCTGATGCACCGGCCCGACGGACGATTGAAGGATACGGCGGCCAATATCCTGGCCACCGCCGAATTCACGGTGAATCTGGTGTCCGAGGATGATGCGGAGCGCATGAACCGCTGTTCCGCCGACGCCCCGCCGGAGGTGGATGAACTGGCCCATGCCGGAATTGAGACCGTTCCCGCCAGCGTGATCGCCACCCCATTGATCGCCAGCGCACCCGCCAGTTTTGAATGCCGCCGCCACAGCATCATCGAAACCGGCCCGCGCCAGACCCTGATCCTGGGTGAGGTGCTGGTGGCGCATGTGGCCGACCGGTTCGTTCTGGATGCCGACAGCCAGCATCTGGACACGCCCGCCATGAAGCTGATCGGGCGCACCCATGGCCGCGGCTGGTATGTGCGCAATGGCGACACGATGCAGATGGACCGCCCCGCCTATGATCCCAACTGGCGGCCATAGCGTGTGAATAGCACTGGTCGCAGGCGCGGACAGGCGCATAGGATGCGGCCCCTTTCCCGCCCCCGATGATTGATTGCGTTTGCCATGGCCAGCCCCCTTGCCCCCGCCCTTGCCGAAATCCGCGCCCTGCTGCTGAACGGGGACCGGCTGGTGCGCGGCGTGGCCAGCGGGCGTATGCGCAACATGACCCCGCCCTGGCGGCGGGTGGAGCTGCGGCCCGTGGCGTTGAAGGCCGGCGCGCATTTGCAGACCATCGCCTATGATGACCGGCAGGCCCATACCAGCAACGCCGCCTTTGGCCCTGCCGCCGAACAGGCCGTGGACGCGCTGCTGGCCCTGGGTCTTGGCAATTGGCATGTAGAGACGCTGGACACCACGGTGCAGCTGCGCATCACCAAGAAGGGGGAGGCGATGATCAGCCGTACGGCAGCGGCAGCACCCAAAGAGCGCGCGCTGGACCATGACCGGGCCAAGCCGCGCCTTCTGGACCCCGCCGATCCCTTCTGGCGCGCGGTGGGCATTGCCGATGCCGAGGGCCGGATCAAGCCGACACGGCAGGACAAGTACCGGCAGGTAGAGGAATTCATCCGCGCCCTGGATGCCGTGCTGAAAGGGGCGGACCTGCCCGAAGACCGCCCCCTGCGCGTGGTCGATCTGGGTTGCGGCAACGCCTATCTGACCTTTGCCGCCTATCGCTTCTTGTCGCATGTGCGGGGTTTGGCCGTGGAATTCACGGGCGTTGATACCAAGCGTCAGGCGCGCGAGCGCAATACCGAACTGGCTCAGAGCCTGGGCTGGGACGGGTTGCGCTTCATGGAAGGAACGATTGCCGAAGCGCCGGTGGACGGGGCCGATATTGTGCTGGCCCTGCATGCCTGCGACACGGCCACTGACGATGCCCTGGCCCGTGCCGTTGCATGGGGCGCCAAGTATGTGCTGGCAGCACCCTGCTGCCACCATGACCTGCAAAAGCAGTTGCGCGCCGGCGAGCCGCCTGCCGCCTATGGTCTGCTGACCCGCCACGGCATCCTGCGCGAACGCTTCGCCGATGTGATGACCGACGCGCTCCGCGCCAGCCTGATGCGGCAGGCGGGCTATAGGACGGAGATTATCGAGTTCGTCCCCTCCGAACACACACCCCGCAACACCCTGTTGCGCGCCGTCCATACGGGCGCGAAAGCAGACGCAAAGGTGATCGAGGAATACCGAACCTTGGTGGCCGAATGGGGCGTGACGCCGAAACTGTCGGTGCTGCTGGGAACGGATGTGGGGTTCTGATATCCCCATCCCCATTGCACAGCGCCAGTCACAGGCGCATGATTAGCACCTCAGCCAAAAAAGAAAGCCGGCTGCGAGACGCAGCCGGCCAGAGATGAAGGGAGCCTCATAAGGAGGTAAAGTCCCTGACCGTTGCCCTTATGCAACGGTCAAGTCACTTTCTTATAGCCCTTCATGAGCCGTTTGAAAAGCAAAAAACGTGTCCGAAAGGCTACACTCAGCAAATTTCATATTCCGACCCCTTGCGTGAGGCGGGATGCTGCCCATCAATCGCCGCGCACCTCTTCCACCATTTCCTCCAGCCGCTCAAAGTCCGGAACGACCAGACTGTTGCCCTGGCGGATGACGATATTGTCGCGTGACAGGTCGCTCATCACGCGCGCCACCGTTTCACGCGTGGTCGAAACGCGCGAGGCGATGTCGGAATGTATGGGCACGGGCGTGATCTCCGCCTTGCCGTCCGGGCGCAGGCCAGCCTTGGCCAGGCGCAACAATTCAGCGTGCACGCGATTATTGGCGCCCAGGGTGGACAGATCCATGATGCGGCCCGTGGAGGCGCGCACGATCTGGGTCAGGCGGTGCATGACCTTGGCGGCCACGCCCGGATGGTTGGTCGCCGTCTCCAGGAACAGGCGCGGCGACATGAAGGCGACCTGCGTTTCGGTCAGCGCCACGATGCTGGCCGACCGGGGGCCGCCATCGATGGCCGACAATTCGCCCAGATAACCACCGGCATCGATATCATCGAAGGTGATCTCGCGCCCCGACAGGGAGTAGTTCACGACGCGAACCCGCCCTTCCACGATCAGACAGACATCACGGCTGTCGGACGACCGGTCCACGATCTGTTCATGGGGATGGAAGTGTCGCCAGCTGCATTGGCGTGCGATGGCGGCACGCGCCTCCGCCGTCAGGCTTTGCAGCAGTTCGATCCGATCGAGATTGGCGTTATGGGCGTCGCTCACGTCGTCTATCCGGGCTTGGGATACGGTCATTGGAATGTATATCTAGGCCGTTCGCCTGCAAACCGCTACGGTTACATCCTTGTTTTTGTAGCAACGGCGGATGGAGACCAGCATGAACGGAACCGATGGCGGGGAAGAGCGGCGGGGCCGGGCACGGTTCGCGGGCTTGCACCTGACGCTGGCGGCCCGGCTGAAGGCCTATCTGTTCACGGGTATTCTGGTCACCGCCCCCATTTCCATCACGCTGTATCTGGCCTGGCTGGTGGTAGATGGGGTCGATAACATGGTCGATAGCCTGCTGCCCGCCCCCTATCACCCCGACCAGTTGCTGCCCTTTACCTTGCCGGGGCTGGGCCTGCTGCTGCTGCTGATCTTCCTGATCCTGGTGGGTATGGTCTCGGCGGGGGTCGTCGGCAATCTGCTGGTGCGACTCGGCGAGGCGCTGGTGGGCCGGATGCCAGTGCTTCGCGGCATCTATTCAGCAGTGAAGCAGGTTTTTGAAACCGTATTGGCCCAGAAATCGGACGCGTTCCGCGAAGTGGTGCTGGTGGAATTTCCCCGTCCCGGCGCCTGGGCCATCGCGTTTGTTACGGGCGGTACCAAGGGTGATATACAACAGGTTCTGGGCGGCGGTGACTGGGTCAATGTCTTCGTGCCCACCACCCCCAACCCCACCTCCGGCTATTTGATGTTCGTGCCGCGCGATCAGGTGAAGCCGTTGGCCATGAGTGTGGAGGATGGGTTGAAGATGGTGGTGTCCGGCGGGCTGGTCGGACCGGAGGAGGCCACGATAAAAGCACCCTGATGCGCGCATAAACATCTACCTCATTCTTGCTTTGATTGAGATTGCCCTACGCCGGACACCTAAGTCATATTACCACCCTTACCCAAGCGAGAGGAGGGGGCAGATGGGACAGGACCGGAACATGTGGCGCGGGGGTGCGGCCTTCGTTGGCGCAGGCCTGTTGCTGACGGCCTGCGGCAGCGTGTCGGCGGAACCGCCGCGCCTGTTGAAGGCACCGTCGGTGTTGAAGTCGGACGAACAGAAGCCGCGCGATCAGGAAAAGCCCCAGGGCTATAACCTACTGTCGCTGGGCGCCCTGAACGCCGCCATTCAGCAGGGCCGTGAAATCCACTATGTCCTGCCCATCAAGTACACGGACGGCACCATCTACAACCCGTCGACGGGCAAGAATGACAAGGTGCGGCTGCGTTCCTACGGCGATCAGTTCCTGGCCCCAATGATCCTGATGGAACCGGGGCAGACGGTGCGCATCAGCCTGCTGAACCAGCTGCCGGCAGAACCGAACTGCAAGATCGATCCGAAGACCGGCAAGCCCTATGCCACCAACGCGCCGCACTGTTTCAACAACACCAACCTGCACAGCCATGGCCTGTGGGTTTCGCCGACCGGCAACAGCGACAATGTCCTGCTGAATATCGAGCCGGGGGTGAATTTCCAGTACGAGTACAATGTGCCGGAGGATCACCCCGCCGGCACCTTCTGGTACCACCCGCACAAGCACGGCTCCACCTCCATCCAGGTGGGCAGCGGCATGGCTGGCGCCCTGGTAATCAAAGGCAGCCGGGTGCCGACGGAATTGTCGAATGGCGACCTGGACACGCTTTTGCAGCCCGTGACGGCCAATGCCGACTTTGCGGCCCAGGTGATGCTGATCCAGCAGCTGCCCTATGCCTGCTTTGACGCGCAGGGAAATATCGAAAAGGACGCCAAGGGTCAGTGGATCTGCAAGGATGACCAGATCGGCAAGGTGGAGAATTTCGACGCGCAGTTCGACCCCAAGGCTTGGTCACAGAGTGGCCGCTTCACAATGTTCAACGGCGTTGTCCGCCCCCAGATGGAAGCCAAGACCGGCCAGATGTATCGCTGGCGCCTGATCCATGCCGGGGTGGAAGAGACGATCAATCTGCGCATCCGCAAGATGGGACCAAAAGCGCCTGCTACCGGTCTGGTGAAAACCGTGAAGGCCGCGTCGGACGAGGTGGCGAAGGCCTGCACCGGTGCCGATGTCACCCAGTATGAGGTGGCGACTGACGGCCTGACCCGCCCGCAGGTGTTCAACAAGACGGTGAACAATCTCCAGCCCGGTTACCGCAGCGACATCCTGTTCGTGCTACCGGAGGCCGGGCGCTACTGCGTCTATGATGATAGCAGCGGCACCGATCAGGTGGCCGGCGAGGACAGCCCCAAGATCATCGGCTTCATTGAGGCCACGGGCGACAAGGTGGCCAACACCGGTGCCGTAGTGAAGGCCAAGCTACTGGAAGGCGCATCGCGCCTGCAAGGTCCAGTGCGCGAGACGGTCGCCAGCGACATTAATGATGCTCTGAAGCTGACCAAGTACGTGCCGCACCCGACCATCACGGATGCGGAGATTGCCAAATGGGGCCAGCCGGACATCCCCATCACCTTCAACATCGATATCCAGCCCAATCAACCGACGCGGTTCACGGTCAATGACAAGGAATATGACCCGGCGGTGGTGAACCAGACTCTGGTTCTGGGTACGGCCCAGCAATGGATCCTGATGTCGAAATTCGTGAACCACCCGTTCCACATCCATGTGAACCCGTTCCAGGTCGTGTCAATCCGGAAGAAGAATCCCGACGGGACGCCGGGACCGGAATGGACGGACGGTATCTATGCGGGCATGCAGGGAACGTGGAAGGACACGCTGATCACCGATCCCAACGCCATCATCACGGTCCGCACCCGCTATAACCGTTATATCGGGGAGTTCGTCCTGCACTGCCACATCCTCGATCATGAGGATAAGGGCATGATGCAGAATGTGCAGATCGTGCTGCCCGGTACCGACGGCAAGGCGGCGGCGATGGGGCATCATTGAAGGGTCGGGGGGCGTGCTGTCGGCCACGGCAGACAGCACGCCCCCGTCCTCAATCCACCTCCTTGGGCGCCAGCAGCAGGTACATGGCCGGCGTCACCAGACGTGACAGGACGGTGGAGGAGACCAGACCACCGATAATGACAGCGGCCAGCGGGGAGTAGAGGCCCGACCCGCCCAGCGCCAGGGGCATGAGCCCGCCAATGGCCGTGACGGAGGTCAGAAGGACAGGCAGAAAACGCACCTCCCCCGCCTCTTCAATCGCGGCCTTCAGCGGGGTACCGGCCCGGCGCAGTTGGGTCGTGAAATCGACCAGCAGGATCGAGTTCTTGATCTCGATCCCGATCAGCGCGATGAAACCGATAACGGCGGTGAAGGACAGGGTGTAGCCCGTCACGAACAGCGCCACCATGCCGCCGATGATGCCCAGCGGAATGACACCGGCCACGACGGCGGTGGTAGCGAAGCTGCGGAATTCCAGGATCAGCACCGCCATGATGCCGAACATGGCCACCAGGATGGCACCCGACAGACCGGCAAAGCTTTTCGACCGCGTCTCCGCCTCCCCACCCGTCATCAGCCGGTAGCCCGGCGGCAGGCCCAGGGCCGACAGCTGTTCCCCGATGGCACGGGCAACACGGTCGGTATTGTGGCCAGTGGCCGTGAAGGCGGTGATGGTCACGGCGCGTTCGCGGTTGAACCGGTCGATGCGGGCCGGGCTGGTGATGAAATGCGGGTCGCTGATGGCCGACAGGGGCACCGCGCCTGCTGCACCTGGTACACGGATATCACCCAGCACCGACAGTTCATGCCGCCCCTCCATGGGCAGGCGCAGGGTGATGGGGTAATCGTCGCCGTCGCTTTCCCGGTATGTCGCCACCGCCTCCCCCGACAGGGACAGGCGCACGGCGCGGTCTACGGCCCCCGCCGGCACGCCCAGAACACCGGCCTTGTCCAGATCGATCCCCAGATCCAGGTCGGTGCGGTCCAGGCGCAGCGGATTGACCACGTCGCGCGAACCGGGCGTGCCCTCGATGATCGACGTCACCTTGGCCGCCAGTTCCTTCAGGACCGGCAATTCGGGACCCAGGATGCGCACCGCGATGGGTGCCTCGATGGGCGGACCGTTTTCAAACACCCGCACGATGATCTGCGCACCGGGATATGCTGCCAGCCGGGCGCGCAGCTTGTCCAGTTCCGCTGTGCTCTGCCGACCCTTCCATTCCGTCAGGCCGACAAAGATGGCGCCATGCGTGGGATCATCCTCCCGCGGGGTGATGTTGTAATAGATGCGGGGGTTGCCATGCCCGGCATTGGCCATGACAAAGCGCACGTCCGGCATCTGCCTCACCTGTTCTTCCACGAACTTCACGGCCTTGTCCGTCTCCGCCAGGGGCGCGCCGTCGGGCAGGTCGATCTCGATCAGGAATTGCGGAATGTCAGCGGGCGGAAACAGGCTGAACCCGATGCGCGGTACCAGGGCTACAGACCCGGCGAACAGGATTGTCGCGATCAGGACCGTGATACCGGGCCGTTCCAGCGCCCGGTGCAGGACGGGACGATAGACGGCGTGGATGGCGCCCATCACCCATTGCAGAGCCTTGTTCCCTTCCGGGTCCTCATGCCGTGACAGGATGCGCGCCGCCAGGAACGGGATCATGGTCAGCGCCACGAACAGGGAGGCCGCAACCGTCGCCAGGACAGAGACGGGCAGCGATTTGATGAACTTGCCGGACCCTTCGGGCAAAAACATCAGAGGCAGGAACGCCAGCAGCAAGGTGGCCGTACAGCCCAGGACCGCCACCGCGATCTGCCGCGTGCCCTCAATCGCCGCCTCTTCCCGACTTTTGCCCATACGCAGATGCCGGGCAATATTCTCCGTCACCACGATACTGTCATCGACCAGCAGGCCCAGCGACAGGACGAAGCCGGCAATGGACAGTTGGTTCAGGGTGAAGCCCGCGAATTGCAGCACCGTCACACCGATAGCCAGCGACAGCGGAATGGCCAGCATCACCACCAGCGAGGCGCGCAAGCCCAGCGGGATCAGGGTGATCAGCACCAGCCCCAGCGCGATGGCGAAATCGCGAAACAGGGCCGACAGACGCTTGGCGACGTTTTCTGACTGATCGAAGCCGCGTTCCAACTTGATATTTTCCGGCAGCGACCGCTCAAACTCATCCAGCGCCGCATAGGCATTCTTCTTCAGCTCGAAGATGTTCTGCCCCGGCTTCTGGTTGGCGGTAACGAACACCGCCCGCTTGCCGTTGAAGCGCGCGATATGGTTGGCCTCATCCGCCGCCCAGGTGACGTCTGCGACATCGCGCACCCGAACCACCCGGCCATCGGACGCACGGACAACGGTATTGGCAATATCGTCGAGCGTGTCGAAGTCACCCTCAGTTTTCACCGTGAAGCGGCGTTCACCGGCATGCAGGGCACCCAGGGGCACGGCGGCTCCTTCGGCCTTCAAGGCGTCGGCCACCGCCGTCACCGGCAGGCGCAGTTCGGCCAGCCGCCCGGCATCGACGGCGACGCGCACCTCCGTCCGCTCCTCCCCCCAGATCTCGCTTTCCCAGACGCCGGGGACCCGGTCGATAATGTCGCGCAGATCATCGGCCCGCTTGCGCAGTTCCAGCGCAGAGGCACCGTCACCGATCAGCGCCACCTGCATGAAGTTGGTCAGGGCGGTGTTGAACTTCTTCACCTCCAGCCGGACAAGGCCGGCGGGCAGTGTCGGGCGGATGGCATTGACCTCCCGCACCACCTGATCATACTTGCGCTCGGCGTCGCTGGACCAGTCGAACTCCACCGTGATCACGGCAACCCCGTCGCGAGTGCGCGACGTGATCTTGTTGATGTCGTCCAGACTGTCGATGGCATCTTCCAGAGGGTCGGTGACCTGCTTTTCCAGGTCGATCGTATCGGCACCCGGCAGCACGGCCACCACCAGGATGGTGGGGATGGGAAAGCTGGGGTCTTCTGCACGCGGAATGGACAGAAGCGAGCTGACGCCCATGGCGGCCAGCATGGCAAACAACACCAGGGTGAATTGCCACTGGCGCACGGAGAAGGCGGCGATATTGCCCATGGTTCACTTCCCCGCCGGCGCGATGGTGATGGCGCTGTCGGGCCGCAGATAGGCACCGCCAGCCGAGACGACGCGTTCACCCTGCGTCAGGCCGCCGGCCACCAGAAGATCGGACCCGCGCAGGCCCGCCACCTTCACCTGCCGCCGCTCCACGCCCTTGCCATCGGCCTTCACAACATAAAGCGTAGCCAGATCACCAAACCCTTCGATGATGGCAGATGCTGGCACCGCCAGCGGCGGGGCAGCGCCACCGGGTCGGGGAGCAATGTACAAGGTGACAATGCGCCCGCTGGACAAGAAGGAAGGCGCGTCGGGCAAGGTCACCTCCACATCGAAGACGCCGGTGCCCGTCGCACTCTTGGCCGCGATGCGGGTGACATGGCCCGTTAGCCTGCCTTCTGGTAGGTCCAGTTCAACGGCATTGCCGGTCCCGATGCGAGCCACGTCGCGGTCGGACAGGCCGGCGCGCACGATCACCCCGCTTTCACGATCCCCGATGACCAGGGCCGTGGTGCCCGCCGGCACGATCTGCCCCGGCTCCAGCGGCCGTGCCAGCACCACGCCGTCGGCGGGAGCTGCAATCTCCGACAGGCCCCGGTTAAAGGCGATGGCATCGCGGTCGGCCTGCGCGGTGTCCAAGGCCGACTTGGCGGCATCGACCCGGGCGTTTTCGACAAAACCCTTTGCGACCAGCGGCAATAACCGGTCCAGATCCTGCCGTGCCTTGGTAACCCGGGCATCCGCCGCGCGCAGCTGTGCATCCACCTCCGTCACCTGAATGCGCGCCAGCCGCTGACCGCGTGTCACCGGGTCGGCGATATCGACCTGAAACCCCTCCACCTTACCCGCCACCTTGAAGGAAAGCGGGATTTCCCGCTTGAAGGCGACGCTGCCGGTGGCCTTCACCATCTGCGCCTCCGGTGCCGGGCGGGCGACACTGACCGACACTGGCACAGGTGGGGCAGCGGGTGCCGCCTGTGCCGTATCGGGATCGGCCTTGCCACAGGCAGATAGGGCAAAGACCAGGATCAGCGGGATGGACGCGCGCAGCATGGCACACCTAACCTAACAGCGATAAGTTTACGGTGTTAGGTTTAGTCCGAACGCGCTATAGGTCAATAGGGATTCTGAAGGTTGATGGCATGGTTAACGAAAAAGTCGGGCGTGCAGCAAATCCGGGCAAGCGGACACGGCTTCCCGCCGCCGAACGGCGCGCGCAGATCCTGGCCGTGGCCCGCGACCTGTTCGTGACGCAGGGGTTTGAACAGGCCAGCATGCGCCGCATCGCCGACGCCGCCGGCATCACACCGACCGCGATTTACGACCATTTCGCCGACAAGGAAGCGCTGCTGACCGCCATCGCGGCGGATTTCTTCGATGGTCTGGTGGCGGCCATGACGGTGCCGCCGGACGCGGCGACAGACCCGCTGGGCCTGCTGCGACAGCTAATGATCAATTATGTGCGCTATGGCCTGGCGCATCCCAACGAATATCGGCTGGTCTTTATGACCAGCCTGTCACGCTTCGTGCCCACTTTGGGCCATCGCGGCCTGCCCTGCTCCGGCGTGGTGCCGGAGGAGGTGGCGCAGAAAACCGTCAAGGCCATGCAGTCCTTCGGCATTCTGCAAACCGGCATCGAGCGGCTGGTCGCCGCCGGCCTGCTGCGCGCCGACGACCCGGAAGGCTTCGCCGACAGCGTCTGGGCCATGGGCCACGGCATCGTCTCCCTGGTCATCACTAAGGGCGACAGCAACTTCACCCCCATCGACCGCTGGATCGATACCTCCATCGGGATTTTGATGGACGGGATGCGACCACGTTAGCCGACGCCGCCCCCAACCTCATCCAGATAGACCTTCGCCATTTCCGCATAATGCGGGGCGATGGACATCTGCATCCTGATGTCATCCTCGGTCAGGGGGCGCAGGAATTTGGCAGGGCTGCCGCCCCACAATTCGCCGGACTTCACGCGCTTGCCCGGTGTGACCAGGGCACCGGCAGCGACCATGGCGCCCGCCTCGACCACGGCGCCATCCATGACGCAGGCCTTCATGCCGATAAAGGCCCCATCCTCCACCACACAGCCGTGCAGCAGGGCCAGATGGCCAACGGTGACATTGTCGCCGATCGTCGTGCTGAACCGGTTGCGGGTGCAGTGGACGACGCTGCCATCCTGGATGTTGCTGTTGCGGCCAATGCGGATGGCATTGACGTCACCACGAATGGTGACGCCAAACCACAGGTTAGTCCCGGCCCCGATCTCCACATCGCCGATGACCGTGGCATTGGCCAGGAATACCGACGGGTCGATGACGGGCAGCTTGCCCTTGAAGGGCAGGATGGTGGGGATGGGGCGCGTATGGATCACGGGAACACCGGAACGACGTCCAGGCCCAAGGTTTCATCAAACCCGTTCATGATGTTGAAGTTCTGCACGGCCTGACCCGACGCGCCCTTCATCAGATTGTCGATGACGGAGACCAGGATGGCGCGGCCTGGAATACGGTCGGCAAAGACGTTGATCAGAGCCAGGTTGGACCCGGCCACATGCCGCGTCTGCGGACCGACACCGGGCGCCAGCACCTTCACAAAGGCCTCTCCCGCATAGGCCCTTTCCAGGCTGGCGCGCAGGGAAGCGACATCCACCCCGTCCTTCAGGCGGACATAGGTGGTGGCCATCATGCCCCGGTTCATGGGGATCAGGTGCGGGGTGAAGGCGATGCGGATATCGGTGCTGCCGGCGGCCCAGCCCAGGCTCTGTTCAATCTCCGGCGCGTGGCGGTGGGAGGCGATGCCATAGGCATGCATGCCTTCCGCCACTTCGCAATAAAGACTGCCCTGCTTGGCATCGCGGCCAGCACCCGACACGCCCGACTTGGCATCAATGATGATGTCATCGGCGGAAATCAGACCATCCTTCAGCAGCGGCAGCAGCGGCAGCAGGGACGCCGTGGGATAACAGCCGGGATTGGCGACCAGCCGAGCCGTGGCCACCTGTTCGCGCGCCACCTCCGACAGGCCGTAAATAGCGGTTTCTTGCAGGTCGACGGCCTTATGGGCATGGCCATACCATTCGGCATAGGTATCGACATTGAACAGCCGGAAATCCGCCGACAGGTCGCAGACGCGGACATGGGCGGGAAGGCCGGCGATCACCTCCTGCGTGGTGCCATGCGGCAGACCACAGAAGACGAAATCCACCTCGTCCCAGTTCACATCGGCGATCTTGGTCAGGGCCGGCAGGTCATAGGGGGCCAGATGCGGGAACACGTCGGCCACCGGCTTGCCGGCGGCGCGTTCCCCCGTCAGGGCCGTAATACGCACACGCGGATGGCGCAGCAGCAATCGCATCAACTCCGCTCCCGTATAGCCGGAAGCGCCCAGAATGGCGACGCGTACGGGGGGGACGGCGGAAGCGGTGCTCATTTACTGCGATCTCCTGGTCAAAGATGGGTGCCCCACACTGGCACCCGTCCGTTACAAATACAGCTTCATGCCTTCATGCGAAGCATCAAAGCCAAGGCGCTGGTAGAACCTGTGCGCATCGGTCCGCCGCTTATCGGTGGTCAGTTGCACCATGCCGCAACCACGGGCGCGGGCCATATCCAGGCAATTTTCGATCAGAACGGCACCCAGCCCCTTGGAACGCAGGTTGGAGGCCACCCGCACCGCCTCGATGGTGCAGCGACGCATACCCTTGCGGCCCAGGCCGCGCGCATAGTTCAGCTGCGCCATGCCCACCACGCGGCCATCCAGGTCCAGAATCAGGATCTCGGCATTGGGGTCCAGGATGATCTCGTCCCAGGCCTCGTAATAGGGCTCCAGGTCGGAGGCCCCTTCACGCCCCTGCCCCAGCATGTCATCGATCAGCAGCGCCACCATCTCCGGCACGTCGCGGCGCTGCGCCACGCGGACCACGACATCATCCTTGATCGACATACATTCCCCCTGAAAGCCAGGGGACCATCATAGAGCGCGAGGGGGCGGGACCGAACCAATTTCGCATATCGCATGCGGTTGAAAAAGAAAGGCGCCACACCTGACTACAGTTGACTGCAATCAGACATGACGCCTTCTCATTCTTTCGTGGCTGAAGGGGACAGATGGGCCGTCCCCGCCACGGAGGAGGTAGGATGCTGACACATCCGAAAACCATCCGCCTGCATCTCCGGTTTCTCGGTGTTACCCTGAAGCTGGAGATTTGCTGGTAGGAAGGAATGTCCTGGCGGTGTTCGCGCACCGTCAGGACGCCTCCATATATACGCGAAATCCCACCGTCTTTCAACGCCGCCACCGGGCGCGGCCCAGCGTTGCAGGAAGCGCCCTTAACGGATCACAAGGCCGGGGCGCATAGTTTCCATCTGTCGCCCGTTACCTGCCCGGTCCCATGTCCGATGCCTCCCCGGTCGATCAGCCGACCAGCCCCTTCGCCTATACCCCCTATCGGCTTTTCTGGTTTGCCCGTATCTGCGCCATCCTGGCCCTTCAGATGCAGATCGTTGCCACCGGCTGGCGCGTATATGACGTGTCGGGCAGCGCCATGGCGCTGGGCTTCATCGGGCTGGCGGAGTTTCTGCCCTCCATCCTTCTGGTACTGGTCACGGGCCATGTTGCCGACCGGTTCGACCGCCGCCGCGTGATCAATGTCTGCCAGGGGCTGGAAATCGTCGCCATGCTGGTGCTGTGGATGGCGCTTTGGGATGACAATACCAAGGCGCTGTGGCCGGCCTTCCTGTCAGTCACCATCCTGGGCACCGCCCGTGCGTTTGAGATGCCGGCGGCGGCATCGCTGGTGCCCAACCTGATCCCGCCCGCCATCTTTCCCCGCGCGGTGGCGTTGAATTCATCGGCGTGGCAGGGGGCGTCCATTGTCGGGCCGGCGCTGGGCGGGTTGCTTTACGGCTTTATCGGCCATTGGGTCTTCGCGCTGTGCGCCCTGCTGTTCATGGTCGCCTTCATTCTGGTCCGGTTCATCAAGCTACCGCCAAAGACCAATCCTGCGGCGGTGAAGAAGGTCAGCCTGGAAACCCTGTTCGCGGGTTTCCGCTTCATCTGGGGCAAGCCCATCGTGCTGGGCGCCATCTCACTGGACCTGTTCGCGGTGCTACTGGGCGGGGCGACGGCGCTGCTGCCGGTTCTGGCCAAGGATCAGTTCCATGCAGGTCCCGTCATGGCCGGCATCCTGCGCGCCGCCCCTTCGGTCGGTGCGCTGGCGACGGGGCTGGTGCTGGCCTTCTGGCCCGTGCGGCGGCGGGTGGGCCGGGTGCTGTTCATCTGCGTCGCCGCCTTCGGCGTCGGTACCATCATCTTCGGGTCCACCAGTTCGGCCATCGTGGCGGGTATTGCCCTGATCGTCATGGGCGCGGTGGATATGGTCAGCGTCTTCATCCGCCAGTCGCTGGTGCAGCTGGAAACACCCGATGACATGCGCGGCCGCGTCAGCGCCGTAAGCAGCTTGTTCATCGGCGCGTCCAACCAGTTGGGTGAGTTTGAAAGCGGCCTGACGGCCCATTGGTGGGGTGCCGGTCCCGCCGTGATCGTCGGCGGGGTCGGCACGCTGGTGATCGTGGCGCTGTGGTGCGTTCTGTTTCCCGCCTTGCGCAAGGTGGACCGGTTCCCCGGCGCCCTGGACAAGGGCTGACAGGGGTCAATAGCCGCGCGTACGGTCCACAACATTGTGCAGCGGCTCGCCCCGCCGATGCCGGTCGATATTGGCCGCCACGATGCGCGACGCGGTACCCGGATGGGTCAATGCCGCCGCGTGCGGGACCAGGGTGATCTTCGGATGGGTCCAGAACGGATGGGCGGCGGGCAGCGGTTCCACGGCAAACACATCCAGGGTCGCCCCCGCCAGATGCCCCTGATCCAGCAGCGGGATCAGGTCATCTTCCACCAGATGGCCGCCACGCGCCGCATTGATCAGGAAGGAACCCTGCGGCAGCATCGACAGGTTGCGATGGTTCAGGATGCCCCGCGTCTGATCGGTCAGGGGCAACAGGCAGACCAGGATATCCGTCTGGGCCAGAAACCCCTCCAGCTGTTCTGCCCCGACAAATCCGCGCACGCCGGGAACATCTTTGGCCGTCCGGCTCCACCCCCCCACGTCAAACCCGAACCCGGTCAGCGCCTTGGCGCAGGCCGCCCCCAGTTCGCCCATGCCCAGGATGCCGATACGGCGTTCGGACGGTAGCAGCTGCGGCAACTGCTTCCAGATGCCCGCCTTCTGCTGCGCCTCATAATCCGGCATGGACCGGTGATAATGCAGCACCCGCATCACCACGAATTCCACCATGCCGGTGACCAGGGTGGGATCGACCATGCGCACCAGCGGAATATCGCCCGGCAGCGTCGTATCGGTCAGCACATGTTCGACACCGGCGCCAAGCGAGAAGATCACCTTCAGGTTCGGCAGATCTGACAGGATGCCCGCCGGCTGCTTCCAGACAAAGGCATAGTCGATCTCCTTCTTGTCGCCGGTTTCCGGCCACAGGCGGATGTCGATGCCGGGCCAGGCCGCGTTCAGGGCCTTGACCCAGGCTTCCTGATCCACCGTGGGGCAGGCGTAGAGCAGCACGGGCGGCTTCATGGCGATGACCTCTTTCACGCGACGACCGGCTTGTACCCGGCACTGTTGGAATGGACGGACTTGCGACGCCCCTTGAAGCCCGCCATTTGCAGCAGGCTCAACAGGCTGTCATTGAACTCCACCGGACGTTCATAGAACACGGAATGGCCCGTGTCCTGCACTTCCACCAGAAAGCTGCCCGGCACCTGCGCCTGTACGGCCCGGATGGCATCAACCGGAAAGACAGGGTCCAGATGCCCGGCGATGAACAGGATGGGAAAGCCAAGGCTGCCCAGAAGGGCGGGCGGCACGCTGCGCGGCCATTCACCCTTCAGCCCCTTGCGGTCGGTGGCGTTGAAGCCCGACAGGGCGGCGTAAAGCCAGGACAGATCCGGCTCCCGCGCCTTGAACGGTGCTCCCAGCACGCGGTCAAGTTGGGGCAAGTCATTGCTGGATGCCCGTGCCGCCGCCATCAGGTCGGCCACATCGCCCTCCTCCGCAATGGCATGCAGGGAGGACGCGATGCACAGGGCCGCGACCCGGCCCGGATGGCGCAGGGCAAAATTGATACAGGTCCCCGCCCCCATCGACTGCCCCACCAGGGCCACACGGTCGAGACCCAGATGGTCCAACAAGGCGGTCAAGTCATCGGCAAAGGCACTGCGCCCCAGGCCGGCCCGGTCGGTGGACTTGCCAAAGCCGCGATGGTCGAACAGCACCACCTGATAGGCCTTGGTCAGAACCGGCACCTGCCGGAACCAGACGGCATGATTGCCACCCACCCCATGGGCCAGAACAATGGCCGGCCCCTCGCCATGCGTTTCATAGTAAAGCTGATCGTCGCCAACAGACAGATAGGGCATTGGATTTCCCCGATTTCAAGAAAAGATGCGGTGCGGCGTCAACCCACGCCCATCAACCGGCTCAACTCCACGACATATTCCCCGAACGCCGCACTCTCGCGCGTCCGGCTTGGGTCACGCGGGCGGGGAAGGTCGATGGTGACGTCGCGGATCACCCGGCCGGGCCGTTCCGACATCACCAGCACCCGGTCGGACAGCAGCACCGCCTCCGCGATGGAGTGGGTGATCAGGACGACGGTCTTGGCATCGCGCTGCCATATACGCAGCAGTTCCATGTTCAGCCGGTCACGGGTCAATGCGTCCAGGGCCCCGAACGGTTCATCCATCAGCAGCACACGCGGATCGCACAGCAGCGTCTGGCCGATGGCCACCCGGTGTCGCATGCCGCCCGACAGCTGATGCGGGAAATGCTTTTCAAACCCTTTCAGGCCCAGCGTTTCGACCATCGGTCCGATATCGGCAGCCCGGGCCACAGCCTTGCCGCGCCGGATTTCCAGGCCCAGGCGCAAATTCGCCTCGATATTCAGCCAGGGCAGCAGGTTGGAGGTCTGGAACACCACGCCGACATCATCGCGGGGGCCGCTGACCCGCCCGCCGAAAATGTCGATCCCTCCTTCCTCGCACCCGACCAACCCGGCCAGGATACGCAGCAAGGTGCTCTTGCCACAGCCGCTGGGCCCCAGGATGGAGACGAATTCCCGGTCGTTTATGTCCGCCGTCACATTCTCCAGCGCCGTCAGGCCGCCGAAGCGTTTGGTCACGCCATCAATGGCAATGGCCACTGGGGCCAAGTCCGCCACGGGTTTCAACCCTGCCGCCACCATACCAGCCTCCCCAATGCCTCAATCAGATAGAACAGGGCCAGCGACAGGCCGGTGACGACCAACAGGGCCGAAAAGGAAAGGGCCGTCTGCGATGACCCGGTGGCGATCAGGATCAGATTGCCCAGGCCATCATTGGACCCGACAAACTCCCCCACGATGGCACCGATAACGGCCAGCGGCATGGCGACCTTGGCCCCGTCGACAAAACTGGGAAGGGCCGATGGCACGCGCAGCCGCCAGAATGAGGCCCAGGGTCTGGCCCCCAGCGCCCGGAAATGTTCCTCCAGGTGTGCCGGCGTGCTGGCCAGCCCGCCCAGGGTGGTGATGACGATGGGGAAGAAGGCGAACAGGAAGGCCATGGTGACCTTCGATGCCAGCCCATAGCCGCACCAGACCACGATGATGGGCGCCAGCCCGATCTTCGGGATGGATTGCAGCGCCACCACGAACGGGTAAAGCGTACGCTTGGCCAGTGGCACGAAGAAGATCAGGGCCGCCAGCGCCACACCCAGGACGGTAGCGAAGGCGAAACCCAGCGCCACCTCCCCCAGCGTGACCAGCGAATGCTGCCAGAGCTGGGCCCTTGCCCGCCACGTCTCCTCCGCGATGGCGGAGAGCGAGGGTAGCAGATAGGGCTTCACTTCAAACAGCCGCACCCCGCCTTCCCACAGGATGATCAGGGCGACGCAGAACAGCAGTGCCTCAGCCGCCCGCCGGATCGTGCCGGTCATTTCACCCCTCCCTTTTTCAGCTGTTCGATGCGGGCCGGCGGCGGAACCACAAACTTCTCCAGGTCCCAGCGGTCGAACGTGTGCATCTGTTTGCCGGGCCAGATGGCGGGCGTATGGGGATGGGCTTCATCCACCTGGATCATGTCGGAATAGAATTCGACATTGTTACCGTCCGGGTCCTTGAACACGATGAAGGTGTTGCCGCCCGGCCCATGCCGCCCGTACCCCCGGTCGATGGGCACGCCGCGCTCCATAAGGAACTCGGTGATCTTCTCCATCTCCGCCATATCGGCGACCTGATAGCTGAAATGCTCCACGGGGGACATGGCCGGGTCGTGCCTGGCCGCCTGATCCGGCGGCATCTGCAACAGGGCCAGATCGTGATGATCCGTGCCCGCCCGCAGAAAGACCATGTGCCCGTCGATCCAGTCGGACACTTCCAGCCCGACAATGTCGCGGTAAAAGGCCAGCGATGCCTGGATATCCCGCACCTTAAGCACCAGATGGCCGAGCTTCAGTGGCTTGGGTCGAAACATGGGTCGGCTCCTTATGGCTGCGGCAAGTAATCGGTGGTGAATACGTCGCCAACCTTCACATCCGCTTTCAGCCCGTAGGCGCCGCGCAGGAAGTCGAGCGTGCCTGCCACCCGGTCCGCCTCCATCCAACCGGCACGGGCCTGATGCTTCAGCAACGCGCCGGTTTCCAGCAGCTGCTGCTTGGTGATGGCCGGATCCAGCATGGGATAATGTTTCAGCATCACGGCCACCGCCGCATCGGGATCGGCCAGGGCGGCGGCGTAGCCGCGATATGTGGCCTTCAGGAAGGCACGCACCTGTTCGGGGCGTTCCTTGATCACCTTGTCGCTGCTGATCAGACCGTTGCCATAGATGTCGAGGTTGAAGTCGGCATAGGCGAGCCAGCCAAGGCTAAGCCCCGCCTCTTCCGCCCGGCGGCGAAACAGGGGCAGCGAATTGCCCAGCCAGCATTCACCCGCATCGATCTTGCCCTCCACCAAGGAGGCAACGACGACGGCAGGGTCCAACTGCATCAGCGTAACCTTGCCCTTGTCCACGCCGTTCTTTTCCAGCCAGGCCGGTACCAGCACTTGCATGGGGGAGTTCTGGCCACCGCCAACCACCATGCCAGCCAGATCAGCAGGGCTTTCCACCTTGTGCCGTTCCTTGATGAAGCAGAGGCCGGCGGGCCAGCGGTCGCTGATAGCGCCGATCATGCGGGCCGTGCCGCCATTGGCACGGTTCAGGATGACGGCCAGCGGATCGGCATAGCCGAACTGGAACATGCCCTGGTCCAGCTCATTGGCCGTGCGGATGCCGCCGAAGCCGCGCACGGCCTCCACCACCAGCCCTTCCTCGGCATAGAAGCCCTTGTCGATGGCCAGGATGACACCGGCCATGCTGCCCTGGGGCAGCCAGGACATGTTGAAGGTGACCTTCTCCGCCTCGCGGCTGTCCTCCCCGCATCCGCCCATCAGCAGACCGGCGGTGAGAAGGGTGGCGGCGGTCACTATGCGGGCGAGCGCGCGCATCTCAACCCTCCGCGATCACGGGATTGGCGATCTCGCCCACATGCTCGATACCGGCCACCATGCGGTCACCCGGCTTCAGGAAGATGCCGCGCGCCATGCCCACGCCGGCGGGCGTGCCGGTCGCCAGCAGGTCGGTGGGACGCAGTTCCAACAGACGCGACAGATAGGCGATCTGTTCGAATGTGTTGAAGATCATGTCGCCGCTGGTCCCGTCCTGCATCATCTCCCCGTTCACCGACAGGGTCAGGCGCAGGCGGTGCAGGTCGGGCACGCAGGATTTCGGCACGAACCAGGGGCCGACGGGCGTGAAACTGTCAAAGCTCTTGCCCCGGAACCAGTCATGGCTGAACGGGAAGTCGGTGCGCCGCGTCAGGTCGCGGGCCGAGATATCGTTGACCACGACATATCCCGCGACATGGTCCAGGGCGCGTGCTTCCGGGATGCGTCGTCCGGCCTTGCCGATGACCACACCCAGTTCCACCTCCCAATCCACCTTCTGGCTTTCGGGCGGCAGAACCACGGGTTCATCGGGGCCGATGATGCTGGACTGGGACTTCATGAAGACGAACGGCGTGCTGTCCACCTTGGCAGCCAGTTTCGTCTCCATCTCCGCCGCATGCTCGATATAGTTCGATGCAGCACCGAAAATACGGAATGGCTGAAACGGTACCGCGGTGCGCGAAGCCTTTGTCAGCGTCACATTCCCCCGCCGCGCGCCATTGTCGGCGGCCACGGCCAGACGGTCGATGCGCGCCTCCAGATCGGTCCAGCGCCGGATAATGTCCGTTACCGACAGGCTGCCCACCTCACCCGCATAGGGAAGGGCCGAGAGCAGAACGGCCCCTTCAGGCAGGACAAGTGCGGCCGGACCATCAGCATGTTCAAGCGTGGCAAGGGCATACCAGGACATGACTTCCCCCTTGGCCGCCCGGCCCTGCCGGCGGCGTGATTGGATCAAATGGGTGAGGTTGCGTGGGGGAAGTGTCGCGCCGTCACCCCAACGGAACAAGCATAGGGATGCTATTGCGGAAGGTGATTTTGTTATAACGGGCCGAAGCGCATGCCACCGCGCGCAGAAATGCAAAAGGCCGGACAGCCATCGCCGTCCGGCCTTTCAGCAAAGGATCTGGAAGGATCGTCGGGATCAAATCCCGCGCAACCCGCCCTTGGCCCCCTCTTCCAGGAACCATTGATAGGTGAGGCGCAGCCCCTCAGCCAGACTGGTCCTGGCGGTCCAGCCCAGCTTGGCCAACTTGGAATTGTCCATCAGCTTGCGCGGGCTGCCGTCCGGCTTGGTCGCATCAAACACGAACCGGCCCTGCCAGCCGACAGTAGCGGCCACCTGTTCGGCCAGCGTACGGATCGACACTTCCTGGCCGGTGCCGATATTCACATGGTCATAGCCACTGTAATTCTTCAGCAGAAAGACCAGACCGTCGGCCAAGTCATCGACATAGAGGAACTCACGCAGCGGCTTACCCGTGCCCCAGATCGTGACCTCCGGCAGCCTGTCACGCTTGGCGTCATGCAGGCGGGCCATCAGGGCCGGCAGGACATGGCTGCCCTGGGGATGGAAATTGTCACCAATGCCGTAAAGGTTGGTCGGCATGGCGGAGATATAGTCGCAGCCATGCTGCTTGCGATAGGCCTGGCACAGCTTGATGCCCGCGATCTTGGCGATCGCGTACCATTCATTGGTCGGCTCCAGCGGGCCGGTCAGCAGCGCATCTTCTGTCATCGGCTGCGGCGCCAGCTTCGGATAGATGCAGGACGAACCCAGGAACAGCAGCTTTTCGACATTGTTGCGGAACGACGCCTGGATGATGTTCGTCTCGATCATCAGGTTGTCGTAGAGGAAATCCGCCGGATAGCTGTTATTGGCAAGGATGCCGCCAACCTTGGCCGCCGCCACCACAACGGCATGCGGCTTGTTGGCGGCGACCCATTCCTCCACGGCGGCCTGTCGCGTCAGATCCAGGACATCGCGACCTGCCATCAGGACGGTGCAGCCTTCAGATTGCAGGCGGCGCACAACGGCACCGCCCACCATGCCGCGATGGCCGGATACCCAGACGCGCTTGCCCGTCAGGTCATAGGGCTTCAGATCGCTCATTATCCGTTCCTTTGGGGCACCAGTCAGGCCAACAGCTTCACGTCGGACAGAACCATATCCTTCACCAGATCGGTAAAGGAGGTGGTGTGGGTCCAGCCCAGCTTTTCCTTGGCCTTGGCCGGATCGCCCAGCAGCAGGTCAACCTCGGTCGGGCGGAAATAGCGCGGGTCGATCCGGACCAGGACGGCGCCGCTGGCGGCGTCGCGGCCGATCTCGTCCACGCCCTCACCGCTCCATTCGATATTCTTGCCGACATGGCCGAAGGCGCGTTCCACGAATTCACGCACCGTGTGCGTTTCGCCGGTCGCCAGCACGTAATCCTCGGCCTTTTCCTGCTGCAGGATGCGCCACATGCCCTCAACATAGTCGCGGGCGTGGCCCCAGTCGCGCTTGGCGTCCAGGTTGCCCAGATACAGGCAATCCTGCTTGCCATGATGGATGGCGGCCACGGCGCGCGTGATCTTGCGGGTCACGAAGGTTTCGCCGCGGATCGGGCTTTCATGGTTGAACAGGATGCCGTTGCTGGCATGCATGCCATAGGCTTCGCGGTAATTCACCGTGATCCAGTAGGCGTAAAGCTTGGCAGCGGCATAGGGGCTGCGCGGATAGAACGGCGTCGTCTCCCGCTGCGGCACTTCCTGCACCAGACCGTAGAGTTCCGACGTGGAGGCCTGATAGAAGCGGGTCTTTTCTTCCAGCTTCAGGATGCGGATTGCCTCCAGCAGGCGTAGCGTGCCGATACCATCGGCATTGGCGGTATATTCCGGGGTCTCGAAGCTGACCTGGACGTGGCTTTGTGCGGCCAGATTGTAGATCTCGTCCGGCTGGGTTTCCTGCACGATGCGGATCAGGTTGGTGCTGTCGGTCAGGTCGCCATAATGCAGCTGGAACCGCACATCCTTTTCGTGGATATCCTGATAAAGGTGGTCGATGCGGGCCGTATTCAGCGAGGAGGAGCGGCGCTTCAGACCATGGACGATATAGCCCTTGGACAGCAGCAGTTCCGACAGATAGGCACCATCCTGGCCGGTGACGCCGGTGATCAAGGCAACCTTACGCGACATGCTTCTACTCTCCGGGGCGGTGGTTGGCCCACCGCCGTTAAAGGAACCGCCTGACCGCCCCGCCAGCGGCGAACAAACCGTGCTTCTACCGCGTCGCGGCAGAATTGTGAACCCGCGCCGAACGCGAACCCGTTACGCCCCCAGCGTCTCCAGCGCCCGGAATACCGCGTCGGTATCGCCGACATCCGTGCGGATATAGCGCTGGTCCTCGCGCTGACCCTCGCGGCAGATCAGGTCGACATCCGATTCAGGCGAGCCGATATAGAGAACATCCCTGCCCGACGCGATGCAGCCATAGGTCTTGGACGGAATGACATAGGCCACGAACCCGTCGCGCAGCGTGATCAGATGCGCATCGGGCGTGACCAGCAGGCGGCCCAGGTCACCGAACGGCACGGGACGACCGCGCGCCACGGGCAGACCCTCATCCTTCAACCTTTGTTCCACCACATCGGCCCCGGCCCCGATGGCGTTCAGCCACAGGCCGACGGTGCCGCTGCCGGAACGATGGTGGCGGATATAGGCGTCGATGAAGGTATCGGTCTCGTGCGCCACGCCCCAATTGCCCGAATAAAGCAGGATTTTCTTGCCCGTCAGTTCCGCCGGGACGGCCAGCGGCACCTCATCGCCCGTCAGTTCGACGGGTGGCGGGTCACGCTTCAGCACGATGTTATCGGCAGGAATGCCATAGCGGCGCAGCAGGCGGACCTGATCCTCTCCCGACGCCTCAAACATCTGCACCCGGCGGCGCAGCCAGATGGTCAAGGCCAGGGCCGCGTCCAGAACCTTGGAAGGTGTCGTACGCGAGGCGATCAGGCATTCGGGATGGAAGTCCGCGATCCGATAGATCAGCTTCTTGCGCAGCACGACATTCAGCGGCACCAGGAAATGCAGCAGGAAGGGCGGCGACCCGGTGAACAGGATCTCATCCGCTGCCGACAGGTATTTCCAGGCCCGGCTGATCAGCATGGCATTGGTGCGCACGGTCCAGGCCAGACGCCGGCCCAGGCTGGCGCGGTCCAGCGGCGGGGCTGGCAGGCGCAGGGTACGGACGGTGCCGGGACCGACCGCTTCTTCGGTCAGGCTGGCCTCGTTGCGCGAGGTCAGGCCCACCAGGGTGACGTCATAGCCCAGTGCCGCGCGGTCACGGCAATGCATCACGGCATATTGGCCGACGGCGCCGAAATCGGGCGGCAGCCAGTCGCACAGGTAAACAAGCTTGGTCATCATCAACCGGATCGGGATCGGTACAAGCGCGGCATTGACCGCGAAAGCGGCGGCGCTGTCAATCCGCCCCGCTCGCCGGGCTGCCCCCCGCGCTGGTGCCGGAACCTTCGGACAGAAGATGCGTTGCCTCTGCCTTGGCCCGAGCAATATCGGCGGCGAAGATCACCGGCCCCTTGCGGTGGCGCAGGCCCAGTCCGCGCAGCACGCCCAGCGGTTGGCGCTGCACCCCCGCCATCACCACATGCGCCCCGCGCTTGGCCGCGCGTGCCACCAGGGTGGACAGGGCGTCGGCACCCGTGGCGTCCAGCATGGGCACGGCATTCATATCCAGGATCAGAACACGCGGCGCGCCGCCGGTGCGGTCCAGCACGTCCAGCAGCTTGCGCGCCGCCCCGAAAAACATCGGCCCGTCGATCCGGTAAAGGGCGGCCCCTGTTGGCAGACCCTTGGCAAGACCCGGCTGCTCCCCGCTGTCGGATACGGCAACGGTTTCCGACATGCGGTGCATGAACAACACAGCCGCCAGCAGCACCCCGACCTCGATCGCCACCGTCAGGTCGATGGCGATGGTCAGGGTGAAGGTGGTCAGCAGCAGCACCCGATCACTGACGGGAGCTGTGCGCAAAGCATGCAGGAACCGTCCCGCATCGCTCATGTTCCACGCCACCACCACCAGCACGGCAGCCAGCACCGCCAGCGGTACAAAGGCGGCCAGCCCGCTGAAGACCAGCATGAACAGCAGCAGGAAGGCCGCATGCAGCATGCCGGAGACAGGCGAGCGGGCACCCGACCGGATATTGGTGACGGTACGCGCAATGGCCCCCGTGGCCGGCAGCCCACCCACCAGGGCCGACGCCGTATTGGCCACCCCCTGGGCCAGCAATTCGGCATTGGGCCGATGCCGCCGCCCTGTCATTCCATCCGCCACGACCGCCGATAGCAGCGACTCGACCCCTGCCAGAAAGGCGATGGTCAATGCTGCGGGCAGCAGGGTACGCAGCTTCCCCCAGGTAACATCCGGCATTACCGGCATCGGCAGATGGTCGGGGATACCGCCGAATTTTGAACCGATGGTTTCCACCGGCAGGCCCAGGACGAAGGCCGCGACGGAGCCCAGCACCACCGCCACCAGAAACCCGGGTATCCGGGGTGCCCAGCGACGCAGGCACAAGATCAAGGCCAATGCCCCCAGCCCCACCAGGGCCGCCACCCCCACCGTGTCGCGGGCAGCCCAGAAGGCGGGCCATTTATCAATGAACTCCGCCGGGACCGCCCCCATCGACAGGCCCAGCAGGTCCTTGATCTGACTGGAGAAAATGATGACAGCGATCCCGGCGGTGAAGCCGGTCACCACAGGTTCGGGGATATACTTGATCCACTGCCCCAGGCGCAGCAGCGCGGCGGCCACCAGGATAACGCCGGCCATCAAGGTCGCCAGCACCAAGCCGTCATAGCCATGCTGATTGATCACCCCGACCACGACGACGACAAACGCCCCCGTCGGCCCCCCGATCTGTACCCGGCTTCCGCCCAACGCCGAAATCAGGAACCCCGCCACCACCGCCGTGACCAGCCCCTTGTCCGGCGTCGTGCCCGAGGCGATGGCCAGCGCCATGGCCAGCGGCAGGGCCACGATGGCCACCGTCAGCCCGGCAATGGCATCGGTACGCAGTGCCGCAAGGCCGTAACCTTCACGCAGGGTGGTGACCAGCTTTGGGAGGAGTTCGCGGGTCAGAGGAACCGGGGTGGCGCTCATGGGCGGCCTCACAGAACAACATCAGGATTTATGTAGTTCTGTGAGGTTCCGCCTTTTGGATGGTGTTAGTCAAGATCGCTATACGTGAAGCGGCAGGTGGCGCCACGCCGCCATTGCCCTCCGTCCCCCGCCAGCGTATTCCAGAAGCATTCACCCCCGCGCATGTCCGAAAGCCGCCCCCCGCCCATGTCCCAGCCGTCTGATCCATCCCCCGCCATCCCCGCCGCCGTGGGGGCCAGCCTGTCGGGGACGAACCTGGAGCGGGCGGGGGATCATAATCAGCGGGTGACTTTGCAGTCGATCCGGGTGGGCGGGCCGATCACGCGGGCCGATCTGGCGGAGATTACGGGGCTGACGGCGCCGGCCATCGCCAACATCACCAAGCGCCTGCTTTCCGAAGGGTTGATCCTGGAGGCCGGAAGGCTGCTGGGGCAGCGGGGGCAGCCGGCCATGAAGCTGGCCATCAATCCCGACGGCTGTTTTTCCATCGGCGTCAATATCGACCGCGACCACATCACCCTGGTCGTGCTGGACCTGCTGGGTCAGGTGCGGGCGCGGGCCACGCGGGAGGTGGATTTCGCCCTGCCGGACGAGGTGGCGGAGTTTGCGCGTACCGAACTGTCGGCCATCTTGGCCAAGGGTAATATCAAGGCCAAGCGCCTGATCGGGCTGGGTGTGGCCCTGCCGGACGATCTGGGCCGGGTGCATCTGCCGCATCAGCCGGATGAATATGAGGTCTGGAACCAGACCGATATCCCGTCGCTGTTCACGGGCCTGCCGGCCCTGCCCATCTTTGTGGAGAATGACGCGACGGCGGCGGCATTGGGCGAGGCGCAGTTCGGCCTGGGCCTGCGCCATCCCAGCTTTTTCTATCTGCTGATCAGCCGGGGGCTGGGTGGCGGGCTGGTCCTGGATGGGCAATATTTCCGGGGTGCCGATGGCCGGGCCGGAGAGATCGGCTTCCTGCCGGTCCATCATCCCGCAACCAAGGCGGCGGCATTGCAAGATGCCGTGTCGCTGTCGGCCCTGTTCGATCACATGGCGGCACATGGCCACCGCCTGACACAGCCCGACGACCTTCTGTCACTGAACGAGGCGGGCAAGGCGGCCCTGGCGGACTGGATCACGCTGTCGGCGGATCTGCTGACCGGACCGATGCTGGCCATTTCCTGCCTGATCAACCCGCAGGCCTTGTTCATCGGCGGGCGGTTGCCGGCACCGCTGGTGGATGAACTGGCGGTGGCGGTGAATGCCCGCATGCAGGCGGGCCGGGGACAGGTACCGATCCTGGCCCCCCTTCGCCGCGCCGCCATGGCCGCCGATGCGCCCGCAGTAGGGGCCGCCATCCTGCCCTTCAACCACCGCCTGCTGCCGGGTCGTTCGGTTTTGATGAAAACCGCCGAAGAATAGGCAACAATGGGGCCGACGGATCGTTGTTGGCGGTAGCCTGTCACCCGACCGGAAGCCCCGAGGATCAAGCCCATGTTCGCATCACCCCTCTACGAGGCGGCCCGCCGTCGCGACGCCCTGGTGACCTGGGCCGTTGAGCATGCCTTCCCCCTATGGTGGGATGCCGGATACGACCATGCGCGCGATGGTTTTCATGAGAAACTGGACAAGACGGGGCAGCCGGTGGACCTACCCCGGCGGGCGCGGGTGCAGCCACGACAGATCTATGCCTATGCCACGGCCCATACGCTGGGCTGGGAAGGACCGGCGGGCAGCATCGTGCATCGGGCCCTGGATGCCTATCTGGCGCGTCACCGCCGCGCGGACGGCCTGTTCCGCACGCTGGTGGCGGCGGATGGCGGGGTGCTGGATGACAGCTCCGACCTGTATGATCAGGCCTTCGCCCTGTTCGCGCTGGCCCATGCGTCCCGTGCGCTGAACAAGCGGGCGGAACTGGAGCCGGTGGCCACGGCGCTGCGGGATCTGCTGATCGGGCGCTGTGGCCGCCAGGGCGGGTTCGCGCTGCTGGACCCCGATGCCCTGCCCCTGCAATCCAACCCCAACATGCATCTGCTGGAGGCATCGCTGGCCTGGGAAGAGGCGGGCGGGGACATGCGCTGGACCACCATGGCCGACGGTATCGCCGAACTGGCCCTTTCGCGCTTGATCGACCCGGTCACGGGCGCGCTGCGGGAGTTCTTCGACGCGTCCTGGCATCCGGCGCCCGGTGAGGCGGGGCGGATCGTGGAGCCAGGGCACCAGTTCGAATGGGCCTGGCTGCTGCTGCGCTGGGGCCGGGCACGCGGGCGGGCCGATGGCACGCGGGCCGGTTTGCGCCTGCTGGAAATCGCGGAAACATACGGGGTCGATCCCATACGCGGTGTGGCCTTCAACAGCCTGCTGGATGATTTCAGCATCCATGATCATACCGCCCGTCTGTGGCCACAGACGGAGCGGTTGAAAGCCGCCTTGCTGGCCGCCGAAATCACGGGCGAGGAACAATACTGGACCCAGGCCGCAAAGGCGGCGGATGGGCTGTCGCTCTATCTCAACACACCCGTGAAGGGTCTGTGGTGGGACCGGCTGTCGCCCGACAGTACCTTCGTGGACGAGCCGGCCCCGGCCAGCAGTTTTTATCACATCATATGCGCCATCGTGGAGTTCGACCGAGTGGTGACAGAGGCGGGCATAAAGAGGCCCGCTTAAGCCGCCACCGGCCCCACATAGCGGGAGGCGGGACGCATCAGGCGGCCCGTCGCCTCCTGCTCCATGACATGCGCGCTCCACCCGGCAACGCGACCCATGGCGAAGATGGGCGTAAACAGGTCGCGGTGCAGGCCGACGGCGTCCAGCAGCAGGGCTGTGTAGAACTCCACATTGGTTTCCAGCGGACGGTCGGGCCGGTGGGCGGCAAGGGCCGAGAGGGCCGCATGCTCCACCTGTTCGGCCAGATCGATGCGCGGGCTGCGCAGGGGGCGGACGGCGACCTTCAGCACCTCCGCCCGCGGGTCGCGCACCCGGTAGATGCGGTGGCCGAAGCCCATCAGGCGGCGGCCCGCCGTCAGTTCACCGGCGATCCAGGCGGGGGCGGCATCCGCACTGCCAATGGCGTCCAGCATGTCCAGCACGGGTCCCGGCGCGCCGCCATGCAGCGGCCCCTTAAGGGCGCAGAGGCCGGCCACCACGCTGCTGACCATGCCGGCGCGGGTTGAGGCGACGATGCGTGCGGCGAAGGTGGAGGCATTCAGGCCATGGTCACTGACCGTCACCAGATAGGTGTCAAGCGCGCGGGCCAGCGCCGGATCGGCAGCATGCCCCGTCATCATGCGCAGGAAATCCGCCGCATGGCCGGCGCCGGCATCAGGCGCGATGGGGGCCAGCCCCTGGACATGACGCACCCGTGCCGCGATGAAGACGGGAACGGCGGCCACCACACGCACTGCATCCGCCGCCGCGTCACCATCGGGCAAGGATGACAGCATCAGGCGCAGCGCCTCCACATCGCTCAACCCCGCCGTGGCGGGCAGCAAGGCGGGCAGATGCGCCGCAACGGCCACCCGCGCCCGGCCAATGGCATCACGCAGGGCATCGGGGCGCCCGCCCAGCGGGTGGAACCCTTGCCACAGCAGGGCCGTGATCCCTTCGAAATCCAGGGTCTGCGCCGCACGTTCCACGGGCAGGCCACGCAGGACGAGTTCGCCTGCCGCCCCATCCACATGGCTCAACACGGTTTCGGCGGCGATGATCCCATCCAGTCCGGTCGTCATTTCCGGCTCCTTCCAGCTTGTTGCATCCTGGACAGGGTTGGACGGGACGGATATACAGTCAATATTGATTCAATAAATCAATATATCATCATGACCGCACCCCTGACCCTGTCCGCCAAGGAAGCCGCTGCCGAGCTGGGCGTCAGCCTGCCCACGCTTTATGCCTATGTCAGCCGGGGCCTGATCCGGTCCGACGCCCCGGCAGGCGGGCGCACGCGGCTGTACCGCGCCGAGGATGTCCGCGCCCTGGTGACCCGGCGTGACCGGCCCGTGGAAGCGGCCAGCGACCGGGCGTTGGATTGGGGCGCACCGGTGCTGGAATCGGCCATCACCCTGATCACCGGTGACGGGCTGTATTATCGCGGGCGGGATGCCGGCGATCTGGCGGCGGGCGCGACGCTGGAGGCGGTGGCCAGCCTGCTGTGGGACAGCACGGAGGATGCGTTCGCGGAGGAACCGCCCGCCCTGCCCGCCTTTGCCAGCCTGCCGCCGGGCCTGGACCCGCTGGACCGGCTTTTGTCACTGCTGCCACTGGCGGCGGCGAGCGACCTGCGGTCCGTGAACCGCACACAGGCGGGGCTGGCACGGACGGGGGCGCGCATCCTGCGTCTGACGGCGGCCATCCTGGCAGGCACCAACCCCTCTGCCCTGCCCCTGCATCAGCAACTGTGCAGCGCCTGGGGCGTGGCAGGGCCAGGGACGGACCTGATTCGCGCGGCCCTGGTCCTGTGTGCGGATCATGAGCTGAACGCATCGGCCTTTACCGTCCGCTGCGTCGCCTCCACCGGGGCCAGCCCCTATGCCGCCCTGTCGGCGGGGATCGGTGCGTTGCGGGGACCGCGCCATGGCGGGATGACGGCGCGGGTGGCGGCCATCCTGCCGGGGCTGCTGGATGCGCCCGACCCGGCCCAGGCCCTGGCCGCCCATCTGGCGCGTGGGGATGAGCTGCCGGGATTCGGCCATCCGCTTTACGCCAAGGGCGATGTGCGGGCCGCCTGGCTGTTGAAGCGGATGGCGGCGACTTGGGGGGCCGATACCCGCATGCGCCGCGCCATAGCGCTGGCCCGCACCGCGACGGAGATGGCGGGGACACCGCCGACCATCGATTTTGCCCTGGTCCTGCTGGCCGACCGGCTGGGTCTGCCGCCGCATGCGCCCATTACCATCTTCACCCTGGGGCGCAGTGCCGGATGGGTGGCGCATCTTCTGGAACAGGTGCGGTCGGGCGTCCTGATCCGGCCGCGCGCCCGCTATACGGGAGTGCGGCCCGCCTGACCCCTTGCCCCGACGCGGTATCTTCGCCATATCCAGGGCATGAGCGAGCCTGGCGATAAATATAGTGAAGAGGCCCTGCGCATCGATCCGATCAAGATGCGTAGCGATGCCGACCTTGTCCGCCGCCGCTTCTGGGACAAGCTGCGTGGCAGTTTGGCCCGCATTCCCTTTGCCGACCGCATCATCGCCGCCCGCTATGCCGCCACCGATCCGGCCACGCCGCTGCGGGACAAGGCGGTGCTGCTGGGCGCGCTGGCCTATTTCATCATGCCGGTGGATGCGGTGCCGGACTTCGTCACCCTGTTGGGCTTCACCGATGATCTGGCCGTCCTGACACTCGCCCTGCGCACAGCCTCCGGCTCCATCCGCGACGAACACCGCCAGCAGGCCCGCGCCTGGCTGGATGGACACTCGGTCAGCAAGGCCAAGGCAGAGGATGTGGCCAAGGGACCGATCATTGATCATGACGGGCGGGCATGAAAAAACCCCGGCCTGTCGCCAGACCGGGGTTCATCAAGGATATGCGTAACGTTTAGCCGTGGGCCAGGATGGCCAGCAGCAGCAGCGCCACGATATTGGTGATCTTGATCATCGGGTTCACGGCGGGGCCTGCCGTGTCCTTATACGGGTCACCCACGGTGTCACCGGTCACGGCTGCCTTGTGCGCGTCTGAGCCCTTGCCGCCATGGTGGCCCTCTTCGATATATTTCTTGGCATTGTCCCAGGCGCCGCCGCCCGACGTCATGGAGATGGCGACGAACAGGCCCGTGACGATGACGCCCAACAGCATGGCGCCGACGGCGCTGAACGCCGCGCCCTTGCCCGCGATGGCCGCGATCAGGAAATACAGAACCACCGGCGCCAGCACCGGCAGCAGCGACGGGATGATCATCTCCTTGATGGCGGCCTTGGTCAGCATGTCGACCGCGCGGCCATAGTCCGGCTTGGACGTGCCGGCCATGATGCCCTTATCCTCGCGGAACTGACGCCGCACCTCTTCCACCACGGAACCGGCGGCGCGGCCCACGGCGGTCATGCCCATCGCGCCGAACAGATAGGGCAGCAGGCCGCCCAGGATCAGACCGACGACGACATAGGGGTTGGCGAGGCTGAAATCGACCGTCACTCCGTCGAAATAGGGGTAGGTGCCGGCATTGGCGATGAAGAACTTCAGATCCTCATTATAGGCCGCGAACAGTACCAGCGCACCCAGACCGGCAGAGCCAATGGCATAGCCCTTGGTCACGGCCTTGGTGGTGTTGCCCACGGCGTCCAGTGCATCGGTGGTGACGCGCACATCCTTGGGCAGGTCAGCCATTTCGGCGATGCCGCCGCCATTGTCGGTGACGGGGCCATAGGCATCCAGCGCCACGACCATACCGGCGACCGCCAGCATGCTGGTGACCGCAATGGCAATGCCGAACAATCCTGCCAGCAGGAAGCAGGCAATGATGGCGACACAGATCACCAGGGCCGGCAATGCGGTCGATTCCATCGACACGGCCAGACCCTGGATGACATTGGTGCCATGGCCCGTGGTGGAGGATTGGGCCACCGACTTCACGGGGCGGTAATTGGTGCCCGTGTAATATTCGGTGATCCAGACGATCAGGCCGGTAACGGCCAGACCGATCAGGCCGCAATAGAACAGGTGCCGGCCCGTGAAGGTGACCCCGTCACCCGTGGTGAACACGGTCTGGAACCCTTCGGGCAGCACATACTGCGTCACGCCGGCGATGGCGACCAGCGACAGCAGACCGCAGGCGATGAAGCCCTTGTAGAGCGCGCCCATGATGTTGTTGGACGGACCCAGCTTCACAAAATAGGTGCCGATGATGGAGGTGATGATGCACGCCCCGCCAATGGCCAGCGGATAGACCAGGGCCGAGGCCAGGACACCCTGACCCGCAAAGAAGATGGAGGCCAGCACCATGGTGGCGACCACGGTCACGGCATAGGTCTCGAACAGGTCGGCGGCCATGCCGGCGCAGTCGCCGACATTGTCACCGACATTATCGGCGATCACGGCAGGGTTGCGGGGATCATCTTCGGGAATGCCGGCTTCGACCTTGCCCACCAGATCTGCGCCCACGTCGGCGCCCTTGGTGAAGATGCCGCCGCCCAGGCGCGCGAAGATGGAGATCAGCGAGGCGCCGAAGCCGAGCGCCACCAGCGCGTCGATCAGTTCGCGGCCAGTGACGCCCATGGAGGTCAGCACGAAATAGTAGCCGGCAACACCCAGCAGGGCGAGGCCCGCCACCAGCATGCCCGTCACTGCACCGGCGCGGAACGCCAGCGACAGGCCCTGCGCCAGCCCCTGACGCGAGGCCTCTGCCGTGCGGACATTGGCGCGCACGGAGATGTTCATGCCGATATAGCCAGCGGCGGCGGACAGGACCGCGCCGATGATGAAGCCGATGGTCACCTTGACGCCCAGCAGCACACCCACCAGCACCGCGATCACGACTCCGACAATGCCGATGGTCGTATATTGACGGTTTAGATAGGCACCCGCACCGATCTGAATGGCGTGGGCGATTTCCTGCATGCGGGCATTGCCCGGACTGGCGGAGAGCACGGCACGGGCCGTTACCAGCCCATAAAGAATGGCCAGCACCCCACATGCCAGCACGAAGTACAGCACTTGCGTGGTCATGTCGTTTCCTTACCCTGTTGAAGATGCCGCTTCTGTTTTTCTGACCGGACGGCCGGCGGCATTAGGCGGACGCAAGCATGCCATGCGCTTTTGAATGCGGCAATACGCCACCATTAACCAGACTTGCACTTTGCACTGCGGCATTGCAGTGCGGGATGATTCGGACGCGGGTGCGGCAGTATCCGTGCAACGATGTGAAACAAAAAATAAAGGTGTGTTTCAGGAGCGCGCACCCTTCCCGCTCCGAAAGCCATTGGCTCCGGATGGGTGCAGACGCAACTGTGGTGTTGATAAGGGTATTATAGCAGGAAGGCGGCCAGAGGTCAGCAGTGCCGACGCGGCGCGTATCGGTTCATCAAACATATTCCGTTAACCGGAACTACTTCTTCCTTCGTCATCCCGGCGCAAGCTGGGATGACGAAAGGGGGGCGCTGTTACAGACAATCCCTAATAAACCGGCCGCTGGCTGACCGACTGGATCAGCACGTCATGCACGATGCCGGGGCCGAGGACCTTGTCCGTGGTTTCCATCAGCTTGGTCTTCAGGGCGGGAATGTTCAGGACCTGGCCGTCGATCACCTGCCCCTTGTCGATGCCGCCATAAAGGGCCTGGACATAGGCATCGATCAGACGCGGGCTTTGCACGCGGACCTGTTCGCGGATCGTGTCGTCATCCACTTCCAGGCTGACGGTGACCATGATGTTCTGTTCCACGGTCTTGGCACCCATGACGGGAACAATCATCGGTCCCACCTGCACGAAGACGGGGGGACCCGTGCGCTCCTTCTTCTTGGGCGCTTCTTCCGCATGCTCGCCTTCCTTGTGCGGCTTCGGCCCGAACATGACATAGCCGCCGACACCGGCGCCGATCAGCACCAGCAAAGCCAGGACAAGCAGGATGATTTTCTTCATGGAACAGACGCCTCTTCAACAGACAGACGCATTATAGCACCCCAGTGCCCGCGCCCAAGAGCGCCAATTCCGGGAAGGTGCTGCGCCCCGCTGAATTGAACGTTGTTCATTCAATGTTTGAAGTCAAGCGAAGGTTGGGAGCAACGCCCGCCCCCCAACCTTCGTGACCGGTTCAGCGCGGCTGTGCCTGGACGGTCCGCACCTTGATCTGACCGCCTGGCGCGAAGGTGACGGTGGAAGACTGGCCCAAGGCGATGTCATGGATACCCGTCACGGCCCCGGTGGTGATCAGGGTGCCTGCCGGCAGGGCGATGCCGCGTGCCCGGCAATGGGCCAGGAGGAAGGCGACGGCCTGGACCGGCGTGCCTGGGATGCTGGCAAAGCTGCCCGTGCCGACCACTTCGCCTTCGATCCGGGTTTCCACGGTCAGGCTTTCAGGTGCCGCATCGGCCCAGCCCTTCAGTTCGGGACCCACGATCAGGCCGGCATTATTGCCGAAATCACTGACCACGACGGTGGGGCCCAGCTTGTTGATGGTGGCCAGCGGGCTGCCGGCCAGTTCGATACCGGCATGGATGGAACCGATCAGGGACTTCGCCTCCGCCTCATCCGACGGGCCGCTGGCCGGCATGTCGGCGCCCAGCTTCACCACGAACTCCCCCTCAACCGCAGCGAAGCCGCCGGGAATGACGGGAAGGTCGATCACCTGACCCTCGTTGTAATCCCAGACATTGCCGTCAAACACGGGACCGGCCAGACGCATGGCCCCCAGTTTCTCCCGGAAGGCCGGCGGCACCATGCCGATCTTCCAACCGCGCACCGGCGTGGGCCAGAGCGACCGCGCCACATCTTGAATGTCATAGGACTGGGTCAGGTGATCGGGGATTGTGCCGGGATAATCCGGCAGGGCGGTCGCGGCGCGACGGGCAGCGACGAAACGCTGGGCGATTTCCTGGGCGGTGGACACCGTCATAACTCCTGAAATATGGGATATATCAGGCGCCATCCTATGATGACACCGGTTTCCATGCAAGGCGACAGGAGCCGTGGGATGAACCCACGGCCCGAACCATCAGGCCTTGGGCGGCGCGCTGCTTTCGCGGACCACCAGATGCGGCTGGAAAATCGTCTCGCGCAGCTTGGCGTCGGGCTGTGCGATACGCTGGATCAGCTTTTCCGCCGCCACGCGCCCCATGTCGCGGACGGGGGAGCGCACTGTCGACAGGGCGGGGCACATGCGCAGGGCCAGCTGGCTGTCGTCAAAGCCGACAACGGTCAGGTCCTGGGGGATGGCGATGCCCTTCTGATAGGCGATGCGATAGACGCCGGCGGCCATTTCATCGTTACAGGCGAAAATCGCCGTGGGCGGATTCGCCATCGACAGCAGCTTTTCAGCGCATTCCTGGCCGCTTTCAAACGTGTAGGCACCCTGTGCTGACAGTTCGGGGTCCAGCGACAGACCGTGGCGGGCCAAACCGTCAGCGAAACCACGGCGGCGTTCCTGCGCGGATTTATATTGCGGCGTGCCGGCGATATAGCCGATGCGACGATGGCCCAGTTCGACCAGATGGTCGGCCACCTCTGCCGCCCCCTTATAATCCTCATACACGACCAGATGGGCGGCGACATCCAGCGGCACGCAGGCCACCCGGATGAAGCGGCAGCCGATTTCCACCAGCATGGCGGCCAGGGCCTCATCCTCCGACAGAGGCGGCAGCAGGATGACACCGTCCAGCTTCTGCCGTTCCGCGAACTGCCGCATCTCCTTCATATAGGTCGGGCTGGTGCGGATGCAGGGATGCACGACCAGCTCAAACCCGCTTTTGCGGCAGGCCTCCAGAATGCCCGCCTGGACATTCACCACATACTGGCTGTTGGGATTGTCATAGATGATGCCCAGCAGAAAGGAGCGCTGGGACGCCAGTCCGCGCGCCTGCGGGTCCGGCTCATAACCGATATCGTCGATGACCTTGGTGATCTTCTGACGGGTTTCCTCATTCACCAGGGGCGACTGGTTGATGACCCGCGACACCGTCTTCTTCGACACTTCCGCCAGACGGGCCACATCATTGATGGTGGGCCGGCGCTTCAGGTCCCAGATATAGGTCTTCGGCGCTTCCGGCTTTTCGGCCTGTTCGGTCACGGTGGCAGCGTCGGCGGTGCGGGCACGGGGCATGGATGGTGCTGTCCCATTTTGATGTGTTTATCGGCATCAATTGTCCCCCCAGGGGACAATAAGAATGTACTGCACTGTGCGCCAGGATGGCGCAACCCCAAATCAGTCATTGTCCGGGTTTGACGGCAGTGAAAGTCTGCTTTTCATTTGCCGAGCCCCGCAAAATAATGGTAACCGGTGTCAAATCATGTGTAAAGACGGTACGCAAAGCCAGTACCGGCTTCTGTGATAAAAGGGAGTGCCCAGATGAAGATGCGCCCGGCAGCATTTGCTGCCCTGCTGTGCCTGCTGCCCTCCCTTCCGGCTGCCGCCATCGGCCGTGATGTGGCGCCCGCCGCCATTCCGGCCTTTCCGGGGGCCGAAGGGGCCGGTGCCTATGCCATGGGGGGACGGGGGGGACGGGTGTTCATCGTCACCAGCCTGGAAGATGCGGGTCCGGGCAGCCTGCGCGAGGCGGTGGAGGCCAAGGGGCCGCGCATGGTGGTGTTCGCCGTGTCGGGGACCATCCAGCTGAAATCCGATCTGCGCATCAAGAACGATTTCATCACCATCGCGGGCCAGTCGGCGCCGGGCGGTGGCATCACCTTGCGCGATTATCCGTTGATTGTGACGGCCAGCCATGTGGTGGTGCGCCACATCCGTTCCCGCCTGGGCAGTGCGGCGGGGCAGGAAGCCGACGCCGTCACGGTCTTTGATGGCAAGCACATCATTCTGGACCATGTCTCCGCCAGCTGGTCCACCGATGAAAGCTTGTCGCTTTCCTTCAAATGGAAGGAAGGGATGACGGGGCTGGACAATGTGACAGTACAATGGTCGGTGATCGCCGAAAGCCTGAACAAGTCGGTGCATGCCAAGGGCGATCATGGCTATGGCACGCTGGCGCGCGGGTCGTTCGGATCGCGTTTCAGCTTTCACCATAATCTGTGGGCCAGCCACACGGCCCGCATGCCGCGCCCCGGCAATTTTGAAAAGCAGGCGGATGATCCGACCGGCGCCTTCATGGATTTCCGCAACAATGTCTTCTTCAATTGGAAGGGGACGGGCAAGGGCGGGGCGTCCGGCTATAATGCCGATACCGATGCCGTCACGGCCTATAATTTCGTGAACAATTATTATGTGGCGGGGCCTGATTCGAAGGGCGCACATGCCTTTGATGAGAAAAGCCCCGTGGCCAGGGCGTATTTTGCCGGCAACTGGATGAACCATGCAGAGCCGGCGGACCCCTGGTCGCTGGTCACGGGTGTGCAGGCCGATGGCTACCGCCAGTCTGCCCCCATCCCCATGGCGGCGGTGACAACGGAACCCGCCGACGCCGCCTTCCGCGCGGTTCTGGCCAAGGCCGGAGCGGGACGGGTGCGCGACAGTGTGGATGAGCGGATCACGGCAGGCGTGGCCAAGGGCGAGGGCCGGATCATCGACAATCAGGACGATGTCGGCGGCTGGCCGGTGCTGGCGGCGGGAGGGGCACCGGTTGACAGCGACCGTGACGGCACGCCCGATGCCTGGGAAAAGTCGCAAGGCCTGAACCCGACCGATCCGGCGGACGGGGCGACCGACCGGGATGGTGATGGCTATACCAATCTGGAAGAATATCTGAACGGGTTGTGATAAGGGGGCGGGTAAGCCCGCCCCCTTATCATCAGCTCTTGTCGGCCATGACCTGACCGGTGGCGCCATCGACGCGGATGGTGCGGGTGCCGTTGCCGTTAAGCACCTCCACCTCATAGGTCAGGCGGCCATTATCGTGATCGACCTCAGCCTCGATGGCCTTGCCGCCGCCCTTGTTCTCCGCGATGCCGATGGCCTGCGCCAGGCTGGTGGAGGCGGCGGTCAGTTCGCGCGGCTCCACGCCCGCACCCAGCTGCTGCGCCCAGGTGGCCAGGGTCTGCTTGTCGGCTGACGCGATCTTGCCGTTGGAGGCATCGACATCCCAGCGGGTCACGGTCTCGCCGGACACGATATCGATCTGATACAGGCCGACGCTGTTCTTGGTATCGAAATCGACATCCACCGCCTTGCCCTTGCCCTGCTGTTCTGCCTGGGCGATGGCCTGGGTCAGGGAAACCTTGGCCTGACGGAAGGCGGCGATGTCACTGTCGGAGCTGGCGGCCAAAGCTGGGGCGACCAGGACCAGGGACAGGGCGGCGGTGCCGAGAAGCATCTTCATGGTTTGCATCCTCCGGTTAGTGGATGCAGCCTTAACGATACCACGCTGCCCCTGGTTCCGGGCTTACCCCGTTTGAGGCGTTTGTGTTAAACGCCGGGCGTGGCGAACGCGGCCGCCGCGCGGGCATTTTCGGTGATGCCGGCCCAGTCGCCCTCGGCGATCTGCTTGTTGGTGGCGATCCAGGAGCCGCCGACGCCGACGACATTCTTCAGCGCCAGATACCCAGCCACCTTGTCGCGACCGATGCCACCCGTGGGGCAGAAGCGGGCCTGCGGCAGGGGGGCGGAAAGGGCGGCGATGGTGGCTGCACCACCATACTGCTCTGCCGGGAACAGCTTCAGCACCTCAAACCCGTCATCCAGGCGCTCCAGCACCTCGCTGGGCGTGGCCACGCCGGGGATGACCGGCACGCCACAGGCCTTCAGCGGGGCCACCAGGGCCGCCGTCGTAGCCGGGGTCACGATGAAATCCGACCCCGCCGACATGGCGGCATCCAGATCCGATGGCTTCAGGATGGTGCCGGCACCCACGATCAGGCCGGGCACGGCCCGCTTCATGGCGGTGATGGCGTCAAGGGCGGCGGGCGTGCGCAAGGTCACCTCCACCACCGACAGGCCACCCTCCTTCAGGGCCACGGCCAGGGGGGCGGCATCCTCCACCCTTTCGATGGTCAGGACCGGAATGACGGGCGAGCTTTTCAGCAGCAGGGTGAAGGCCTGGATATTCACGTTGGAAGGCTCCCATCAACAGGAAAACGGCCCCGCCTGTGCCGGTGGGGCCGTGATGAGGTCGGAACAGGAGATCAAGGCAATACCGGAGGCGATCATGCATTGCCACCGGTTTCCACGCCGGGCCGCGATGCAGCCCCGTGGGGTCTTCCCCCCGGCTCTGAACGAGCCAGGGGGAAGCGGAGGTCATCAGTACTTGTACTTGGCACCCAGGAAGAACTGGCGGCCATAGTGGACATATTCTTCAGAGTTCTGGCGCTCGCTGGTACCGACCCAGCGCTCGTCGAACTCGTCGGTCAGGTTGATGGCTTCGAACGTCACCGAAATCTGCTCGGAGAAGTTATAGCTGGCCGAGAAGTCCAGGTTGAAGGTCGAGGCCTTGCCACGGATGTCGTTGGCGTTGCCGGGCGAGATCTGGGTCAAATACTCATCACGGAAGGAGCCGGAGACGCGGGCGCTGAAATCGTCGTTCTCATAGTACAGAGTGGCGTTGAACGACTTGGGCGACAGACCGACCAGCGGCTCGCGCACGGTGCGGGTGCCGACGCGGTAATCGATGTCCGACGTCACATAGGTGAAGTTGGCGATACCACCGAAATCATCGAACGGGGCCGGCAGGAAGGTGAACGGCTTCTGCACGCTGATTTCGAAGCCCTTCAGCGGGCCGCCCTTGGTGTTGCCGGCGCGCGTGATGGTGAAGATGCTGTCCATCGTGTTGCCGTTGGCCAGCAGGCTTTCCGGCAGGCCGGTATCACGGAAGGGAATGGTTTCAGAGATGTTCTGGATGTAGCTCTTGATGTCCTTGTAGAACAGACCGACCGACACCAGCGTTTCCTTCTCCGGATACCATTCGAAGGACAGATCGACGGTATTGGCGCGGATCGGGTTCAGGTAGGGATTGCCGCTGCTCAGCGTCTGGTTGGCGTTGGTGATCGAACCGCCCGGCGTCAGCTGCGGCAGATCCGGACGCGACATGACCTTGGCTGCGCCGAAGCGGACCAGGAAATCGTCGATCGGCTCCAGCGACAGGTTCATGGCGGGCAGCGTGTCGTCATACTCACGCTCCACGGTCGCCAGCGTGGTGCCGACATAGCCGGTGGAGGTCAGCTTGGTCTTCACCTGTCGCACGCCGACATTGCCACGCAACGGCATGCCCGCCAGTTCGGTGTTGAAATCGGCCTGGACGAAGGCGCTCAGGCTGCGTTCGCGGGCCTGACGGTTGCTGCCGATGGCGCCCTGGCCATCCTTGGCAACGCGGAAATCGCCATACTGGTTGACGCAGTTACAGTAGAAGCCCAACAGCTCCTCGAACTTGTCGATGGAAGGCACGATCCAGGCGGTGGGCGTGCCGTTCGGAACGCTCAGGTGGCGACCGAAGCCAGACACCAGTTCCGTGAGGCTGGCGAGGTTGGTGCCAGCCGGCAGGGGCACGGCGGCCTCGGTCAGGTTGCCGGTCCCCTGCACCGGGTCCAGCGTGCCATAGCGACGCCATTCCTGGGTCTTGAACTTGTAATCCTTGTGAGCCAGACCCGCCTTCAGGGTCACCCAGTCCTGGGCATCCCACTCGAACTCGCCGCGCATGGTCTGGAAATCGTTATTCGTCTTATTGGGACGGATGCGGATCAGCGACTGATCACCGATGACGGCACCGTTGCGGACCAGACGCGTGGAGGGGCTGAAAATATAGTTGGCGGGGTTGGTGACGTCGAAGCCGTAATTGAAGGCCGGCAGATTCTTGTTGCCGGAATAGTCGTAGCTGTAGCCCTGGACATTGTAGGCTTCCAGCGACAGGGTCGTCTGTTCGGGGTTGTCCTGCACCGAGGAGGACCAGCCGGCGATGCCCTTGAAACGGATCGTCTCGGAGAGTTCCTGGTCCAGGTTGACGGAATATTGCAGGAATTCGGTCTGCAACCGGTCGCGGCGCTGTTCGGTACGGATATCGACGCCGTTGAAGGTGCCCTTGATCAGGTTGCCCAGATCATCATAGGTGGCCTGGGTGACGGTGGTGCCGCCCATGCCGCCCGCGCCGGTGTTGCGGCTGAAGGAGATGGCTTCCAGATACTGTTCCTGGCGCGTGCCCTTCAGATCGGCATAGAGGCCGTCCAGCGTGATGCGCGTCGTCTCAAACGGCTGGAACTGCAGGGCAGCGGTGGCGCCCAGGCGTTCCTGGTCGTAATCCAGGCGGCCATAGCGCGGGATGCGCGGGTGCCAGGCCGACTGTTCGGGCCGGGCACGGTTGCCCGGCGTGTTGGACGCACCACCGCCGCCAAACAGGAAGTTGGCGGTGGCGCTACCATTGCCGCTGGCAGGAATGGTGCCGATCGTGTCGATGCCGCGTTCCCAACGGCCCGTCGAGGAGCCTTCCTCAAGACGGTTGGTCTCCGAGTAGGCGACGGAGAACAGGGCGCCGATCTTGCCATCCGCAAACGTGTCGGAGACCAGCAGGGTGCCGCGCGGGTCCTTCGACTTGGACAGGTCGTTGTAGCCGATCTTGCCGGAGGCCGAGAAAACGAACTTGTTATAGTCGAACGGGCGGGCCGTCTGCAGGTCGACGGTGGCACCCAGCGAGCCTTCTTCGGTCTGGGCCGACGTGGACTTGCGCACCGTCAGGCTGTTGAACAGCTCGGACGCGAAAATCTGGAAGTCGAAGCCGCGGCCACGGTTGGCGCCGCCCGACCCGTCCTTGCCGCCCGTGGTGGCCAGGGCTTCCAGCCCGTTCAGCCGCACGCGGGTGAAGGTGGAGGACAGGCCGCGCACCGTGATCGAACGGCCTTCGCCGCCATCGCGGTCGATGGAGACGCCGGGGATACGCTGCAGCGATTCGGCCAGATTGGTGTCCGGGAACTTGCCGATATCTTCGGCATTGATGACATCGACGATGTCATTCTCGTTCCGCTTCTTGTTGATGGCGCTGGCCAGCGAGCCACGGAAGCCCGTAACCACGATTTCTTCCAGGGCTTCCTGTGCCTGCGCACCCGCAGGGATCAGGCCCGCCAGCATGACCAGGGCCGAGGCGCCGGCGAGACGGCGACGGATGCAGGGCGTACCCGCGAACTTCATCATTGCTTCCTTCCCCTTCAGATTTATCGTTCTGGCCGCACCGATCCGGCCCGCAGCCGGAACGGCAAGCAGGGGGTAGGACGAACGATTTAGGTCTTTATACCAGTCGTCGAAGCCGGTAGGCGTTGACACCGGTGACAGGGCTATTAATGATCCGATCTGACACCGGTGGCAATACGTTTTTGCATTGAGATATCCAAGTTCGTCACAGGATGTGGCACAAATCCCGCAGTAGGCAGGTTTGCATGGTGGAAGGGAGAGACCCGATGACCGGGCGTATCGTGTGTTTTGGTGAATTGCTGATGCGCCTGACGGCGCCGGGCCGGGAAATGCTGCTGCAAAGCCCACGCCTGGACGTCACCTTTGGCGGGGCGGAAGCCAATGTCGCCGTATCACTGGCCCGATTCGGCTGGAACGCTGCCGTGGTCTCCACCCTGCCCGACCAGGGCATTGGCGAGGCCTGCCGGGGTGAACTGCGCCGCCATGGCATCGACACGCGCGGCATCCAGATGCGCCATGGCCGCATGGGCCTGTATTTCCTGACCGTCGGCGCCATGCAGCGCCCATCGGAGATCATTTATGACCGCGCCGGGTCCGCGTTCGCGGTGACGGAGGCCAGCGCCTATGACTGGCCCACGCTGCTGAACGGGGTCGAATGGCTGCATGTCGGCGGTATCACGCCCGCCGTCAGCGAACAGGCGGAGCAGGCCGTGGTCGCCGCGGCCGAAGCCGCCAAGGCAGCCGGCGTCAAGGTTTCCTTCGACTGTAACTACCGCGCCAAGCTGTGGGCCGACCGGGGCGGCGATGCACCGGCGGTGTTTGCCAAACTGGCGTCGTGCGCCGACCTGATGTTCGGGAACGAGCGCGACATCGCCCTGATCCTGGGTGCGGATTTCCACGCCCTTCCCCTGTCGGAGCGGTTCTTGGCGGCGGCAGAACTGGCGTTCAAGACTTGGCCGGGTCTGAAATGGCTGGCCTCCACCATTCGCAGCCATCATGACGTGGACCATCAGGAACTGACGGGCCGTGTCGCCGCGCGGGACCACCGGGTCCATTATTCCCGCACCTACAAGCTGAACGGCATTGTCGACCGCATCGGCGGCGGTGACGCCTTTGCCGCCGGCCTGATTCATGGGCTGGACAAGGGCTGGGCCGCCGATCAGGCCATCAATTTCGCCGCCGCCGCCGCCGCGTTGAAACATTCGGTGCCGGGCGACGCCAATCTGGTGTCGGTGGCCGATGTGATGAGCCTGGTGAATGAGGAAGGGCTGGATGTGAAGCGCTGAGGTGATGGTGCTCCCTCACCCTCCCATCGGCTGACGCCGACGGACCCCTCCCTCTCCCTGCCAAGCGGGCGAGGGGCTAAATCTTCACCCCTCGCCCACGAAGGTGGGAGAGGGAGGGGCTCAAGCCGGACGGCTTGGGAGAGGTGAGGGAAGCACGCCAGAACCCCTGCCCCAAGCCATGCGCGCCGCGCAGCCTTGCCCCGGCGCGTGGCACGGATGGCGCAAAAGCCGTTGCGCAACTATATTACGTCCATCGAAAACAACGATGGAGACACATCATGCGGTACTTTTTCCTGCTTCCTATGCTGCGGCTCGGTGCTTTTTCCCGTTATGCCGCTTCGGTTGAGCAGTACCCGGCCAACCGCCGTGATTGAGGCGGAAAGGCCTGCTTCTTTTAGCAGTTCCCATTTTTCAGTCTGACCAAAAATCATCAGCTGGCCCCCGTTTTTGGACCGGCATGGTTGTCATGACAGCGCCCTGGCGGGTACCCTCGCCGGGGCGTTTTCATGTCCGGCCCAGATCAGAAGCAAGGATCGCATCATGACCCATCCCGCCGCCGAAGGCTTTTACATGCCCGCCGAATGGGCGCCGCATGCGCGTTGCTGGATGGCGTGGCCGGTGCGGGAGGAGACGTTCCCCAACGGCCTGCCCGCCGCGCGTGCCGCCTATGCCGAGGTGGCGAAGGCCATCGCGCAGTTCGAACCGGTAACGATGCTGTGCCCCGACGGGGCGCTGGCCGATGTCTCGCTGGCCTGCGGGCCGGGCGTGTCGGTGCTGCCGGTGCCCTGCTCCGACAGCTGGCTGCGCGATAACGCGCCCAGCTTTGTCGTCAACGGCAAGGGCGATGTGGCCGGCGTGCATTGGGGCTTCAATGCCTGGGGCCGGAACTATGACGATTTTCAGCTGGATACGCAGGTCGGGCGCCTGATCCTGGAGAACCAGGGGCTGAAGCGGTTTGCGGCCCCGCTGGTGATGGAGGGTGGGTCGTTCCATGTCGATGGCGAGGGGACGCTGCTGACGACGGAGGAATGCCTGCTGAACCCCAACCGCAACCCGCATCTGTCGCGGGGCGAGATCGAGGCGCATCTGGCGTCGCATCTGGGCGTGCGGGAATTCATCTGGCTGAACAAGGGCTATGAGCAAGATGAAACCGATGGCCATATCGATGAGATCGCGGCCTTTGTGAAGCCGGGCGTGGTGCTGACCATCGTGACCGACGACACGTCAGATCCGAACTATCCCGTGTTCCAGGATAATGTCGCCCGGCTGAAGGCCGCACGCGATGCGGCGGGCCGCCCACTGGAGGTTGTGACCCTGCGCACACCGGCACGTCAGGAACAGCATGGCGTGCGCCTGACGCTGTCCTACACCAATTTCTACATGGCTAATGGCGGCATCGTCATGCCGCTGTTCGAAGACCCGATGGATGCAGAGGCCATCAGCCTTTTCGGCAAGCTGTTCCCCGACCGCAAGATCATCCCCGTCCCGGCCCTGGATATCGTGCGCGGCGGCGGCGGTATCCACTGCATCACGCAACAGCAGCCGGTGGGGTGAGTTGGGTGTCGCATGCGGGCCAACCCCTTATGCGACAAAACTACCCCTTCACCGAGCCCGATGTGATCCCCTCGACAAAATATTTCTGCGCCAGGAAGAAGACGATCAGGGAGGGCAGCAGGGCGATGGTGGACATGGCCAGGACCTGATTCCAGGCCGTAGCCTCCGTCACATCGATGGCCATTTTCAGCGCCAGGGCCACCGGGTATTTGCCGACCGAAGACAGGTAGATCAAGGGATAGAGGAAGTCGTTCAGGCTCCACATGAACTGGAACAGAGCGACGGAGATGATGGCCGGCATGATCACCGGCACCACCACATGCCACAGCACCTGGAGCGAGTTGCAGCCATCGATGACGGCGGCTTCCTCCATATCGGGCGGGATGCCGCGCAGGAACTGCACCACCATGAAGACGAAGAAGCCGTCCGTGGCGAAGGCGCAGGGCACATAAAGCGGCAGATATGTATCCAGCCAGCCGAATTCCCGGAACATCAGATATTGCGGGATCAGCAGCACACTTTTCGGCAGCAGGATGGTCGCCACCATCAGCGCGAACCAAAGCTGCTTGCCCGGCATGCGAAAGCGCGCGAAGCCGAAGGCCACCAGCACCGATGACACGACCGTCAGCAACACCTTCGGCATGATGAAGGCGAAGCTGTTCAGCAGGTATGTCGCGAAGCTGTATTCGGTGCCGGTGCGCCAGCCCTTCACCACCCCGTCCATGGTCGGTTCCTGCGGCCACAGGCCGGCCGATCCGAAAATCTCATGGTTCGGCTTGAAGCTGGCGGCCACCATCCAGAACAGGGGATAGAGCATGAGCAGCCCCACCCCAATCAGCACGGCGTAGCGCAGCAGGGCACTGAAACGGCCAATCCAGGCGACATCGCGGCGGGGCGCGCTGATCAGGCTCATTCCCCATCCTCCCGCTCATTCCCGTAGAAGACCCAGTATTTGGCAGACGCAAAGGCGATGATGGTGAACAGCGCGATGATCAGGAACAGGGCCCAGGACAGGGCGGCGGCGTAACCGACATTGAAGTACTTGAACGCCTCCTCATAGATCATCAGGGGCAGCAGGTAGGTGGATTTCAGGGGCCCGCCGCCCGTGATGATATAGGGGCCGTTAAACTCCTGAAATGCCTGCACGATCTGCATGATGAAATTGAAGAAGATCACCGGCGTCAGTAGCGGCAGGGTGATGGTGAAGAAGATGCGGGCCTTGCCGGCACCGTCGATGGTCGCCGCCTCATAAAGGTCGGTGGGGATGTTCTGCAGGCCCGCCAGGAACACCACCATGGCCGACCCGAACTGCCAGAGGCGCAGCAGCACGACGGTGAACAGGGCATAGGCAGGCTCCCCCAGCCAGTTCAGCGGCTCTCCCCCTGCCCAGACCAGCACCTGATTGATCAGCCCGTCACCCGCGAAGACATAGCGCCACAGCACGGCAATGGCCACCGACCCACCCAGGATGGAGGGCACGTAATAGGCGGTGCGGAAAAAACCGATGCCCCGCAGTTTGAAATTCAAGACGAAGGCGATGAACAGGGCGAAGGCCAGTTTCAAAGGCACGGTGATGAACACATAGAGGAAGGTGACGCCCAGCGAGCCATGGAACGTGTCATCGCCCGCCATCTGCGTGTAATTGCCCAAGCCCAAAAACCGCGCCTGTTCCACCGGGTCCTGCAGCTGATAGTCCGAAAAGGACAGCAGGAAGGATGCCAGGAAAGGAAAGAGGGTGAAGGTCGCCAGACCGATCAGGAAGGGCGCGATATAGAGATAGCCGGAGACGCGGTTGTCATACATAGGCTAGCCCCCTCACGCCGCCACGACCGCGCGCGCCGCCGGTTCACCCACGGCGCGGCCATCGGCGTCGAACAGGTGGCATTGCGCCAGACGGACGCCGACGCGCAGGCCGGTACCGATGCGCAGCGGTACGTCGCCACTGATCTTTACCACCAGCACCCCATCCGACAGCGACGGCATGCGCAGATGCGCCAATGTTTCCCCACCCAAACGTTCGACCAGATCAATGATGGCGTCAAACTCCACCGCCTGATCATGGTCCATGTCCGCCGGCGTCGGGCCGACACGGAAATGTTCGGGCCGGATGCCCACCGTGACCTTGGCCCCCGGCTTCACCGCCGCGTCATGGCGGGGCAGGCGCAGTGTGGCGCCGTTCAGGCGCACGCTGACGCCGTCGGTTTCCACCGCCTCCACGATCCCATCCATGAAATTCATGGCCGGGGAGCCGATGAAGCCGGCCACGAACAGGTTGGCGGGGTGACGGTACAGCTCGATAGGCGCGCCGATCTGTTCGATCCGCCCGGCATTCAGCACCACGATGCGGGTGGCCAGCGTCATCGCCTCCACCTGATCATGGGTCACATAGATCATGGTGGCGCCCAGCTTGGCATGCAGGCGCGCGATTTCCACCCGCATCTGCCCGCGCAGGGCCGCATCCAGATTGGACAGGGGTTCGTCGAACAGGAACACTTCCGGCTCGCGCACGATGCAGCGGCCAATGGCCACCCGCTGCCGCTGCCCGCCCGACAGGGCGCGGGGCTTACGGTCCAGCAAGGGGGTCAGTTGCAGGATCTCCGCTGCCTTGGCCACCTTCTCCTTGATCAGGGGTTTGGGCAGGCCCGCGATCTTCAGGCCGAAACCCATATTCTCCGCCACGCTCATGTGCGGATAAAGCGCGTAGGATTGGAAAACCATGGCGATGCCGCGTTCGGACGGGTGAACCAGGGTGACATCGCGGTCGCCGATTATGATCGACCCGCCGGTCGGCAGCTCCAGGCCCGATACCAGACGCAGCAAGGTGGACTTGCCGCAGCCCGACGGACCGACAAACACCGTCAGCTCCCCCGGTGCGATTTCCAGGTCCACACCCTTGATCACATCGACGGCGCCGAAGCATTTCGTCACCCCGCGCAGCAATACCCGACCCTTGGCCACGCCCCCTCCCCTGCTTTTATCGGTGGTCGCCCCTTCGGCGATGTCAGCCTTGGATGCCACCTGTCCTCTTGATCTATCCGGTAACCGGTGTCAGTTTCAATCAGCCAGACGCGGGACGCGCCGGAAAGGTGCCGGCTGTCCGCATGCCCGAGGATGACGCCAAGATGAGTTGCGTGCAACCACCCGCACCGCTGCATGACGAGCTTCCGCCCGCCCATATCGTCGATCCCGCCGATAATGTGGCCATCGCCGTCAAGGCGCTGGAGGCCGGCACCCGGATTGAGCTGGGCGCGCACAGCGTCACCCTGCTGTCCGACATTCCGCGCGGGCACAAGTTCGCGCTGCGCCCGTTGAGGGCGGGTGAAGCGGTGCGCAAATATGGCTGGCCAATTGGCGTTGCCACCGCTGGCATTGATACCGGCGCGCATGTTCACAGCCATAATCTGGCCACCGGCCTGTCGGGTACGCTGAGCTATCAGTACGCACCGGCGGGCACGGATGCGGCCTGGACCGCGATGCCGAAGCCTGACCAGAGTTTCATGGGATACCGCCGCCCCGACGGGCGGGTGGGAACGCGCAACGAGATCTGGATTCTGTGTACCGTCGGCTGTGTCGCCCGCACCGCAGAGCGTATCGCGACGTTGGCCAGCCAGCGCTTTGCCGGCAAGGTGGATGGTGTGGTCGCCTTCCCGCACCCGTTCGGCTGTTCGCAACTGGGCGATGATCTGGCCCATACCAAATCCATCATCGCCGCCCTGGCGCAGCATCCCAATGCCGGCGGCGTCCTGCTGCTGGGGCTGGGGTGTGAGAGCAACCAGTTGGACAAGCTTCTGCGCGATGCGCCCGGCATCGACCGGTCACGCCTGCGCGCCTTTACCGCCCAGGCCAGCAGCGATGAGATAGAGGACGGCATCAATGCGGTCGCCGAGCTGGTGGAGATCGCGGCGGGTGACGCCCGCGTGCCCTGCCCTGCCTCCGATCTGGTCATCGGCCTGAAATGCGGCGGGTCGGACGGGTTCAGCGGTCTGACCGCCAACCCCCTGGTGGGCCGCATGGCCGACCGGGTGACGGCGGCGGGTGGCAGCGCCATCCTGACCGAAATCCCGGAGATTTTCGGGGCGGAGGAACTTCTTATGCGCCGGGCCGTTGACGAGACGGTGTTTGACGGCGTCGTCAATGTGGTCAATGGCTTCAAGCAATATTTCCTAGACCATCACCAGCCCGTCTATGAGAACCCGTCCCCCGGCAATATCGCGGGCGGCATCACGACGCTGGAGGAAAAGTCGCTGGGTGCCGTGCAGAAGGGGGGACGCGCGCCCCTGTGCGATGTCATCGCCTATGGGCAGCAGCGGCGGGTCAAGGGCCTGACCCTGCTGGAGGCGCCGGGCAATGACGGCGTTTCCTCCACGGCGTTGACGGCGGCGGGGGCAACGGTGATCCTGTTCACCACGGGGCGCGGCACGCCGCTGGGCTTCCCCGCCCCGACCCTGAAGATCGCGTCCAACAGCGCGCTGGCCCGGCAGAAACCGAACTGGATCGATTTCGATGCGGGCTTGGCCCTGACCGATGCCGGGCTGGACGGGGCGGCGGATGCGATGTGGTCCCTGATCCTGGACACCGCATCAGGCAAGGAAACCCGCGCGGAAAAGAACGGCCAGCGTGAAATCGCCATCTGGAAGAACGGAGTGACCCTGTAATGCCGACCCTGTCCACCGCCAATCTGGACCTGCTGCGCGCCGATGTGGCCCGCCCCGCCTATGACCGGGATGCCGCCGGGATCGGTGTGGTGCATTTCGGGCCCGGCGCCTTCTTCCGCGCGCACCAGGCGTTTTTCTTCGATGAGGCGCTGGCAAAGGGCGGCAACTGGGCCATCTGTGCCGCCGCCCTGCGCAGCACCGATGTGCGCGATGCCCTGCGGCCCCAGGATAATCTGTATATCCTGGCGGAGCTGGAGCGGGAGACGCGGTATCGCGTGATCGGGTCGATCAAGGAAACGCTGGCCGGTCCGGGCGACCGCGCGGCCCTGCTGGACCGGCTGGCCAATCCCGATACCGTCATCGTCACCATGACGGTCACCGAGAAGGGCTATTGCCTGAAGGGCGATGGCACGTTGGATTTCGACCATCCCGATATTGCCCATGATGTGGCCGAGCCGCTGAACCCCGTCAGCCTGATCGGCCATCTGGTTGAAGGGCTGCGTCGCCGGTTCAAGGCGGGGACCGCGCCCTTCACTGTGATTTCCTGCGATAACCTTGTCGATAACGGCCATAAGCTGGGCCGCGCCGTGGCCGCCCTGGCCGAACGGCAGGATGCGGCCCTGGCGGCCTGGATACGGGCGGAGGTCGCCTTTCCGCGCACAATGGTGGACAGCATCACGCCGGCCACCGACGATGCGCTGCGCACCCGCGTGGCCAGTGAAACCGGCCTGTCTGACAATTGGCCGATCCAGCGGGAACGGTTCACGCAATGGGTGATCGAGGATAAGTTCTGCAACGTCCGCCCGGATTTCGCGTCCATAGGCGTGACTCTGACCAATGACGTCAGCGCCTATGACCGCGCCAAGCTGCGCCTCTTAAACGGGCCGCATTCGACGCTGGCCTATCTGGGCTCGCTGGCGGGGTATGAGACGGTGGCCGATACCATGGGTGATGCGGATCTGGCCGGGTTCGTCCGCCGCCTGATGCTGGACGACATCCGCCCCACCCTGAACCAGGATGCGGGCATCGATTATCCCGCCTATATCGACGCCATCCTGGCCCGCTTCGCCAATCCCGGCATCCGGCATCTTCTGTCGCAGATCGCCTGGGACGGGTCGGCCAAGCTGCCCTTCCGCCTGTTCGGCACCATCGCAGAGCGGCTGGCGGCGGGGGCCGCGGTCGATAATCTGGCCCTGCCCGTGGCGGCCTGGATGCATTTCATCCGGAGCAAGGTGGCGGATGGAACCAAGCTGACCGATCCGCTGTCCGATGCGCTGCTGACGATCGGGCGGGCCTGCACCGGCGATGCGCACCGCGATGTCTGCGGCTTCTTCGCGCTGGAACAGGTGTTCCCGGCGGCCCTGACCGGCAATGCCGCCTTCCGCACGGCCTTGGAACGCGCCTATGGCCTGCTGGATGGTGGGGTGAAAGCAGCGTTGCGGGGGATTTGAGGTTTTGAGGAATTCGGGGACGGGATTGCACCGGCCCCGAATTGCATCAGGTTTCAGTCCCGGACACCGTTTCGGGCCGTTCCTGCAGCTTCGCCGCTGCCTCCGCCAGTTCCTTGTACCGGCGGGCGGAGAAGGGGATGGAAATGATATAGACCAGCCCCACCACCGACAGCGTCATCCAGGGCGCACTGACCAGGGCGGCGGCGGTCGCCCCCACGCCCAGCAGCACGAACACCACATAGCGCTGCGGAATGCGCAGCCCCTTCATGGAGAAGGTGGGAACGGCACTGATCATCAATCCTGCCACCGCCACCGTCCAGGGGGCGACGATCCAGGGGCTGTCGAACCAGCCCGGCCCCGCCTCCAAGGTCGCGATCAGTGGCAACAGCGCCAGGAACGCCCCCGCCGGGGCGGGCACGCCCGTGAAGTAATTATAGGCAAAGGCCGGTTTCTCCGCCGCCGCCCCCAGCATGGTATTGAACCGCGCCAGACGCAGGGCCGCACAGACGCCCATCAGCAGGGCCGCCATCCAGCCGACAGTACGGGCATCGTCCAGTGACCAGAGATAGAGGATCATGGCCGGTGCCACGCCAAAGCTGACCACGTCGGACAGGCTGTCCAGTTCCTCGCCAAACTTGCTCTGGGCGTTCAGCATGCGGGCGATGCGACCGTCCAGCATGTCGAACAGGGCGCCGACAGCGATGGCGATCACCGCCTCCTGCCATTTGCCCTCCATGGCGAATCGGATACCCGTCATGCCCGATGCCAGGTTCAGCATCGTCAGCATGTTGGGCAGCAGCTTGTTGATGGACAGGCCCTTCAGGCGCGGCGGCCGCAGCCGCCGAACCCGGTGCCGGTGACCCGTGCGCGATGACGGGTTCTCCTCCGGCGGCATCAGCGGACCTCGCCCTCGCGCTGTTCATCACTGCTGTTCAGATCGGCCAGCACCGTTTCGCCCGCAATCATCTTCTGCCCCACAACGACCTGCGGATGCACGCCATCGGGCAGGTAAATGTCGCAGCGGCTGCCGAAGCGGATCAGGCCATAGCGTTCGCCGGCCTTCAGCGACTGACCGGGCGCCACCCACCAGATGATGCGGCGGGCGACCAGACCGGCGATCTGCACAAAGGCAATCTCGCGCCCATCGGGCAAACCTAAGCGGATAGACATCCGCTCATTCTCTTCGCTGGCCTTGTCCAGGTCGGCATTCAGGAACTTGCCGGGCTTGTACTCCGCGGCCTTGATCACGCCATCGGTGGGGCAGCGGTTCACATGCACGTCGAAGACGTTCAGGAACACGGAGATGCGGGTCAGCTTCTCCTCCCCCATGCCCAACTCCGCCGGCGGGGCGACCTTGGTGATCAAGGTGACACGGCCATCGGCGGGCGACACGACAAGGCCGGGCTTGGTTGGCGTCACGCGGTCGGGATCGCGGAAGAAATAGACGCACCAGGCGGTCAGGACCAGCCCGATCCAGCCCAGCGCCGGGGACAGGGTGGCCAACAGGGCCGAGACCACGGCGAACAGGGCGATAAAAGGCCAGCCGGCCTTGTTGATCGGGACGATGACGGTTTTCAGCGCGGACATGTCTTTCGCGGCTACCCGCTAATGGTGGAACAAGCGGCCATACTAGACAGTCGGAACCCGGATTTGAAGCGCCATGGTCAAAGCCTTGGGCCAAGGGCGTTTTTTCCACACAATCGGGGTAGGCCGGCAGGCGCATTGACCCGAACGGGCGGGCAAGCGACAGTCGTGTCGGTTGCATTTCCCCCAAGGAGCCGCCCTTGACCATCAGCATCGCGCGTTTTGCCGGCCTGGCCGCCCTGTTACTGCTGGCCGGCTGCGGCACGCCGAAACCGGCAGCCTTGGTGGAACGGCCCCCCGATGCGCGCTTCGTGGCCAGCCTGCCCGATGGTCCCATCACCCCGCCCGCCGAACCGGCGGAGGCCGCGGCGGCACTGGCAGAGGCAGACGCGCAATCCAAGGCCAGCAGCGATGCGGCCACACAGCTTGCCGTCTGGCAGAAGGCGGCAGCGGCGGGCAGTCCGGAGGGCCGGTTCCGCTATGCCACCATGCTGTCCTTTGGCGACGCCGGGCCGGACAAGGTGGGCGACGGGTTCGACATGCTGCTGGACCTGGCCAAAAAGGGGCATGGGCAGGCGGCCATGTCGCTCTGGCGGCTGTCAAGCATGTCCAATTCCGCCAATCTGAACCAGCATGCGCCCTATTGGTTCAACATCGCCCGCCGGTCGGGCGATGCCATGGCGGTGGAAGTCTATGACAAGCTGCTGGCCGAACAGCGCGCCAAGGGCGAACTGCCGCCCGGCAGCGGCACCGGCGATTATTTCGACAGCGCCATCACCTTCTCCCAGCCGTTGGCCGGCAGCCACGAGGGCGTGCCGTTGGAATATAAGGTGGTTGGAGTACTCTATCCCGGCTGGAAGCGGGTGACACAGTCTCTGTTCCAGCGCGACGGCAAAAGCTTTGACGTGCTGGAACTGGAGAATGTCGAAGGGCAGCGGGTGAAGATTTATTTCGACATTACGGCATGGATGGGTGTGCCGGGGATGTAGCGCGGATTAGCGACGCGTTATCCGCGGAAAATCGATGCCGTTAAGCCGCGGATTACGCTGGCGCTAATCCGCGCTACACAAGTCGCGGGGGTCCCGCTATAGCATCGCCCCATGCCCGACTTTCCCGCCCTTCCCATCGATGAAGCCCTACCGGCCCTGCTGTCGGCGCTGAACAACGGCACGACCGCCGTGCTGCAGGCCCCGCCGGGGGCCGGCAAGACGACGCGGGTGCCGCTGGCCCTGCTGGACCAGAGCTGGGCAGCGGGGGGGCGCATCATCATGCTGGAACCCCGCCGTCTGGCCGCACGCGGCGCCGCGCGGCGGATGGCGCAGATGCTGGGCGAGGAGGTGGGGCAAACGGTGGGTTACCGGGTGCGCATGGATGCCCGCGTCTCGGCCGCCACCCGGATCGAGGTGGTGACGGAGGGGATTTTCCTGCGCCGCCTGCAATCCGACGCCTCGCTGGAAGGCGTGGCTGCGGTGCTGTTCGATGAGTTTCACGAGCGCAGCCTGGACGCCGATCTGGCGCTGGCCTTTTGTCTGCAGACGCGCGAGCTGCTGCGCGATGATCTGCGGCTGGTGGTGATGTCAGCGACCTTGGATGGGGGGCCGGTGGCGACCTTGCTGGGCGGGGCACCGCTGGTCACGTCGGAAGGCCGCGCCTTTCCCGTGGAGACGCGCTGGGTGGAACCGGGGCCGACCGACCGCGCGGACGAGCATATGGCCCGTACGATCCGCCGCGCGCTGGCCGATGAGGATGGCTCCGTCCTGGCCTTCCTGCCCGGCAGCGGGGAGATCCGGCGGGTGGAAAGGCTGCTGGCCGACGGTCCCCTGCCCGCCAATATTCTGCTGACCCCGCTTTATGGCGATATGAGCCTGGAGGCCCAGGATATCGCCATCCGTCCGGCGCCGGCGGGTCAGCGCAAGGTGGTGCTGTCCACCAGCATCGCGGAGACCAGCCTGACCATTGAGGGCATCCGCATCGTCATCGATAGCGGCCTGTCGCGCCTGCAGCGGTTTGATCCGCGCAGCGGCATGGGACGGCTGGAAACCGTCAAATCATCGCGCGCATCCGCCGATCAGCGGCGGGGCCGCGCCGGGCGTCTGTCGGCGGGCGTCTGTTACCGGTTATGGTCGGAGGCCAGTGACCGCGCCCTGATCCCCTTCACCGCCGCCGAAATCACCCGCGCCGACCTGACGCCGCTGGCCCTGGAACTGGCGCAATGGGGGATCATCGATGCCGATGAACTGTCCTGGCTGGACAGTCCGCCAACGGCGACCTTGGCCCAGGCGCGCAAGCTGCTGCAACAGCTGGGTGCCATCGACGATGCCCTGCGCATTACGGCGCATGGCAAGGCCATGGCCGGCCTGGGCGTGCATCCGCGACTGGCGCATCTGGTGCTGCGCGGGAAGGAACTGGGCCGCACCCGGCTGGCCTGCCGCATCGCGGCCTTGATCAGCGAGCGGGACATCTTGCGCGGCGGCGGACGGCGGGATGCCGACCTGCGCACCCGCCTGGAACATCTGGATGAACGCGGGCGCGGCGGCGATGTCGATCGCGGCGCCCTGCATCAGGCGCTGGAACAGGCGCGGCAGTTGGAACGGCAAGTGGGTGGGCCGGCGGGGCCGGTGGATCACGACGATGCCGGCCTACTACTGGCGCTGGCCTATCCCGACCGGATCGGGCAGCGGCGGGCGGGTGCAGCGGGGCAGTTCCGCCTGTCGGGCGGGCGCGGGGCCATGCTGGACCCCACCGACGCGCTGGCCGCCGCCGATCTGCTGGCGGTCGCCGATCTGGACGGCCAGGGGCGTGACGCACGCATCTTCCTGGCGGCTCCGGTCACGCAATCGGCATTGGAAGAGGCCTTTGCCGACGTGATCCGGGCAGAGACGGAGGTGGTGTGGGACGGGCGGGACCAGATTGTGCAAGCCCGACGCCGCCGGCGTCTGTTTGAACTGTCGCTGAAGGATGAACCACTGGCCAATCCGCCCCCTGATCTGGTCCTGCCGGCCATGTTGGAGGGGGTGCGTTCCATGGGGCTTGCCTGCCTGCCCTGGAGCAAGGAACTGGAAGGATGGCGGCGGCGCGTGAATTTCCTGCATCGGGCATCGCCTGACCGCTGGCCCGATGTCTCTGACGAGGGGCTGCTGGCTACCTTGGAGGATTGGCTGGCGCCGTACCTGTCGGGTGTGACGCGGCGGTCGCATCTGGATCGGGTGGACCTGCTTTCAGCCCTGACTGGCATCCTGGACTGGAACCAGAGGCAGGCCATGGATGCGGAAATCCCCACGCATCTGACGGTGCCCACCGGCAACCGCATCCCCATTGACTACTCGGGTGAAGAACCCGTGCTGGCGGTGCGGTTGCAGGAACTTTTCGGCCTGGCGGAGACGCCGCGCCTGGGCGGTGGGCGCATCCCCGTGCTGCTGCATCTTCTGTCGCCTGCGCACAGGCCGGTGCAGGTGACAAGGGATCTGGCCGGGTTCTGGGCCGGTTCGTACAAGGATGTGAAAAAGGAACTGGCCGGACGCTACCCCCGCCATTACTGGCCCGACGATCCCCTGATCGCCGAACCCACGGCCCGGGCCAAGCGGCGCGGCACCTGAAGCCATGCGTGGCACGGCCATGGCTACAGCCTAACCGCGATGAAATGGGTGTTGTGATCCCGAAAAGGAGGCGTAGCCTGACCTTATATCAGACAGCGATAATGGAGGTTCCCCTTGCGTTGGACCATCCGGATGAAACTCATCGCTGTAGGCGTGATCGCCTTTGTCGGGCTGTCCACCCTGGCCGCCACCTTCTTCATTGTTGACCGGGTCTCGGTACAGAAATCGGCCATTTCCGATCAGGCAGAGGCCTATCTGAAACTGGTTCACAAGGCCGGTGCGCTTGCCACGGAAATGAGCCTAGTGGCCATGGATGTGATCGTCGACAAGGATGACGGTGCCGTCAGCGCCGAGCGTACCAAGGCCATGCGTGAGGGGCTGGACGCGCTCGCCGCCCTGACGGCGCAATTGTCAGCGACCGCCACAGCGGCGGAGAAGGCGCACACCGCCAAGGTCGTGACCGATACCGCCGCCCTGACCCTGGCCATGCGCGACGGGTTGGTGAAGGCCGTGGAGGGGCGGGCCGACACCGCCCGGTTCGCCGAACTGGATGACCAGATTGATGGGCTGGCCGAGGAGATCAAAAGCCAGTTGGATGCTGTCGATGCACTGGTCACGGCGCGGGCCGACCGGGCGGAGGCGGAGCGGCGCGACTGGATGGCGAAGTCCCGCATGGTGACGGGGGCGGCCTATGGCGTGACCCTGCTGGTGATGATCACCATCCTGGCCCTGGTGGGCCGCGCCATCATCGGGCCGATCCAGGGGTTGACCAATGTCATGGGCCGGCTGGCGGCGGGGGATACGGCGGTCACCCTGCCCATTTGCAATAATGGTGACGAGTTGACGGAAATGGTGGCCGCCACCTGCCATTTCCGCGATGTCGCCGTTGCCAATGCCGCCCTGGAACAGCAGAACGCCGCCGCCACCGCGCAGGCCGAGGCCGAACGCCGCCAGACGATGGAACAGGTGGCCGACGCCATCGACCGGCAGGTGAAAGTGGCGGTTCAGGCGATCGTAGAAGGGATCGGCAAGGTCCATGCCCTGACCAGCGACATGGCGGAAAAGGCACGCGAAACCACCATCTCCTCCACCGCCATCGCCAGCGCCACCCAGGATGCGGCCAGCAATGTGCAATCGGTGGCAGGGGCGGCAGAGGAACTGGGCATCGCCAGTGCCGAGATCGCGCGGCAGGTCAGCACCGCCACAAGCGTCACCCAGAGCGCCGTGGCAGAGGCGGACACCGCCCGGCAGGTAATGAACGGCCTGTCCACCGCCGCCGGCCATATCGGCGCGGTGGTCGCCCTGATCAGCGATATCGCATCGCAGACCAACCTTCTGGCGCTGAACGCCACCATCGAGGCGGCACGGGCCGGTGAGGCGGGCAAGGGCTTTGCCGTGGTGGCGGGCGAGGTGAAAAGCCTGGCCGGACAGACGGCGCGGGCGACCGACGAAATCACCCGCCAGATCGCCTCCCTGTCACAGACGGTGGCCGACGCGGTGGCCGCCATCGGCCGCATCGCCGCCACCATTGAGGCCGTGAACGGCAACGCCGCCGCTATCGCCAGCGCCGTGGAGGAGCAGGCGGCCACCATCGCCGGCGTTTCCGACAATACGGCTCAGGCCGCCAGCGCCTCGCGCGCCGTGTCCGAACAGGTCAGCGGCATCTCGCAAGGGGCCAATGCCGCGCTTGACAGCGCCGCCGGGGTTGAACGCTGGACCCAGGAACTGGTGGAACAGGCCGGCGCATTGGCGCGACAGGTGGAGCATTTCGCGGTGGATATCCGGCGGACCGCCGCCAATGGCGCAGGATAGAAACAGGTTTTTCTGGAACATTCGGCGAACATCCTGTAGCGTCGCCGCCATGATCGGACCGGATATTGACCGCCTTATTCAGTTGCTGGCCAAGCTGCCCGGCCTGGGCCCCAGGTCGGCGCGGCGCGTGGCGCTGCATCTAATCAAGCGGCGCGACAGTCTGATGGCGCCGTTGGGTGAGGCGCTGGCCGCGGCGGCGGCATCCATCCGCACCTGCTCGGTCTGCGGCAACCTGGACAGCCACGATCCCTGCACCATCTGCGCCGACCATCACCGCGACTCGGGATTGCTTTGCGTCGTGGAGGATGTGGGCGACCTCTGGGCGCTGGAGCGGACGGGGGCGTTCCGGGGGCGTTACCATGTGCTGGGCGGCACCTTGTCGGCGCTGGACGGGATCGGGCCTGACGATCTTTCCATCCCCAGTCTGCTGGAACGTGCCAGCCGACCAGAGGTGCAGGAGGTGATCCTGGCGCTTAACGCCACCGTCGGCGGACAGACCACGGCGCATTACCTGTCCGACCGGCTGGCGCCTTGCGGCGTGGGCCTGTCGCGGCTGGCCCATGGCGTGCCCGTGGGCGGTGAGCTGGATTATCTGGACGATGGCACCCTGACAGCAGCACTCCGGTCACGCCGCAGCCTGTGACATGGGTGGTTCTACTGTGGGTCACGGTCGAGGCGGATACCTCATCCTGACAGAACAGGTCCTGTCAGGACTCGCCTTCGGCTCGACCTGACCTACGCAGCAACATACATCTGTCTGATATGTAAACAGCTCCCGCACAAGGCAGGTGAGACCGGTGTCACGGACCACCCCCTACTTTAGTCGCCTGGAAGTCATCTTAACGGTTTCGAGATTTATCTGTTGCAAGCTGTCCAAGCGTGGTTAGGCTACGCACCTGAGACAGGGTGCCGCAGGGGTACCGCTATCGAGGGTCCCCGGACGGGTGTCCGCCGGGGTTGGGTTCAAAGGTTTGAGCGCCATCCAGAGTGGGGATGGTGGCTTGGTTGAAAGGGGACGTTCACAGTGCTCTATCACCTGTATGATCTTCAACATGCCGCCCTGACGCCCCTGCGCCTGATGGCGGAGGCCACGCAACAGACCTTCCAGAACCCGTTCATTCCCGCCTCCTATACCAAGGTCGGTCGCGCGGTCGCGGCGGGCGCGGAACTGATCAACCGCACCACGCGCCGCTGGGGCAAGCCGGATTTCGGGCTGCCGACCACGCGCATCAATGGCCGTGATGTGGCCGTGACCGAACAGGTCGTTCTGGAAAAGCCGTTCGGCAATCTGGTGAATTTCGCCCGCGCCATTCCGCGCGATGACCCGAAGCTGCTGTTGGTCGCCCCAATGTCGGGCCATTATGCGACCCTGCTGCGCGGGACGGTTCAGGCGCTGCTGCCCAATCACGATGTCTATATCACCGACTGGCATGACGCCAAGCTGGTGCCGCTGTCCAAGGGTCGCTTCGACCTGGAAGATTACATGGACTATGTGATGGATTTCATCCGTCACCTCGGCCCCAACACGCATGTCATGGCCGTGTGTCAGCCCGCCGTGCCGACGCTGGCCGCCGTCGCCCTGATGGCGCAGCTGGATGATCCATGCCAGCCCGCCTCCATGACACTGATGGGTGGCCCCATCGATACCGCCGCCGCCCCGACCGTGGTGACGCAGCTGGCCGTGGACAAGGATATCGGCTGGTTTGAGCGTAACGTCGTCACGACCGTGCCCTTCTATTACCCCGGCGCGTTGCGTCAGGTGTATCCGGGCTTCGTGCAGTTGACGGGCTTCATGTCCATGAACCTGGACCGCCATGTCGGCGAACATATGAAGCTGTTCCGCCATCTGGTGCGTGGCGACGGGGACAGCGCGGAGGCCCACCGCAAATTCTATGACGAATATCTGTCCGTCATGGATCTGACGGCGGAATTCTACCTGCAGACCGTCAACCAGGTATTCCAGGAACGTGCCCTGCCCAATGGCCGCATGAAGTGGCGCGGCATGACCGTCGATCCCTCAGCCATCGAAAAGACCGCCCTGCTGACGGTGGAAGGCGAGTTGGACGATATCTCCGCCCCCGGCCAGACCATCGCCGCCCATGGCCTGTGCAGCAGCATTCCCGAGGCCAAGAAGCACAACCACCTGCAAAAGGCGGTCGGCCATTATGGTATTTTCAACGGTCGCAAATGGCGCGAAGATATCGAGCCGCGCGTGCGTCGCTTCATCCTGGAAAATGACGCGGTGCGCGCCGGGCGGAAGACGACCGCTGCGGCCTGAGTGACGGGGGAAATCACGATAAGGCGGGGGCGCCGGTCCTGACGGATCGGCGCCCCTTTTTATTGGAGTTACGCCCGCCGTAGGCCATCGATGGCGGCGATGACACCGCCGGCCCAGGGCCAGATATCGGCATGGTGCATGCCCTTGCCGTTCCAACCCTGGCCGCTGGCCGCAAGAAGCGGGCTTTCAGGGCATTCCACCTCCTGATACCGGGTCGGCGTCAGCACCGTGATAGCAAAGACGCGCAGGCCATGGCCGTAGCGGGGGCCGCAATCCTGTGCCAGACGGTAAAGATCACCCTTCCACGCCACCACCCGGCCACCAGGACGCGACCCGGCGGGCGATAATTCGCGCAACGGATTGGCCGGATGCGGATGCCACGGCCCTAGCAGATCATCGGCATGATAGAGCACCAGCGCATCATGCCGGTCGGGCGTGGGGCAGGCGAACATCCACCAGCGCCCATCATGGTGGAACAAGGTGGGGTCGGCCAGCCGGCTCACCACCAGATCGGCCACGGGCACCCAGCGCGTGGGGAACGGGTCGGCGCGATAGAGCCGCACCGCCCCCGCATCCAGGGTTTCCGGCAGCATGTAAATCTGTGCGCCATGGGCGAAGACCTGCGGATATGAGAGGTGAAACCCGTCGCGCAGCACGATGCGCTGATAGGTCCAGCGGGTCAGATCGGTGCTGCTGGCCCATCCCACCTCCCCCAGACCGCTATCATGATTCAACACCTCAAAGAACAGGTGCCAGAGCCCGCCATGGGGAAACAGGAACGGATCGGCCACGAAGCGGGCGCGGACATCCGTCACCTGTTCACGCGTCATCACCGGCCCCTCGCCACCGGCCATGGGTGACAGGTGCAGCGGGTCAGGCCCCTGATAGATGGCGATGGACCAGGGGTCGGGGGGCAGCGGCGTCATGGCAACCGCCCGATCCGCCGCCGGCCCGTGGCCCATCGGTCCTTATAGGCCTCCAACCCGCGCAGCAGGTCAAATTCCGCCAGCCCCCGTGCCGCCGCCTCGCCCAGCGCGGCATGCAGCATCAGGACACCGGGCGAAAACGGCTCCATCACCGCCCGGAACCCGGCATTCCAGTAACCCAGATGATCGGCCCCCACCATGCACAGGCACATGCCCGTGATCTCTCCCCCGCTGCGCAGGGTGACGACATGGGCCGCCCCATCGGCCAGCAGGCCCGGCAGGCCCGCGCGCATGAAGTCGGCGGCCCAGGGGAAGCTGGTAAACAGGCTGCGATCCCCGAACCGGTCCGCATGCAGGGACAGAAACAGGTCGGCGGCCACGGACCATTCATCGGGTTTGAGTGCATCGACGATCACACCCGCCGCCGCTGCCTTCCGCTGCGTCCGTTTCAGCTTTTCCCGAAAGGATGCGCTGCGGCCTGCCCGCCAGGCAACATACCCGCCCGACAGGTCGGCAAAGGGACAATCCACGGTGGGATCGGCCAGGGGCGCATCGGTGATGTGGCAGGCCGCGTCGGGCCGCACGCAATCCAGTTCCAGCGCAGGGAACCATGCCCGGGCATGGGCCATCAGGGCGTGGGCCGCCGCACGGTCGTCCCGGACCACCACCGCGTCATTATAATCCGACAGGTTGCTGGCAAAACGCGCCGGGCCTTCTCCTTCCTGAACCAGGGGCAGCAGCCCGACCAGTTCCCCGCCACGCCACGCGGTCAGCAGCCGGGGGGACAGGTGGGGAGCAGCCGTCAACGCCGCCTGATACCAGACCGGACCCGCGAAAGCCCGGTTGCAGGAGGATTGCGCCAGAAGCGACAGCCAGGGGGGGCGCAGGGCGGCAATGGCGGCGGGATCATCCAGCAGGGTGCAGGTCACCTCCCCCGCCGCGATCGCCATGTCGGCGGCCACCATGCCCGCATTGTCTCCGATGAAGATCGCCAGTCCCGCCACAGCGGGCGGGGCTGGCCGTGGGTCATTCCAGAACAGGCTGTCCAGGCTGGGCAGACGCTCCAGCACGCCCGCCGGTGGTGGATGGCGCAGCAACACCATACCGGCGGCACGTGTGGGGCCGGATTGACCGGTACGGTCCGCCAGGAACGCCGCCGGATCGGTGATGGCATCCACCCACAGATCGCATTGGCTGTAACCAGTGCTGCGGCGGGCCAGCTCATGGGCCAGTGGCCCGCCATGCAGCCGGGCCGCCATTTCAATCAGCACCGGCCCGTCCGGCCCCATGCGGATTTCGCAATGACCAGCCCCCTGCCCTATCCCCAACGCATCCAGCACCCGGCAGGCGAAGGCAAACAGCAAGGGGGCCTGGGGATGGTCGGGGGGCAGCAGCGTCTTGGTCGTGAACTGACCGGCACTGTCAAAGCCGGGCGCCCCCTTGCCATAGGTCCAGAGGGTGGAAAGCCTGTGGACGCCATCCAGGCTGACTGTGTCCACAACATATTCCGGACCCGAAATAAACTCCTGAACCAGCACCGCGTGGTTCATCGCCCCCATCACATCGTGATGGCCATAAATCTCGTGGAAGGCACGGGCGGCCTGTTCGGCACTGGTACAGTAATGAACACCGTCACCGCCCTTGGCCTGCTGCGGTTTGATGATCACGGGCCAGTGACTATTTGCAAAATCAAGCACTTGGGCCAGATTGTCGGCCAGAACCTGACGCGGGACGCGCAGACCATGGGATGCCGCCACCACATGCATACAGTGTTTATCCCGGCGCGCGGTGGACAGGTCCGTTCCATTGCCGGGCAGCCCCAGCCGTTGCGACAGCCAATCCGTCACCAGAACGGCTTGTTCTGAACCCGGAATGATTAGGTCAACGCCAAGGTCGCGCAGCGTTTTCAACCCGCTCTCCGGATCGGGCGACCAGGGCAGGTGATGGGTAAATCCATCCGCATCCTGCCCATCCCGTCCCGGCACCAGAACGGTCACCACCCCCTTGGCCGATAAGGCGGGGGCCAGCAGCACGCCTGCATCCAGCGGATCGACAATGGCAACGCACCGGACCTCAGACATCTGGACGCTCCAGCATCGACAGGAACCGGATGAAGTGACGGACATCCGTGCGGGGCAAGAACGCCGTCGCCGCCTGCCAGGCACGCAGTGACTGTTCCGCATAATGCGCGGGATCATTGAGAAGGGGGTGCAGGGATGCCTGCCATGGGCCGATATCCTGTTCGGACACCGACCCATCGGCATCAAGCGGTCGGACAGGCAATGCGGTGGCGGCACCCAGCCCAGCCTCCGCCTGACCGCCCTGGTTCCCGGTCAGGACGGGGATGCCGCGCAGCATGGCATCCACCGAGACGTACCCGAACGTTTCGGGGATCAGGGAGGGGGCCAGCAGGATGCGGGCCTGGGCCAGGACCGTGCCCACCGCGTCCGCCGGTTCCAGGATGCGGATATTGGGCCGGGCCGACAGCTGTTCCAGCACGGCTTGATCCGCGCCCCAGGTTGGAACGGCCGCGAAGGGGGTGTCGGGAAACCGGTCGGCCAAGGCCAGGAAGATGGACAGGCCCTTCACGGCGCAGGGATTGATCATCATCACCGTGCCATCCGCCGGGGGCCGCCGTTGGGGGAATAGGCCCTGCCCGAAGACCGGAAAATAGAGCAGCGATGACATCAGCCCGCCATGCTGGCGGATGTAATCCTGGCTATAGCGGCTGACGGCGACCAGGGCGCGCACCCGTTTCAACCTGTCACGGCGCGCGGCATCGGGCGCGGTGGCGGCGGGGCCGAAGGGTAGATGCGTATGGGTGTGAACCAGGGCGATGGTGCGATCCGCCGCCACACTCAGGGCCGGGTTCAGCAAGCGGCCATCACGGTCGTCCGATACCAATATCCAGTCGGCATCAATGGCGCGCAGCCGGGCGGCGATCAGGGACTGCGTATCGGCGCCGGTGAAATCAATCACCTCCACCTGCACGCCCTGATGGCGGTAACGCTGCGTCCCGTCTTCGGTCTGGATCACGGCGATGCCGCGTGCGGCAAGGCCCTCCCTGCCGAACTGATGCGCCAGCACCGAACCCGCCCCCGCCGGGCGGCACAGCGACCAGCAATCAAAGCCGCGCGCCGTCAGCGCCTCCATCAGCAGGCGGTTGGCCTTGTTCCCGCCACCGAAGGAGGGGAAATGCACCGCGTCCTGCAGAAGGATGATCCGGGTTGCCACGCCGCGCTCGACCTCATCATTAAGTCATATGATATATTTCTCCTTATGGTATTTTGCCATCACCATAATATCAATATTCATGGTTGCAGCATGGGAATGATCTTGGACGGATTGGCCTGCGCCCTGCTGGGGGTGGTGGGGGCAGCGGGGCCCGGCACAGCCGCAGGCCGGGCGCGGGACCTCACGGTTTCCTGGCTGCGCTGGAACTATGCCGGCGATATTCTGGAGGATGCCTCCCTGCCCCGGCTGCTGTCGCGCGCCGCCGATGCCGGGTACCATACCCTGCTGATCCAGGGTTATGGCCATATCCTGACCGAACATGCCGGCCCCGCCGGGGGCAAGGCGGTCAGCGCCTTTAACGCACTGGCCACATGGGCGGCAGACAAGGACATGATCCTGGCGGGCACGTCCGACCGCTGCCTTCTGGTTGATCTGACCCGCTGGCAGGCGGCGGGACGGCCCGATCCCGCCACGCTGTCGCCCGTGCCGTTCGGCGCGGCGCTGTCACCGCATCTGCTGGACCTGGGGGCCGACATGGGCGGGGCCGGGCCATTCCTGGCCTTTCTGGCGGAAATGGGCGCCAAGGGAGAGCGCGGGGTTTTCGTGCTGAATTATGAGAATTACGCGGACGTGGATGATCCATTGCCGGATTTTCCGCGCCCCCTGTCGCGGCTTTATTGCGTGGCCGCCGGGTTGAAGCCCAACCGGATTCTGGAAACCCATGGCTTCACCGCCGACAGCCGTATCCTGTTCTTCGATTACAGCCAGCATGCCCTGGATTTTCGTCGCCGTCTGGACGAGGGCTGGGACGGGCACGACTATCCCGCTTATCTGAAGCGGGAATTCGCCCGCTGCAGTGACACGCATTTCTATCTCTGGCCCGGTGTCACGCCGGGGCAGATGGATTGGGTGGAAATGGAGCGTCTGTGGCAGGGGGAATTGTCCCGCTGGGGTGGGGCAGACCGGTTTGCCGACCATTGGCAACGTTACCGGGCCATCGGACGCGATTATCTGCGCTGCAACATCCTGGAACCGGCGGCCCTGCTGGACCGGATCGAGGATCGGCCCGGTTCGGCCATCTGGTGGAGCAACGCCTTCTGCACCATCTACAGCGCCCTGCATCACGGCCTGTCAGGCAAACAACGTCTTTATGAGGAATGGATCGACGCGCTGGCCCGGCGCGCACCGTCCCTTTTCCTCTATGGCGCGGATCACGCCAACATGAGCGTAAATGGCATGAATGCGGCGGACTATCACGCCGCCTATCACCGCGCGGGCGGTGACCAGCTGACGGCCCGCCATCTCTACCGCCGTACCCTGCGCTTCTAGACGTGTTTCCGTTGACCGGAATCACGCTCTAGCTCTTCGTTTCCTCAAGCGCCGGCGCTGCATCCGCAACTCGGGCTTACGCGGCACGTGCCGCGCGGCGGCGGTTGCCGCCGGAGCTGTTTCCGGTCAACCGAAAACAGCTCTAAAAGAAACCCCGCCACGGGAGCACCGTGGCGGGGGCAAGGCTTCAGGGAAGGTCGGAAGATCAGTTGAAAACGTGGCTGACCGTGGCGCCGGGCGAGGTGCTGTGGCAGGTGAAGCAGTTCTGCGCCGTCGGGTTCTGGGTCGTGGACTGTTCAAAGGTCTCCATGGTCGTGTTGGCCAGATAGAGGGACCCGAACAGCTGTGTATTGAACAGGAACGGGATGACCCCGTTGCTCCAGATGCTGCCCACCTGGGTATAGCTTGCCAGGACCGGCCCGTTGGTGCCAGTGGTCAGCAACTGCCCATCCACAGACAGGTCAAGGGACAGCAGGTTGGTGTTGTTGGTAATGACGCTGTTGGCAACCGCCGCCGCCGAGGGCTGCTGATTGCCCCAGGGGTTCAGGCGCACGACATTGGTGGGCACCAGGCTGGAAGCCACCGAATTGATGGTGCCGTCATTATTGGCGGACGAAGCCGTCTGCGCGATGGATGTCGGCGCGCTGGTCAGCGTGCCATTGTACAGCAGGGTCGGAATGGCCCCGATAAATGGCACCTGCTTTACACAGGTGGTGCCGCCGTTGGTGCAGGTCTGGCTGGTCGTGTTGTAGGTATTGTCATAATAGAAATAGCTGTTGTCCGGGGCGTTGAACTTGCTCTCGAACGTGGCCCAGACCATTTCCGGGTGTCCTGCCACTGAGCCGACGACATGCATGCCGATCAGCGCCAGGGTGCGCGTCGCCATGGTCGTCCCGTCCCAGGTCAGGACAAGATTGCCGCTGCCATCCGTGGAACTGGTGAAGGCCGGCACATCGGCTGTTCCCTGGATCAGGAACGGCAATGCCGCCTTGGGCACATAGGCGGCGTCAACCCAGGATGTCTTCACCTCCACCGCCAGCTGATTGATATCGGTGAAGGTGGTGCCGGATGCGGTCTGGATCTGCTGCGCCTGTGGCAGGGTGACCGGCATGTTGCCGACATTGGGGTTGGTGGTGTCGTTGAAATAGGCAACATTGCCATTATTGACGCGCAGCCCATTGAACACGTCATTCACGGCAATGCCGTAATAGACGACGGGATAAGTGGCGGGACCACTGGTGCCGCTCAGATACACAGGACTGCCTTTCACCACCAGCACACCGCCATCGGCCTGACCGGTTTCATCCACGGTCTGGCCCGAAGTCGTCGCTGCGGCGCCGGTGCCTGTGACCTTGGCGATGACGGTGCGGTTGACGGCAAGACGCGACTTGGCCCGCTCTGCTGCGGCGGCGCCGATCGGCTTGTTGACACGCACGCTGAGATTCAAGGGGATTTTCGGCAGAGCGCCGGCCTTGAGATTGGTGGTCGAGGACGTGGCCGGGTTCTGCACATAATTGAAGCCAGTGTCCGTCTTGATGACATTGTAGAAGCTGGACGAATAAAGGTTCAGCGTGCCGGACGCGTTCGGGCTCATCAGCCAGAGGAACATCTGCTGGCCCCACTGGTAGAAAGAACAGTCGGGGTTGGCGCTGTTGACGGTGAAGGTGGCACTGTTGGGGGCGACGAAGGAAGCGGGGTTCCCCGCCGTCGGCGTGCCCGCCAGCCAGCTTTGGAAGGTGGATGGGGATACGGCGCACATCGGCGCGGGCGTGGGGATCGGTGGCGTCCCGGATGCGGCCTTCTGCTGGGCCTGAGCCTGCACTGCCATCAGCAGGGCGGCACCCGCCATGCCGGCGATACCGAGACGATGGAGAACTTTGTTCGTGAACATGCAAACCTCCTTGATGAAGCAGCAGATCGATGGGTGAAGGCAGGCCGCCATCAGGCGGCCCGGTCGGACCAGCCGGGCAGTTTGTCCAGGCGCTGGGTCATGACGCGGTAGGTGGAGAGGATGGCGAGGTCGGGTACCGACAGAAGATGCACGGCCCCGTCATAGGAGGAGACGGCAACCCCGCCGGCACAGCGGGTGATGGAGCTGAGGCCGTTGGCCGCCACGGTGCGGCGTTCCACCCTGCCCGTCGCAACATCGAGCTTCAGGACAGCACCCCAGTAATCACCGACCAGCACCGTCTGTTCATCCCAGAAACAGAGTGACTTCGGTGACCGCCGCCCCATATCGACCGCCTGGATCAGGCGGCCATCGGCAACGCTGTAGACATGCAGCGTGAAATCGCGCGACGCGCTGGCGATCAGATTGCCCGAGGGTGAGAAATCGACATCATCGACAATGGCCGTATGGCCGGGGAAATCGCGCACCCGCTCCCCCGCCAGCGTCCAGGTCAGCAGGCCGCCATCGGCACTACAGCTGACGCCCAGCGGCAGGGCGGGGTGCAGACGCAGCGCCTTCACCGCACCGTCATGCAGCGGATAAGTGCGCTGTTCGCCCGTCTGGGGCAGATAGCGGACGATGGCCCCGCTGTAGCAGGCGGCGAAGATCGCCCCCTCATGGCCGGCATGGGGGGCGAAGCGAAGGCAATTGATGGGACCCTGGCCCAACGCCACCGACGCGGTGGACACTAAGCCGTTGCCCAGCGCATCGAACAGATGCAGGCGGTGATCATGGGCGCCCGTCGCGACACGGCCCGTCGCCGGATCACGCGTCACGGCATTCATCAGCACGCGGCCGGCGGCGGGTTCGGTCAGGGCGGTCAGTTCGGCAAGACCATCGCGCAGATGGACCAGACGCACCACCCCATCATCGGCGACCAGAGCCGTCATCCCGTCCGGTGCGCCCGACGCCTCGTTAAAGCAAGCATTGCCACGCTCGCCACTACCGCCCCCGACCTCCCCCAGCAGGGCGCCGGTGGCGGCGTCCCAGGACAGCAGGGTGCCGTCAAACGTGCCGGCCAGCAGGCGCGCACCATCGGGGGTCCAGCAGAAGGAGCGTTCCCATTTGGCCGCATGCGGGGCCAGTTCCACCTTCAGGCTGAAATCGCCGCTGTCCCAGATGCGGATTTTCTGGTCATAGGCACAGGACAGGATATCGCCCGTGACGGGCGATACCGCCACCTTCTTGATGCCCGAGCTATGGGCCGGGATTTCCGCAAGGCTGGCGCCGGTCCGGCTGTCGAACACACGGATAACCCCGTCATCACAGCCCAGGATGGCCCGGTGATGGGCCGTATCGACGGCACAAGTATCCGTCTCCGTCTCAAACGGGCCCCAGCAATGGCGGGCCTCCCCGGTGGCAAGGTCCCATTGCCGCAGTGTCATGTCGTCACCAGCGGAATAGATCAGCCCGTCACGGACCGTGACCGACAATACATCCTTGTCATGCCCCTCAATCACGCGGCGGATGGCACCGGTTTCCAGGTTCCAGACAATGATGCGGCGGTCGCGGGAGGCCGAGACGCCCGTCACCGCATCGACGAACGCGAAACATTCCACATCATCGGCATGGCCGCGCAACAGCAGGCCGGGCCGGCGGTCATCCAGGTCCCACAGCTGGATGTCATAGTCGGAGGAGGAGGAAGCCGCCCGCCGCCCGTCGGCATCAACCGCCACATGGTTCACCAGATGTCGGTGATAGCCCAGCAGCGACACCGCCCCCGTCGCCAGATCGAACAGGCCGACCGCCCCGTCATAGGCGCCCGTCACGGCCAGATCGGTACCGGGAATGGCAGCAACGGACGTCACCGGTCCCCGATGCCGGGTGAACAAAGCTGTACTGGCGGGGGAATGGCGGATGTCGGGCATCGTCGGGTCCTCAAGATGCAAGGGGTTGCCGGACAAGATCGGGAAGGTCGGGCCGCATCAGGTCATCCGCCAGCGGGGTGCCGTGCAGCGCCTGGGCCAGTTCATCGAAATTCAGGATGTTGGTGCGCAGGTCGGCGGGTGCGCGCTTGCGGCAGATGGCCGGCAGGGTGCCGCGCGGCGCCACACCCAGCCGGGCCAGGATGCGGGCCAGTTCCTGTGGGTTCGCCAGCGCCTCATAATCGGTTTCCAGCCAATCCTGTCCGCTGGCCCGCAACGCCGCTTCGACGCGTGCGTAATAGGCGGCGTTCAGTTCGGCATGGCGCATCAGGGCGTCGGGCGGGATGCATACCGACGGGGCGGGCGGCAGCACCTGTCCGGCATAGCTTTCCCAGGCGCCGGTGAAGCGGGCAATCTCCTCCGACACAAAGGTCCGCACGCGGTTCTGCCGGCGCAGCAGGATCTTCACGACCGGCGGGTCATCCAGCAGCAGCCGTTCCGCCAGGGCGCATTCCCCCCGGTTCATCTTGAACCCGACCGCGCGCACACAGCCACCGGCACCCCAGACACGGGACAGAAAACCGGCGGGGTCGGCATCACGCGCCGCCATGTCCCCCAGGGTGGGGAACAGATCAGCCCGGTCGCGGGCCAGATGTACACCACCGGGATTGAACAGGCCGTGATGGCACAGGATATCGGGGTGCCCGTTCAGCAGACCACACAGCAGATTGCTGCCGGTGCGCGGGGCCGCGAAGATGACGAAGCGGACAGGCAGCGTCATTGCATCACCGTCCCAGGGGGTATCCCCGCTTCCACTAGGAAACCTTCACCGAATGGCCGCACCGCGCGAAAGGCCGGCAGCGGGGACAGGCTGGCCCGTGCAGCACGTTCCGCCGAACGGGCATTATCTGCGCGGATGTAAAGGGTCAGACAGTCGAACAGCCCCTGCTGAAGAAAGGACCGCAACAGGGTCGGCCCCCCTTCCACCAGCATGCTGCGGATGCCATGGCCGGCCAGGGCCGCCAGCGGGTGGTCCAGCCCGTGCGTTGGCGCATTCAGCACTGTATCGGCATTGTCCAGGGCCGCCTGACCGACCGCAAAGACCGGGGTTCCGGGCAGGGCCGGCATACAGACCTGAGAACCGGAGAAGATGACCCGCACAGGCTGCCGGGCGGGTTCGCGGCCCAGCCGTTCCGGCCTTGCGGTCAGGCGCGGGCGATCCAGGTTCCAGGTCCTGGCGCCTACGGCGATGGCGTCGTAATCCTCCCGCAACTGATGCACACGCCGCCAATCGGCCGCGCACGACACCTCCGCCCCCGCCGGAAGGGCGGATGGTTCGGTCGCAACATCAATTGCGAAGTTAAGATGTACGAAAGGGCGCATCCCGTCTCCTTTTGGAAAAGGCACGGTCGACATACGTTTCTGAGTAGTTACAAAGCGTTTTACGCGCAACTATAATGGGTGTAAAGCAATATTACATTTGGTTCAGATGGGGATCAGGTCATGTCTGAAAAGGAAGCCGGATCATCAATGGTCACCCGCCTGTCAGACGCGACGATCCCCACCCCGGACGGCACCTTCCGGATGATCCTGTTCCGGGAAGAGGCGACGGGCCGCGAACATGTGGCCATGGTGCTGGGGGCGGTAGGCAGCGGCACACCGCTGGTCCGTATCCATTCCGAATGCATGACGGGCGATGTGTTCGGCTCCCTGCGCTGCGACTGTGGCGAGCAGCTGGCCGCCGCGCGCACCTGTATCGGGGAGGAAGGGGCCGGCATCATTCTGTATCTGCGCCAGGAAGGGCGCGGCATCGGCCTTGCCAACAAGCTGCGAGCTTATCAGCTGCAAGATCAGGGGTTTGATACGGTGGAGGCCAACCACGAGCTGGGCTTTGCCGCAGACCTGCGGCAGTTCGGGGTGGCTGCGGCCATGCTGGACGCGCTGGGCGTGGGGTCCGTGCGCCTGATGACCAACAATCCGCGCAAGCAGGACGCGCTGGAGAAGGCGGGCATCCGCATCGCCGAACGCGTGCCTGTGCGCGTTCCCGTCCTCCCGGAAAACCGGCGCTATTTGCAGACCAAGGCCCTGAAGCTGGGCCACCGCATCGACTGGCTGCCGGAACTGGATGCGTGAGGTTCAGGCATCACCACAATAGCGGCTGTCGCAGCGGGTAGTTGCGGATCAGTTCGGCGTCGGTGGGATCGGGGTTGAGGCGCTGCCAGAGGGCCAGGTAATCCGGCCGGCCCAGGGCAAGGCCCCCGAACAGCAAGGCCGGTTGCCGCAGGGGCCAGCCCTCCCACGCCTCCACATCCGGCGGTTTGGGCCAGCGCGACTTGTCGGCGATGAAGGGGGCCATATAGGACAGGGCATCAGCGATGGAACCGCCGCCCACCCCCTTATACCGCCAGAGGCCAAAATCCGGCCCCGACAGGATATGGGCGCAGGCCGCCAGCGCATCCAGATTGAACAGGCAATAGGCAAAGGGCTTTGTCCGGGCCAGTTCCAGCGGTTGTGACCCGTCGAATGCGATCTGTCCTGCGATCAGGGCCTTGAGCCGATCAAGCGCCTGCGCCCGTGCGGCGGCCCGTCCCGTCAGACGGGCAAATTCTGCGACCTGCAAGGCCCAGCAGGTGCCGTGATTATTCTTCTGCTCCCGCTCCTCAATCCCGTTGGGCGATGTGGTCATCCAGGTCAGATAGGCATTGAACCAAGAGATGATGGGATCATAGGCAACGCCATCGGGCCAGAGACGGCGCAGGACGGCGACGGCACGCGCCACCTCCACCAGATGCAGCGTATCAATGACGCCGATGCCCCGGCCTGTATTGATGCCGATCACAGCCTGGGCATGGTTCAAATGCGGGGCCATGCGCGTCGCCGGGTCCACGAACCAGGCGCGCAGGTGGCGGTCGGCGGCCACGGCATAACGAATGTCGCCCGTCAGGGCGAAGGCCGCCACCAGGGCCGGCAAAATCCGGCTGAACCGGATCAGCGCGTCACGGTGCGCGGTGAACTTGTCCGGGTTGGAGAAACCGTCGCGGCGGATATAGGGGCCGCCGGGATTGGCCGGGTCCGGCCACCAATAATCCCCCTCCGAGTAGTAATCATGGGGGCCACCGGGGCTGCGCGGGGCGAGAAGGCTGGTGACGGTGAGCGGGGGTTCATCCCGGAACCCGTCCGCCGCGCGCAGGACGCGCCCCCGTTCAAGGATCGCCAGGTCAGGGCCGCCAGCGGGTGCCGCTGCCCAGGCGGGCAGCGACCAGAGCAAGCTCAGGCCCGTGCAGAAATCCCGCCGCCGCATCAGTCCGCCTATCGCCGCTTGGCCAGTTGGTAATCATAGAGCGAGGGGGCAGCCGCCACCGGCTGGCCCGTACCCTCGATATAGGGTGGGGGATTGTAGCGGACCTGGATGGTGCGGTTGGCATGCAGGCCCACCACCCGCTCCCCCGGACCTTCCAGACCGCTGAGGATGGTGACAGTGGCGTCGGCGGGCACGGTTTCAGGCATCACCAGCTTGGCGTTCCAGACGGTATTGTATAGGCCATGGCCCGGCTTCCAGTAAGAAGCACCACCACCAACCCATAGCCGGTACTGCCACTCGCCCTTTTTCTGCACGGGGTCGATCCACATGTTGATCTGGTCGAAAAGGTTCTGATGGTTAGATCCGCTATGCTGATCAATCGCCGCGTCACGCTTAACCTGGGCGCGCAGGAAGACAGCGCGGGTGGAGCGGGTATTGACCGACAGGGGGTGGATCACGGGGTTCTCCACCACCAGATCCTTGACCAGCACATTATGCGCCGCCCCGACATGTACGGAATAATGGGCGCGACGGTCGCCGCTGGTCACGATGTCTTCAATGGTCAGGCTGGCGGCATTGTCGGTCAGGATACCACTGTCGGACTTGTCGATGGTCAGGTTGCGGATCCAACCATCGAAGACGCCCGTCATGTATATGCCGTTATAGCCCTGTTCCAGATGATGGCCGAAGGATGGGCTTTCGGGGAATTGCAGGCGCAGATTCTGAATGCCGACATTGGTCAGATGCTGCCACGCGCTGAGGATCGCCGGCTGATCGGCGCGCACATCATGCAGCAGCGGGTCCCCCAGGGTCACGCGCTTACCCTTGATGGCCACGATCTTTGTCGATTGCGCCACCACGGCCCGGTCGGGCGAGGTCCAATGGTGGGACCCGATGGGCAGGTCGGTATCGCCATAGAGCGATTTCAGGATGGCGCTGTCCTTGCCCGCCGTCGCGAACCATTCCACGCGCAGCACATCCCCCACCTTCAGGCGCGAGGTGTCATCCACGGTCAGGGTGCGGTCAAACTGCTTGCCCGCCACGCCCCTGGCCAGGGTCGGATCACGCTTGTCAAAGGCGGGATCGTAGGAGGCGGGGCGGGTACGGTCCGGCCCCACAAAGATCATGCCGCCGGCCCAGCTATATTCGGAGAACAGGTAGTTGATATTGTGCTCCGGCTGTACCTCGTACTTCTTCTCTTTCACCAGATATTGCCGCAGCTCGGCAAAATCCTGGCTGTCATCGACCAGTTTCAGGGGGCGGGGGAAGTACAGCTCGCTGCCATCCGTCCCGTCGCCGGCCCCATCCAGAACGATGTCGGAGCGGGTGATGCGCAACACCTCGGTGATCTGGGTACGGCCCTTGGGAAAGCGCAAGGTGACCTTGCCGGCAACGGCATTGGCGGCGGCCAAGGCCTTCAAGGTGGATTTTGTATCGTCCAGCCCATCATCGGGGATGACCCCGTAATCGGTGACATTGATGATGGTGCCGGGATCGGTGGGGATGGCACCCAGCCCAAAGCCGTAACCGGCATAGGAGAAATCGGGCAAGGGATTGGCAGCCCGCACCGCCTTGTCCGACAGGATTTTCGGCAGATCGGCGGCAGAGGCCGTCAGGGCGGTGGTGGACAGCGCGAGGGCCAGCCATATGCGGGACAAAGGCAGAGTCCGCTGACAGAAAGTCATCTGATCACTCCTTCCGGGCTGCGCCGGAAATCTCCAGACCATACGATCCTACCCGCCTTCCCGGCGAAGGCCGGGAAGGCGGAAAAGGGTCAGCCCTCAGAACTTCGCCCGCACACCAGCCGAGAAGCGGCGTTCGGAGATGGCGTAGCTGTTCAGCGCGGTTTCATCGAAATTGCTGTATTCCGACGTGGCCGACTTCTTGGGCAGCAGGTTCTGGGCATTGAACGATACCGACACCTGTTCGGTGATGTCGTAGCCGACCTGGGCATCCAGCTGTGAGCGGGCACCGATGAAGCTGGGCCGGCCTTCGGAGAATTCGAACACGGCCTCGTCCCGGTAATTATAGGCGAGGCGGGCCGAGAAGGGACCCTTCTCGTAAAGGCCGATCAGGTTGTAGCTGTTCTTGGACACCGCGACGAGCGGGAAGCCGGCATTATCCTCGCTGTCGGAATAGGTATAGTTGGCGATGACGCCCAGCCCGTCGAACGGTTCGGGCAGGAAGTCGAAGAACTGCTGAATGCCGACCTCGAAGCCCTTGATCTTGGCGCTGGCCAGGTTTTCCGGGCGGGAGAAGGTCAGTTCCCGGCCCTGCGGGTCCAGGTTGGTATCCGTGCCCGTGGTCACGAAGCTGGCGATGAAATCATCGACATCCTTGTAGAAGATGGCGCCAGAGATCAGCGAGCTTTTGCCATGGTAGTATTCAAAGCTGATATCACCCTGGGTAGAGACGGGCGGCTTCAGATCGGCATTGCCGCCCGTGACCGAGAGGTTAGTGGCGTTGAAGAAAGTGGACGGTGCCAGATCGGCGATGGAGGCGCGCTGCATCGTCTGTGACGCGCCCAGGCGAACCAGGAAATCGTCGGTGACATTGAAGGCGATATTCGCCGAGGGCAGGATGTTCGTATACTCGTTCTTATCGGTGACCAGCGTGCTGGTGGTGCCGACATTGAGGAACGTATCCACCGCCAGACGGGTGCGCGCCACGCGCACGCCGGCATTGGCCCGGAACGGGATCTCCCCGATCTCTCCTTCCCCCGCCACCATCAGGTAACCGGCCAGCGTCTTCTCGCTGAACGTATAGTCACGCTGATTGTTGGGCAGCAGGGTGGAACGGTCGCTGCTGTTGGGGTTGGGCTGTGCCGCCTGCGCGCGGGTGAAGACATAGTCGAAGGTGGGCGCCGTCGACAGGAAGCTGCGCGGGAAATTACCCGGAATATCGGGCAGGAAATTCTTCGCGTCGATCAGCCTCAGATAGGGTTCCAGCTCTGCGCGCGTCGGGGTCACTTGGCTGCGATAGGCGTTGGAGCGGGCACCCAGATCGGTGTAGCGGGCACCGCCGGAGATGGTGATGCCGCCTTCCGTCTCGTAGCTGACATCCAGCTTACCCGTCCATTCATCCAGCACACCCAGCAGCCGGTTCGACCGCACGCCATTGGTGGCGGGGTTGTAGGAGGCATAGTTGGTGGGGTTGAAGGTGCCGCCCAGCGCCAGGGACGGGACGGTCACATCGCGGAAATCGAAAGTGCCGGGGACGGCAGCGGTGGCCTGCAGGGTGATGATCTGTATGGTCTGATCAATGGTGCCCTTGCTGTAATAGCCATCGGCCTCCACCGTCAGGCCATCATCCTCATACTTGCCGTTCAGGCCATAGAGGAAGCTTTCCGTGGGTTCATTGCGGATCTGGCCCGCCGTGGTGACGGTGCCATTGGCGGTGCCGGCCACCACCATGTTATTCTCCGTCACGCGGTTGGTGACGGGGTTGTTGGCGGTGGGCAGGCGGAAGCTGAAGAAATCCTGATGCCGACCCGTCACAAGCTTTGAATAGAGCATGTCGGCGGTGATGGTCAGTTCGGGCGTCGCCTCAAACTGGATGGCGCCATTCACGCCGGTGCGCGAGCGGTCGACCACGAAGTTTTCATACTGCATCAGCACGGGCGTCTGGTTGACCCCGGCATTGGTGCCCGTATAGGTGCGGTTCAGGAAATTGTTGCGCTCGAACGCCTGGGTGGTCGAGGTGCGCTTCTGATACTCTGCCGCCAGCATTACGCCGATGCGGTCATCAGCGAATTTGGTGGTGCCAAAGCCGGTGAAGGCCGGCTCCACCTTGTCCGTAACCTGGGAATAGACGCCCTGGGCCTGGAAAGAGAAGGTGGGCTTCTTGAAGCTCAAGGGCTTGGGCGTCGTCAGGTTGACGGTGCCGCCCAGACCACCCTCGGCCTGCGCGGCCAGGGGGGATTTATAGACGGCCAGTTTGCCGAACAGGCTGGACGGAACCGCGTCCAGGCCCGACGAACGGCCCAGCTGATCATTTTCCGGCGGGGACAGGCGGGCGGACCAGCCCAGCAGCGTGCGGCCATCAACCTCCACCCGCACCTGCTGCAAACCGCGCACGGAGACGGACTGGCCTTCGCCGAAAACGCGGGTGATCTGCACACCGGTCACGCGCTGCAACGCTTCGGCCACGTTGACGTCGGGCAGCTTGCCCACGTCACTGGCGGTAATCACGTCCATCACCTGCGGCGCGTCCCGCTTTATATCGGCGGCCTGTTCCAGGGAGGCGCGAAGGCCGGTGACGATAATCTCTTCCAGCACCGCCGGATCACTGGCGGCGGTGTTGTTGGCGGCGACGTTTTGCGCCAGCGCCGGTGACAGCGAGAGGGCGGCAAAGGAAACGCCGCCAGCCAACGCGCATGCACCACGAACAGCCCAACTGGCCATGATCTTGTCCCTCCCATGTTGCGCGGCACCGTTCCGCTTCGGCGTGAAGCGGTGCCGTCTTTTCTTTGCTGATGGATCCCCAGGGGGCCTTCTGGCCATTCCCCTATTGCTTTACCTCGGTCCTGGGGAACCGATGGGGGCATGATGCGGCGGGTGATCCGGCCTGTCAACGAATTCGTATGACAACTTTGGCATGACCAGTGACCTGTTACCGATAGGCAACGCATGGGTTTGGTCCGACGGGCCGGACGCGCCGAAAACTATTGGTCATATAAATATTGATATTGGGGTGCCGGTTACCGGTCCGCCGCCGTGAAATCCACCTTTTCTGCGGCGGCATGCCGGTCCCAGGCGGCGCGGTCAGTAAAACCGCCCTGCCCCCTGCTCCAGGCCGAACCAGAATAATAGACGAAGGGTTTGCCGGGGGTGACGCGCAGCAGGACCAGATGATTATCGGCATCCCGCCGCACCTCCACGATCATGGCGGGATCAACGCGCAGCGCCACGGCCATGCGGCCATGTTCGGGATTGTCCGGCCCCCACCAGGAGATCAGGCCAGTTGCCTTGTCCACCGTCAGGTCACCCCCCTGCCCCGTCACCTTCTTGCCGATACCGATCCCGACGATCAGCAGGTCGGGCCGGTCGGATGACAGGGTGGAAACCATGCGCGTGAAATGCGTACCCAGGGCCAAGGTGAAACGCCGCGTCTCCCAGACCTTGCGATCGACATCCACGGGCCAGGGAGCGTAATCCACCTCAAACTCGGCGACGTCCGGCCCGTTCTTCAGGATACGGTGGCTGCGGTAGTTGCGCGAAATCCACAGCTTGTTGTCATGCCAGATGCCCAGGCCGCCGGCCCCGCGCCCCTGCCCGACATTGTAGAAATCCATGCCTTCGCCCAGGTCATTATGATAGTCGCGGGTGCGCAGCTGCCGGTCCATGTAAGGCCAGACCACTTTCTTGCCCCAACTGTCGATGCCCGACCCGGATGGCGGTTCCGCCGCCTCCAGCGCATGGCCATAGATGCGGTGCGCGGTCTTGTCATTTTCCCACATCAGATCATCATAGCGATAATCGGCCAGGGTGACGGCAGCACGCGGGGAACGGTCGGTCGGCGGCGGCAGGGTGGCTTTATCCTGCGCAAAAACGGTGCCGGTGGTCAGGGTGGAAAGCAGCAGGACCGCGAGCGCGGCGCGTCGGTTCCAATACATATGACAACATCCCATTATCCGGCATCAGACCGGTCGACCATTGTTTCGGTCGGTGTTAGATTAGAAGTAACCGGCGGAGAGTGATATGACAAGTAGGGTTGGCACCATGAGACAGGCGGATATGGGCGGCAGTACGGATGATTCCGGACGCGCAACTTCCTTGACCGACGACCTGTTCGTGAAGCTGGAGGCGCAGATCCGGTCAGGACAATTGCCGCCTGGGAGCCGCCTGCCCACCCAAAAGGAAATCGCCGAGGCCGAGAATGTCAGCCGTACCGTCGTGCGCGAGGCGGTGGCGCGCCTGACGGCGCAAGGGCTGGCCGTATCGCGACAGGGATCGGGCATGTATGTGGCCGACACCGCCGAATACCGGGCCTTCCAGATCACCAAGGACGAGCTGCACGAACTGGCCGATATCGTGAAGCTGCTGGAAATGCGCCTGGGCGTGGAGACGGAGATGGCGGGACTGGCCGCCGCCCGCCGCACCACCGCCGATATCGGCGCCATCCAGGACGCGCTTCAGGCCATGCGCGACCTCCGCGGCGATCCCGTGGCCGCCGCCAAGGCCGATACCGCCTTTCACCTGGCCATCGCGCGGGCCACGCAGAATGATTACTATGCCCGCTTTGTGGAGTTCCTGGGCCTGCGTCTGGTGCCGCCGCGCAATCTCTATCTGCGCGACCAGCCGGAAGAGGCGCACCAGGCCTATGCCGAGAAGGTGCATGGCGAGCATGAGGCCATTCTGGATGCCATCGTCCGCATGGACCCGACCCGCGCCAGGGAGGCGGCCCGCCACCATATGCAGGAAAGCCTGACACGGCATTCGATGTTGAGCGCGGCGGCGCGCGGCAAGGGCCGGTAACCGCCCCTTCTGGCCTGACCAGTCGCGCTTGACGATAGGTCGTAAATTTGTATGATAACTTTCAGGCGGCGATAGTCCGCGTGGGGAGGCATCATGCAGAACAGAATACCATCATGGGCCGCTCTCCATCCATTGCCCAAGGAAGCCCCATGAAGACGCCCCGTACCCTTGCCCTTCTGGCCCTGGCCCCGCTTCTGGCCGCCCTGCCCGTCACCGCCCCGGCGCAGGAACCGCCCAAGGCAACGTCCCCGGCACCGGTGGCAAAGGCGGCCATCGACAGTGCCGTGAAACTGGCGCGATGGCAGCTGGCGCGGATGACCGATACCAGCCATATTCCCCGCGCCACCGGCGGCACCCGCAACCCGCGCGGCTGGGAACAGGCCGTGTTCTGGGTGGGCATGACGGAACTGGCCGATGCCGGCGCCCCGCCCGATATCGCCAAGGCCATCCTGGATATGGGTGCCAGGAATGGCTGGACCCTGGCCGAGCGCCCCTATCATGCCGATGACCACACGATCGGGCAGGCCTATCTCTGGGCCGCCAGGCATGGCGCCAACCCAGCGGTGATCAATCCGTCGCGCAAAGTGTTCGACTTCGTGCTGGCTAATCCCGTGCGCGTGAACCTGGCCTTCTACGTACCGCCCACCGGCTATAATGATGCCGAGTGCCTGAAGCGCTGGTGCTGGTGCGATGCGCTGTTCATGTCGCCGCCGGCCTTTATCGAAATGTCGCGGCAGACAGGTGACAATCGGTATCGGGATTTCGCGCTGGCGGAATTCTGGGCCACCACCGACTTCCTCTACGATCCCGCCGAAAGCCTGTACTACCGCGACAGCCGCTTCTTCGAACGCCGCGATGACAAGCAGCGCAAGATGTTCTGGAGCCGGGGCAATGGCTGGGTCCTGTCGGGCATGGCCCGGACCATCCCGCTCCTGGAACCGGATAGCCCGGACCGGCTGCGGATGGAGGCCCTGTTCAAGGAAATGGCCGTCAAGATCAAGGCGACGCAGAAGCCGGACGGATATTGGCCGCCCTCGCTGCTGGCCCCGGAAAATTCCCCGGCGGAAAGCAGCGGTACGGCCTTCTACACCCATGCCATCGCCTGGGGGATCAATGCCGGGCTGTTGGACCGCGCCGCCTATGAACCTGTGGCACGGCGCGGCTGGGACGCGCTGACCCGCTCGATCCAGCCTGACGGGCGTCTGGGCTGGGTACAACAGGTCAGCGACCGGCCCGAACAGGTGGAACCCCAGGATACGCAATATTACGGCGTCGGTGCCTTCCTGCTGGCGGCTTCCGCCATCGCGAAGCTCTGAGGCCGCCCACACGCTGTAAAGCGGAGGCGATTTTGTTCGAAAAGACCTTCCACGCGACGCATCCCGCCATGATGGCGGGGGCGTCGAACGGGGACCTGCGCGACCGCTATCTGGTCACAGGCCTATTTCGGGTGGGGGAACTGGTGCTCAACTACTCCCACGGGGAACGGTTCATCATCGGCGGCGCCGTGCCCTCCGGGCAATGCCTGACCCTGCCCGCGCACAGCGAACCCGACAGTGCGGCGGGCCAGCCGCTGCTGTCACGCCGTGAAATGGGCGTGGTGAATATCGGGACCGGGGCCGGGGCCGTCACCGTCGACGGCCAGCGGTTTGAGATGGCACCGCGCGACGCGCTGTATATTCCCATGGGCAGCACGGACGTGCGGTTCGAGGGGGATGGCGCGCGCTATTACCTGTTGAGCGTGCCGGCCCACCGCACCTGCGCCCTGCGCAAGCTGAGCCTGTCCGACATCACGCCGATGCGGCGGGGAAGCCTGGAAACCGGCAATGACCGCAGCATCTTTCAGCTGATCCTGCCCCATACCTGCGCCAGCGCCTCGCTCTGCATGGGCATGACCATCCTGGAACCGGGCAGTGTCTGGAACACCATGCCGCCGCATGTGCATGAGCGGCGGTCGGAGATCTATCTCTATTTCGATCTGGGGGAAGATGACCGCGTCTTCCACTATATGGGTCACCCGGACCAGTTGCGGCACATGGTGATGGGCAATGAGGAGGTGGTGATCTCCCCGCCCTGGTCGGTGCATATGGGCTGCGGCACCCGCGCCTACAGCTTCATCTGGGCCATGGCGGGGGAGAACCTAGATTACAACGACATGGATGTGAAGGATATCTGCCAGCTGTGCTGACGGGGGGCTTAACGCCCCCGCGCGTGCCGTATCCCCCGCTCCAGCCCGCGCAGTTCGGCCAGACCGCGCATGCGGCCCAGCAGGGAATAGCCGGGGTTGGTAACCTTGTTCAGATCATCCAGCATCTGGTGGCCATGGTCGGGGCGCATCGGGATGCTGCGGTTCTGTGCATCGGACACCTCGCACAGGGCCGCCACGATGTCGGCCATGCCGGCATCGCCTTCCAGATGGGCGGCCTCATGGAACGACTTTCCATCCGGCTCCCGCTGGACGGAGCGCAGATGCACGAAGCCGATGCGGTCGCCAAGGCGGCGGATGATGCCGGGCAAATCATTGTCGGCGCGCGCACCGAAGGAACCGGCGCAAAAGCACAGGCCATTGGCGGCACTGGGCACCTGCCGGAACAGGTTGGTCACATCCGCCTCCGTGCTGACCACGCGCGGCAGGCCGAAGATCGGGAAAGGCGGGTCATCGGGATGAACCACCAGTTGCACCCCCGCTGCCTCTGCCGCGGGGCACACTTCCTCCAGGAAGCGCACATGGTTGCGGCGCAGCGTCTCTGCGCCGATATCGCGATAGGTGCCGATGGCGTCCAGGAACTGCGCAGAGGTGAAGCTTTCCTCGCTGCCCGGCAGACCGGCGATGATGGTGCGTTCCAGGGCGTGGCGATCCTGCGCACTCATCCCGTCATACAGCGCGCGGGCACGGGCGCGGACATCGGGGGCATAGTCAACCTCCGCCCCCGGACGTTCCAGAATATACTGATCATAGGCCGCGACGGCATCCCAGTCGAAGCGCAGGGCCCGCGCCCCATCGGGCATGGCAAAGGACAGGTCCGTGCGGGTCCAGTCCAACAGCGGCATGAAATTATAGGTCACGACCCGTACGCCGCAGGCGCCCAGATTGCGCAGGCTCTGCCGATAGGCATCGATCAGGCGGTCCCAATCGGCACCGGCGGTCTTGATCCCCTCATGCACGGGAACGCTTTCCACCACATCCCAGGCCAGGCCCGCCGCCTCGATCATCTGCTTGCGGGCCTGGATGGCATCCACAGTCCAGACCGCGCCGTTCGGCAACTCATGCAGGGCCGTGACGATACCGGTGGCGCCGGCCTGGCGGATATCCACCAGCCGCACCGGATCATTCGGGCCGAACCAGCGCATGGTCTGTGTCATCAACATGGTGCAATTCCCTGCTGCCGGCGCTCGCTGCCCAGAAAGGGGGTGGGCCGGTCTTGTGTCCGGATTGATTGAACACCATTGGCGCATGGGAATTCAACAAAATTGGTAATTCCAATTTTGCTGGGCACGCATGGTCATTCAGCGGACTTCCCGGCAAAATCAGATGTTATTGGCCTTACCATTCGTCCGCGATGAAAATGATAGCGGTAACTTGCCCGAAAGGGAAGTCATCTCCGCCATGTGGGGGCACGAAGCCCCCGCCCGTCAGGCCACCTCCATCGACAACAGTGCATCACCCGCCGTGACGGACCGCCCGGCCCGGCAATGGACGGCCCCGACACGACCGGCGCTTCGCGCCTGGATGGCGAATTCCATCTTCATGGCTTCCAGCACAACCAGGGTCTGGCCCGGCTCCACCTGCTGCCCCACCTCCACCAGCACCTTCCAGACATTGCCGGAAATATCGGCCTGGATGGCGTTCTCATCCGCCACGGCGGGGGCGGCATCGGCCTCCGCCGCTATGGCACCGTCATCGGTCTGCCAGCGTGCCACCTCTGCCGTGAATGCCGCCTGCTGGCGGGCGCGGAAGGCGGCAATGTCGTCGGCCTCTGCCGCCAAGGCCGCCTCATGCGCCTCCAGATCGAAGACCGAATCCTCCACCGTCACCTGCACCCGGCCCGCACGGAAATCGGCGCGGAACCTGTCCAGTTCCGGCTCCGTCACCGGATAGAAGCGCACGCGGTCAAAGAAACGCAGCAGCCAGGGTTCGGCTCCGAACTGCCGGTTGGCCAGGAACTTGTTCCAGATAGGCACGGTACGGCCCACCAGCTGGTATCCGCCAGGGCTGTCCATGCCATAGATGCACATATAGACACCACCGATCCCCACCGTGCCCTCCGCGGTGTAGGTGCGGGCGGGATTATACTTGCTGGTCAGCAGGCGGTGGCGAGGGTCCAGCGGTACCGCACAGGGGGCGCCCAGATAGACATCGCCCAGGCCCAGCACCATGTAACTGGCATCAAAGATCGTGTCACGCACCTGTTCCCGGCTCTCCAAGCCGTTGATGCGCTGAATGAAATCGACATTGTTGGGGAGCCAGGGGGCGTCCGCCTTCACCGTTTCCTGATAGCGGGTGACGGCACCCAAGGTGGCGCTGTCCTCAAACGCCATGGGCAGATGCACGATGCGGCTGGGCACTTTCAGCCCCGCCACCGATCCCAGCCCTTCCTCCAGCTTTAGCAAGGTCGCGACCAGCGCATCCTGATGGACGACCCGGCTGTCATAATGGATTTGCACCGACCGCACGCCGGGCGACAGTTCGGCCACCCCTGGCACCTTGGCCGCCGTCAGTGCCTCCATCAACAGATGGATGCGCAGCCGCAGCCGCAGGTCCAGCACATTCTCCCCATATTCCAGCATGATGTATTTATCGCCGGCCTGACGATAGGTGACCATGGGCCGGTCGCCGCTGGCCGGTAGGCGGGTCAGGATGCAGCTATCGGGTGCAATTACCGCCGGCACCGGCAGCACCGCATCGTCCAACCCGGCAATCGCAGCATCCTGCGCCTGTTCCAGGGCCAGGGCGTCGGCGAAGCTGACGGGGCGGAAGCGGATGGTGTCGCCCGGTTTCACCTGCCCCACCTTCCACAGGTCGGCCTTGATGATGGTGGCGGGGCAGACGAAGCCGCCCAGGCTGGGCCCGTCGCAGGTCAGAATGACGGGCGTGTCGCCGGTAAAATTGATGCTACCGATAGCGTAGACGCAATCATGGATGTTGGACGGGTGCAGCCCCGCCTCCCCGCCATCGCTGCGCGTCCATTCCGGCTTTGGCCCCACCAGCCGCACGCCCAACCGGTTGGAATTGTGATGCACGCGATAATCGCTGCTGAAGAAGGTTTCCATGGCCCCGGACTTGAAGAAGTCCGGCGCGCCATGAGGGCCATACAGCACCGCGATATCCCAATGTTTGCCATAGGCGGGGATCAGGCTGGTTGGAACCGGGTTAGGTTCCAGCACCGGCGCCGGAGTGGTGCAGGCGGGCGATCCCGGGCGGCTGACCGGCAGCACATCGCCGACGCGCAGGGTACGGCCCGCATGGCCGCCAAACTGCCCCAGGACGAAGGTCGATTTGCTGCCCAGATAGTCGGGCACATCCAGCCCATTGCGGATGGCGATATAGGTCCGGCACCCGCTTTCCGCCCGGCCCAGGCGCAGCACCTGCCCCGCCTTGACATGGATCGGCATCCAGAAGGGCAGGACCTCCCCCCCGTTCAGCGTAGCCGTCATGACGGCCCCGGTCAGGGCGATGGTGGCATCGCCATGAAAACGCAGGGTCGGGCCCTGCAGGGTGCATTCCAGACCCGCCGCCGCCGCGTCATTGCCGACAATGCGGTTGGCGAAGCGGAAGGCGTAATCATCCATCGGCCCCGACGGCGGCACGCCGATATCCCAATATCCATGCCGGCCCGGATAATCCTGCACGGTCGTGTAGGTGCCGGCCTCCACCACCTCCACCACGGGGGAGACATGGTGATAGCTGTCCAGGAAGCGGGTGGACATGCGTCCCTGGATGAAGGTATCGCCCGACAGGATGCCGCGCAGATAATCCAGATTGGTGGCGATGCCATGCAGGCGTGTGGCGTCCAGCGCCGCCAGCATCTTCAACCGCGCTGCCTCCCGGTCCGTTCCATGCACGATCAGCTTGGCGATCATCGGGTCATAGTTGGCAGACACCTCCGTGCCGGTACGCACCCATCCATCGACGCGCACGCCATCGGGGAAGAACACCTCCGTCAGGGTGCCGGGCGAGGGCGCGAAATTGCGCACCGGATTCTCCGCATAAAGCCGCACTTCGATCGATGCGCCCTGCGGTTCCGGCACGCGGGCGAAATCGGGCGGGTCGCCGGCGGCGATGCTGATCATCCATTCCACAAGGTCCAGACCGGTCACCGTCTCCGTCACCGGATGCTCAACCTGCAACCGCGTATTCACCTCAAGGAAGTAGAAGGCGTCGCGCGCCCCGTCATAGATGAACTCTACCGTTCCCGCCGAGACATAGCCCACCGCCTGCCCCAGACGCACAGCGGCGTCCAGAAGGCGGCGGCGGGTATCGGGCGGCAATCCTGGGGCGGGCGTTTCCTCGATCACTTTTTGATTACGGCGCTGCACCGAACAATCCCGTTCGCCCAGGGCCACCACATTGCCCCGACCATCGCCGAAGATCTGAACCTCGACATGCCGGGCGTCCGACACGAACCGTTCGATGAAGACGCCGCCATCCTTGAAAAAGGACTGGCCCAGACGCTTCACACTGTCGAACGCCGCGACCAGTTCCCCCTCATCGGCGCAGCGCTGCAACCCGATGCCGCCGCCACCCGCAGTACTTTTCAGCATGACGGGATAGCCGATTTCTGCCGCCGCCGCCTTCGCCTCCTCCACATCCTTCAACAGGTCAGTGCCGGGCGTCAGGGGAACGCCCGCCGCCTTGGCAATCTCGCGGGAGGTGTGTTTAAGGCCGAACCGGCGGATCTGGTCCGGGGTGGGGCCCACGAAGGCGATGCCGGCGGCGGCGCATTGTTCGGCGAACTCGGTATTCTCCGACAGGAAGCCATAGCCGGGGATGATGGCCTCCGCCCCCGTCTCCCTGGCGATTTCAATGATCCGGTCACCGCGCAGATAGCTCTCCGCCGGCGTCTGCCCGCCCAGCGGGATGGCGATATCGGCAACGGCCACATGCAGACTGTCGGCATCGGCGTCGGAATAGACCGCGACCGAGCGAATACCCATCCGCTTCAAGGTGGCGGCGATACGAACGGCAATTTCACCACGATTGGCGATCAGGACGGTCTTAAACATGCTTTGTTCTCCCAGTAGTCCCTCAGTCGCCGGGCGCCGCCATCCGGCGGCTTGGCTCACGCCGCATGGGCGGCGGGCCGGCAGTCGCCGGCCAGCAGCGGTCGCCGCCGTCGTGATCAAGCGGCATTCTGCGCACGCAGGCGCATATAGGCGCGCCAGCCGCCCAGGTTGGTAATGTCGGCTGCGTCGCTTGTGGCCCAGGCCTCGCACAGGAAACCCTGCACATGCCGGCCATCGACCAGTTCCAGGGTGCCGATACCCAGCGGCGGCGGGATCAACGCCACGAAGGACCCGTAATGAGCTACAGGCATGTCCCACAGTTCCACCGCGATGGGCATCCCCTCGCCGGTGCGCACCAGCCCCGGCTTGGGCGGCGTGGTGCCCGGCAGGGCGTAAAGGCGATAGGCAGCAGAGGTCAGCGTGCTTTCCAGCAGCACGGCACCGCGTTCCGTCAGCTGCCCGTTAAGCGGCATGCCCGACAGGTGCGCGCCGACGACCGCCAGCGTGATATGCCCGTGCCGTCCATCCACCATCTTTTCCGGCTGCGGCAGCGACAGGCTGCTGGCCCCGCGCTTCCACGGGCTGGCTGCCTGCCACAACCGGCCAAATTCGATCAGCCGTGCTTCGTTCCAGGCGGGCGCGATCAGGGTGATGCCGGCGGGCAGACCATCGCTGCGCATGCCCCCCGGCAGGGCGATGGCCGACCAGTCCATCAGGTTCACGAAATTGGTGTAGAGCCCCATGCGGCTGTTCACCCCCACCGGGTCCAACATCACCTCGGCAATGGTGGGCAGGGTCGGGGCGGTGGGCACCAACAGACCATCCAGACCCGCCATCAAGCCTTCGACCCTTCGCGCCAGTTCCATGCGCCGATACTCGGCCTTGAACCCGTCGGCGGCGGTGAAGGCCCGGGCCTTGTCGATGATCGAACGGACGACAGGGTGCACCATATCGGGCCTGTCGCGCATCACGCCTTCGATGGCGGCATAGCGTTCGGCGACCCATGGCCCGTCATAAAGCAGTGCCGCCACATCCCATAGCGGCTGAAAATCAATGGCGCGCAGGTCAACGCCCAGGGAGGTCAGGCGCGACAGCGACACCTGATAGGCCGCCTCTGCCGCGCCATCCCCGAACCAGTTGGGGGCCTTGGGAATACCCAGCACGGGCCGCGCCGGCCAAGCGGTGGGCGGGGGCCCGGCCTTGCGGGAATAGGCGTCGGCAGCGTCATAGCCCTGCATCCGCTCCATCACGCTGGCCGCATCATCGACCGACAGGGCCATGATGGTGATACAGTCCAGCGTGCGGCAGGCTGGCACCAGACCGCGCGTGGAAACCAGCCCCCGCGTGGGCTTGAACCCTACCAGATTATTATGCCCCGCCGGCACCCGGCCCGACCCCGCCGTATCGGTGCCCAGCGCGAACGGCACCAGACCGCGCGCCACCACCGATGCCGATCCAGAACTAGACCCGCCGGAAACATGATCGGCACTAAAGGCATTGGGCACGGCGCCATAGGGGGATCGGGTGCCCACCAGACCCGTGGCGAACTGATCCAGGTTGGTCTTGCCGATGACAACGGCCCCTGCCGCCTCCAGCCGCGCCACGGCGGCGGCACTGACATCCGGCTCATAGGCAAAATCCGGGCAGGCGCAGGTGGTGGGCAGGCCGGCGGCGTCGATATTGTCCTTCACGGCAAAGGGAATACCGTAAAGCGGGGCCGACGGGTCCAAAGCCGCGATCCGCGCCATCAGTGCATCCGGCCTGACCAGGCTGATCCAGGCCGGATCATCGGTGGAAAGCGCCGCCAGCAGTGTAGGCAGCAAATCCTGTGGCCGTTGCCCGGCCCGGTAGGCCCTGGTCCAGTCCTGCAGGGTCCAGAATTGGGTGACAATCATCGCGCTCATGGTCCGATCTGGTTCCTGTACCGCTTGCCCCGGTCAGGCCAGTATGCGGACCCATGCTGCACCGCCATATACGCAGGATGACGTATTGGGGGGGCGCTACCCCTTGCCCGCCATGATCCGCATGGCCAGTGAGGTGGCCGAAGCGCGGTTTTCAACGCCCATCTTGGAGAAGATGCGTTCCAGATGTTTGTTCACGGTGCGGGGGCTGATGCCCAGGATTTCGCTGATTTCCCGGTTGGTCTTGCCATGGATCAGCCAGCGCAGCACCTCCACCTCGCGCAGGGTCAGGTCGATCTGCGCGCGAAGGATATCCTCGCCCGACGGACCGGCAGCGGTCAGCTGGAACAGATGTTCGCCCGGCGCCGTGGGCAGCAGGTAGCGGGCCGGCCCCACCCCAGCGGCGGGCGCCAGGGGTTCCACCGTCTCCGTATCCGACCCGCCGGACACGGCGCGCAGCAGCAGAGCCTGCACCGGTTCGGGCGGCACGGCCCCTTCGCCGAACGCCGCCGACAGCAGGCTGGCCGCCTGCGGTGTGGACCACAGGATATGTCCTAGTGGACTTACGGCAAACAGATGCCGGCCCGACGCATCCAGCGCCAGCCGCGCCCCATGGGCGGCCCGCGCCGTGGCAATATGCACCCGGATGCGGGCCAGCAGTTCGACCAGATTGACGGGCTTGGTCACATAATCGGTGCCACCCACCTCCAGCCCGCGCAGCACATGGGCGGTTTCGGTCAGTCCTGTCATGAAGATGACGGGCAGATGGGCGGTGCGCGCATCGCGCTTGATCTGCTGACAGGTAGTGAAACCATCCATGCCGGGCATGACGGCATCCATCACCACCAGCGACGGCATCACCCGTTCCAGAAGGGTCAGCGCCGCTTCCCCCCGCGTGGCGGCCAGGGCCGTGAACCCGCCGCGTTCCAGCGCCTCGACCAGCATGTTCAACTCGTCGCGATTATCATCGACAACAAGCACCATATCCCCCGCCGGCGCCCCGTCACGCATGCTCCGCCCCCATCATCCCGGCGGTGCCCAGCACCTCTGCCAGCCGCTCATACTCAAACCCCTGGGCCAGCAGCGACAGCCGGTCAAACCAGCCCTCATGCCCCGGATATCCCGCCCGCAGTTCGCGCAGCAGCAGCTCGATCCCCCGCGCATGGCCGATCTTGGTCAGGTTCAGCAAGCCGGCGATTTCCGCCGCCGACAGGGCCGGCGCTGCCTGCACCTGTTCGGCCACCGGCTCCTCCCGCCGCCATTCCAGGTCCAGCAGCACCTCCAGCCGTTCCAGCAACTGGGCGATGTCCACCGGCTTCACCAGGAAATCATCATGCGGCTGATCGGCCCCGCGCCCGCGTTCGGCCAGGTCATGCGCCTCCGCCGACAGAAGCAGGATCAGCAGTTCCTCCATGCCCCCATCGCGCAGGGCCTGCGCCACCTGCCAGCCATTCAGGCCGGGCATGGAGATATCCAGGATCAACAAATCCGGCCTGTGACGCGGCGCCAGATCCAGGCATTCCGCACCATTGCTGGCAAAGATCAGGTCAAAGCCCAGCGGTTCCAGCAATTGCCGCATCATGGACAGATGCTGCGCATCATCATCGCACAGCAGGATGGTGCGCCGGTCACCGTGATAGCCCAGAACCCGATGGCTGGGCCGCGCCTGCACCGGCGCCCGCACCTCCGACAGCAGCATGCGCACCTTGAAGCTGCTGCCCTGTCCCGGCTGGCTGTCCATGGTCAGCTCGCCCCCCAGCACATGGGTCAGAAGCCGCGTGATGGTCAGGCCCAGGCCCGTGCCGGGAATGGCGTCCATGCGGCTGGGCAGGTTGCCGCGGTCGAACGGCTGGAAAATGCGTTCCCGGTCCTCCGGTGCGACACCGATGCCGGTATCCATCACCTCGAACTCCGCCGTTTCCCCGCGCCGCCGCACGCTGAACCGCACATGCCCACGCTCCGTATATTTCACGGCATTGGACAGGAGGTTCATCAAGATCTGGCCCAGGCGCTTTTCATCCGTCAGGACAAAGCGCGGCAGGGTCAGGTCGGGCCAATATTCAAACGCCACGTCCTTGGCCGCCGCCTGCGGCCCGAACATGTCGGCCAGCTGTGCCAGAAAGGCGGGCAGGTCCACCACATCGCGGCTGATCTGTACCGTTCCTGTCTCAATCTTGGAGATGTCCATCAGGCCGTCGACCAGCCTTGTAATGTGCTCCGCACTGCGCCTTATCACCCGCACCGCATCTTCGGGCTGCCGCAAGCCGCCACGCTCCAGCAACTGGGCATAGCCATTGATGGAATTCAACGGCGTGCGCACCTCATGGCTCAAGCCGGCGATGAAGCGGGTCTTTGCGATATTGGCGGATTCCGCCGCTTCCTTGGCTTTTTGCAGGGCCGCGTCGGTCTGTTCATGCGCCTCGATCTCGTCCAGCAGCAGGGTCATGCGCCGCTCGCTCTCCTCCTCCGCCAGACGCCGGCTTTCATGGGCCAGGACGATGGCCCAGGCGGCCAACCCCATGATGATCAAGGCGGCGGCAAAGACGATCTGCAAGGTGGTGCGCACGGTCTCCTTCGACACGCCCGGTATCGCGCCGTACTGCGTGCCGATCAGGGCCAGCAGCATGGCCATGCCCGCCGTCAGCAGCGCCATGATGGCGGCAAAGCGCCCGATGCGGCTGCCCAGCCAGCGGCGTAGCGCCGCCGGCAGTTGGCTGCCCACCATGTCCGAAAGCTGTTCGCCCAGTGTCGCCCGCACCTTGCACCGGTCATGGCAGCGCGTTTCCAGCGAGCAGCACAGCGAACAGATGGGCGCGCCATATGCGGGGCAGTGCGACATGTCCGGTGGCTCGAACATGTTCTCGCACACCGAACAGCGGATCAGGCCGCCTTCGGTGGCCAGAACATCCGGCTGTCGCGCGATATAATACCGGCCTTTGGTGGCCCAGGCGATGGCCGGGGCCGCCACAAAAGCCGACACCAGCCCTAGCAAGGGTGCGAACGCCCGCGCCAGTTCCCCCAGCAGCCCGAAAAACGCCGACAGCGACAGCAGCAGCGAAATCCCCATGGCGCCGACGCCGACCGGGTTGATGTCATAGAGATGCGCGCGACGGAATTCGATGCTGGGCGGGCTCCACCCCATCCGCTTATTGACCAGAAGGTCCGCCGTCAGCGCGCCCACCCAGGCGACCGCCAGATTGGCATAGATGCCCAGGATGCTCTCGATCACCCCGAAAATGCCCATCTCCATCAACATCAGTGCCAGCATGACGTTGAACACCAGCCAGACCACCCGGCCCGGATGCGAATGGGTCAGGCGGGAGAAGAAGTTGGACCAAGCGATGGAGCCGGCATAGGCGTTGGTGACATTGATCTTGGCCTGACAGACCACGATAAAAATCACCGTCAGGGCCAGGGCGAGGCCGGGTGACGACACGATCCGTTCAAACACCATGCGATACATGGCCGTTGGCGTGGCGGCGTCCAGCGCACTCATGCCTGCCTGCATGGCGACGTAGCCCAGCAGGGACCCCGCCACCAGCTTGGCCCCGCCGATGAAGATCCAGCCCGGCCCGGCGATCAGCATGGCGCTCCACCAACCGACCTTGCCCGCCCGTTTGCGATCGGGCAGGAAGCGCAGATAATCCACCTGCTCCCCGATCTGCGGCAGCAGGGAGAGAAGGACGGAGGTCGCCAGCCCGAAGGCCAGCAGCGAGAACCCACCCTCCGGTGCATGCAAGCCAGCCAGACTGGTCCAGCCCGACAGTTCCCCCGGTTCGGCCAGGATGACAAAGACCAGGGGCGATAATTGCAGGATCAGCCAGATGGGCTGCGTCCAGACCTGCATCCAGCTGATCTTACGGATGCCATGGATGGCGATGGGCAGGACAATCAGCGCGCTGATCATGTGCGACAGCCATAAGGGGATGCCCAGGCAAAGGGTCAGCGCCTCCGACATGATGGCCGCTTCCAGGGCCAGCAGGATGAAGGTAAAGCCCGCATAGATCAGGGAGGTGAAGGTGGACCCGATATAGCCGAACCCGCCACCACGGGTCAGCAGATCCATATCCACCCCGAACTTCGCCGCGTAGTACGCGATGGGCAGCCCGGTCGCCAGGACCAGCAGCGCCACCAGGACGATGGCCGCCATGGCGTTCGTGAAACCATAGGCCAGGGTGATAGATGCCCCAATCGCCTCGCACGCCAGAAAGGAAATGGCACCCATGGCGGTGTTACCAACGCGAAATGGCGACCAGCGCCGCGCCCGGTCAGCCGTGAAGCGCAGGGCATAATCCTCCACCGTCTGGTCGGACACCCAACGGTTATACTGGCGCCGCACACGCACAATGGGCAGCGATTTCAGCATGCGCAGATTTCCATCAAAGCCCCAGCCCCCCCCCAGAACCTGTTCCACCCCATGCCCAGCACCCTAACCGGGTCCAGGATACGCAGACATACGTCGTCTGACGTATTCGTTTTCGCACCTGCGAGACATTAACCTTCCTTTCACAAACAAGGGCCAGGGGCCGCAACAGCCCGGCCACGGATTTTTCCGCATAACAGGGGGTGCTTCATGATGGGACGCAAGTTTGCGTCGCGGCCGACGGCTGCGCGCATGGCGGTATCGGCCTTGGCGCTTATGCTGGCTGGCCTGTCCGCTTCCCCGGCTTCGGCCGGCTTTACGCAAACCTTCGGGGATGGCAAGTCGCTGTCCATCGGTCTTGGCATGCGCAGTTCCTATACCAGCGCCGAGGACGCCGCCCCCAGCGGCAATGACCGCTCCAACGAGTTTAATCTGGATAGCGTGCGCGTCTTCGTCTCAGGCTCCCTTTCGGATACGATCAAGGCAACCTTCAATACCGAACGCGATGGCGACGGCAATCTGAAGCTGCTGGACGGTTACGCCCGCTTTGAATTCTCCGATGAATTTAATATCTGGGTAGGCCGCATGCTGCCGCCCAGCGACCGCGCCAATCTGGACGGCCCCTACTACATCAACGCCTGGTCCTATCCCGGTGTCGTGTCGCAATACCCCGCCAAGTTCGCGGGCCGCGATGATGGTGCCACCGTCTGGGGCAAGCTGCTGGACAAGCGCCTGACCTATGCCGCCGGTGCCTTCAAGGGCCATAACCGCATCCGGGGCGCCAGCAACCAGGGCGACAACATGCTGTTCACGGGGCGACTGGCCTATAACTTCCTCGATGTGGAGGATAACCCCGCCTATTACACCAGCAGCACCTATTACGGTTCCGCCGACGTCCTGACGCTGGCCATTGCCGGTGCGTATCAGGAAGATGGCGTCGGCACCGCTGCCCGGCCCGGCGATTATGGAGCTGTGAGCATCGACGCCCTGTTTGAAAAAAATCTGGGCGATGCCGGGGCCATCACCCTGGAAGGGGCCTGGTATTCCTATGACACAGACGGTGTGACCGACGTGGCCCCCGGTTTCGGCGGGGCGTCCGGCACGGCCAATGTCGGCGGGATCGTGGCGGGGGAGGCCTGGCTGATCGGCGGCGCCTATCTGTTGCCAGCCAAGGTCGGCATCGGCAAGTTCCAGCCCTTCGTGCGCTATCAGACCTTCGATCCCGACGCCTCGCGCTTTGATATCAAACAATATGATTTCGGCGTGAACTACGTGATCAGCGGCCATTCCGCCCGGATCAGCGCCGAATATTCCACCATCGACACCGGCCCCGGCGCCGACAGCGACCGTTTCACCCTCGGCCTGCAATTGCAGTTCTGACGGTGTCGGTCACGCGCACCTTTCCCCCAAAATCATTTCTGCTGACGGGAGATAACCCCATGTCGCGTCGTCAATTCCTGCGTTCCGCCGTCCTTTCCATCACCGGTGCCGCCCTGATGCTGGGCACCGCCGGGGTGGCGCTGGCCGCTGACAAGCCGCCGATCAAGGTCGGCATCCTGCATTCGCTGTCGGGCACCATGGCGATCAGCGAGACGACCCTGAAGGACGTCATGCTGATGCTGATTGAGGAGCAGAATAAAAAGGGCGGCGTGCTGGGCCGCAAGCTGGAACCGGTGGTGGTGGACCCCGCCAGCAACTGGCCGCTGTTTGCCGAAAAGGCGCGGGAACTGCTGGCAGTGCAGAAGGTTTCGGCCACATTTGGCTGCTGGACCTCGGTGTCACGCAAATCCGTGCTGCCAGTGTTCGAAGAACTGAACGGTATTCTGTTCTACCCCGTGCAGTATGAGGGGGAGGAGAGCAGCCGCAACGTCTTCTATACCGGTGCCGCCCCCAATCAGCAGGCCGTTCCTGCCGTTGATTACCTGATCGGTGAAGGGGTGCAGCGCTGGGTCCTGGCCGGCACCGACTATGTCTATCCGCGCACGACCAACAAGATCCTCGAAGCCTATCTGAAGGCCAAGGGCGTGAAGGCGGAAGACATCATGATCAACTACACGCCCTTCGGCCATGCCGACTGGCAGTCGATTGTGAAGGATATCAAGAAGTTCGGCAGTGCGGGCAAGAAGACCGCCGTGGTGTCCACCATCAATGGCGACGCCAACGTCCCCTTCTATAAGGAACTGGCCAACCAGGGCATCAAGGCCACCGACATCCCCGTCATCGCGTTTTCGGTGGGTGAGGAGGAACTGGCCGGCATCGACACCAAGCCGCTGCAAGGCCATCTGGCCGCCTGGAACTATTTCCAGAGCGTGAAGACCCCGGTGAATGCCGACTTCATCAAGAAGTGGCAGACCTTCACCAAGAACTCCAAGCGCGTCACCAACGACCCGATGGAAGCGCATTTCATCGGCTTCAACATGTGGGTGCAGGCGGTGGAGACGGCCGGCACCACCGATCCCGACAAGGTGATCGACGCCATGATCGGCGTGGCCGTGCCCAACCTGTCGGGCGGCTATTCCGCCATGCTGCCCAACCACCACATCACCAAGCCTGTCCTGATTGGCGAGGTCCAGGCCGATGGGCAGTTTGAAACCGTGTGGAAGACGCCGGGCCTCGTCGCCGGTGACGAATGGTCCGATTACCTGCCCGACAGCAAGGACCTGATCGCCGATTGGCGCAAGCCGCTGTCCTGCGGCAACTTCAACACCGCCACGGGCAAGTGCGGCGCGAAGTAAGCGATGGGCAAGGCGGGGACGGAAATTACCGCCGTCCCCGCCTTGCTGTTGATCCCTCACCGACGCTCCCCCGAAAGGCCACCCCATGCGAATGCTGCTTCTGCTGCTGTCCCTGCTGGTCACGCCGCTGGCCTGGGCGCAGGCGACGGGTCCCCTGATCGATGCGCTGGCCACCGATGATTACGCGGCCAAGGAACAGGCGCTGACCGCCCTGACCGAGACGGGCGACCCCGCCATCGTGCCAGCCCTGAAGGCGCTGGAGGGCGGGCAGCTTTACCGCCGGCTGACCGATGACAAGGTGGTGATCGGGCGGGAGAATGGCGACAATATCAGCCTGACCGATCCGCTGTCGGGCGACGCGCTGGGCAGCGTGCCGGCGGGGGATCTGGAACTGATCCGCGTCAATAACCGCCTGCGTCGCGCCATTGGTGCCAGCCTGGGTGCGCTCACCCTGCGCAGCCCCGATGCCGCCGTCCGCCGCACGGCGGCTGAAGCCGTTTTCGTCAACCGCGATGCCGCCGCTTTGCCCCTGCTGGAGGCGGCATTGGCCGAGGAACAGGACGCAAAGGTCAAGCGCAGCCTGCAACAGGCCCGCGCTGCCATCCTGCTGGCCGATGCAAACCTGGGCACCGAGGAGAAGCTGTCCTCCATCGCCACCATCGCGGACAAGGGCGGTCAGGCCGCCCTTGCCCTGCTGAACCCACTGACCGGCAGCACCGAACCAGCAGTCGCCAAGGCCGCCACGGAAGCCGTGCGCCTGATCGACAACAAGCTGGCCTGGGCGGCGGCGGCGCAGAACATCATCTACGGCATGTCGCTGGGCTCCGTCCTGCTGCTGGCGGCCATTGGCCTTGCCGTCACCTTCGGGGTGATGGGCGTCATCAACATGGCGCATGGGGAAATGGTGATGCTGGGGGCCTACACGACCTATGTCGTGCAGGAAGTGATCCGCACCCATGCGCCGGGCCTGTTCGACTGGTCGCTGCTGATCGCCTTGCCGCTGGCTTTCGTCGTCGCGGGTGGGGTCGGCATACTGATCGAGCGCGGCATCATCCGCTTCCTTTATGGCCGCCCGCTGGAAACCCTGCTGGCCACCTGGGGCCTGTCGCTGGTTTTGCAGCAAGCGGTGCGGTCGCTGTTCGGGCCGACGAATATGGAGGTGGGGAACCCCGACTGGATGGCTGGTGCGTTCCAGGTTGGGGAAGTCACCATCACCTATGGCCGCATGTGGATTTTCCTGTTCGGCCTGATTGTCTTTGCCGCCCTGATGCTGCTGCTGCGCCGGACACCACTGGGCCTACAGATGCGGGCCGTGACCCAGAACCGGTCCATGGCGCGGGCCATGGGTATCCGTACGGCACGCGTTGACGCCCTGACCTTCGGCCTGGGTTCCGGCATTGCCGGGCTGGCGGGCGTGGCCCTGTCGCAGATCGACAATGTCAGCCCCAATCTGGGCCAGGGCTACATCATCGACAGTTTCATGATCGTGATCTTCGGCGGCGTCGGCAACCTGTGGGGCACGCTGGTCGGTGCCCTGTCGCTGGGCATCGTCAACAAGCTGTTGGAACCGCTGGCTGGTGCCGTGCTGGGCAAGATCCTGGTGCTGGTCGGCATCATCCTGTTCATCCAGGCGCGTCCGCGGGGCCTTTTCGCCCTGAAGGGCCGCGCCATCGAACATTGAGGGGACGCCCATGCAAGGCGGAATTCTGTTGCCGCGGCTGGACCGCGCAGGGCTGGCCTTCGGGGCGGTGGCGCTGGGTCTGGCCATCCTGATCCCCGTCCTCAACCTGTTGGTCCCAGCCGACAGCCCGTTCCATGTGCCGCCGCATCTGGTGGCGCTGATGGGCAAATATCTTTGCTATGCGCTGCTGGCCCTGTCGGTCGATCTGGTCTGGGGCTATTGCGGCATCCTGTCTTTGGGCCATGGTGCGTTCTTTGCGCTGGGCGGCTACGCCATGGGCATGTATCTGATGCGGCAGATCGGGCCGCGCGGCATGTATGGTCACCCGACCCTGCCCGATTTCATGGTGTTCCTGAACTGGCCGGAACTGCCCTGGTACTGGCTGGGCTTTGACCAGTTCTGGTTTGCCGCCCTGATGGTGCTGTTGGTGCCAGGTTTGCTGGCGGGCCTGCTGGGCTGGCTGGCCTTCCGCAGCCGGGTGACGGGCGTCTACCTGTCGATCATCACCCAGGCCATGACCTTCGCCCTGCTACTGGCCTTCTTCCGCAATGACATGGGGTTCGGCGGCAATAACGGCCTGACCGATTTCAAGGATATTCTGGGCGCCTCCATCCAGGCCGATGGAACGCGCAGCGCGCTGTTCGCGGCCTCGGCCATCGCACTGGCGCTGGGGTTCATCCTCTGCCGCTGGATCGTGCGGTCAAAACTGGGCCGCGTGCTGGTCGCCATCCGTGATGCCGAAAGCCGCACCCGGTTCCTGGGCTACCGGGTGGAACAGTATAAGCTGCTGGTCTTTGTCACCTCGGCCTGCATGGCCGGCGTGGCTGGCGCGCTGTATGTACCGCAGGTCGGCATCATCAATCCCGGCGAATTCAGCCCCGCCAACTCGATCGAGGCGGTGATCTGGGTGGCCGTCGGCGGGCGCGGCACCCTGATCGGGTCGGTAATCGGCGCGGTGCTGGTCAATTTCGGCAAGACCCTGCTGACCAATGCCCTGCCGGAAATCTGGCTGTTCGCGCTGGGCGGCCTGTTCATCGCCGTCACCCTGTTCCTGCCGCGCGGCATTGTCGGCCTCTGGACCGGCTATTGGACCCGGCGGCGGGAAAAACAGGCGGCATCCATCACCACCCAGCCCGTGACGGAGGGGCAATGATGTCCACCAGACCCGATCCGCAGCATACCCAGCTTTATCTGGATGGCGTCTCTGTCAGCTTTGACGGGTTCCGCGCACTGAACAACCTGTCACTGATCATCATGCCCGGTGAAATGCGCGCCATCATCGGCCCTAATGGGGCGGGCAAGACCACGATGATGGACGTGATCACCGGCAAGACGCGGCCCGACAAGGGCACCATCCTGTTCGATGGCGATACCGACCTGACCCAGATGGACGAGGCCGGGATCGCCACCTTGGGCATCGGGCGTAAGTTCCAGAAGCCGACCGTCTTCGAAAGCCACACCGTCTGGAACAATCTCGACCTGGCCCTGGCCGGAAAACGCGGACCGTTCGCCAGCCTGTTCCACCGCGACGGGGCCGATGATGACCGTATCCTTTCCATCCTGGACACCATCCGCCTGTCCGGGCGGCGGGATGTGCTGGCCGGATCACTTAGCCACGGTCAGAAGCAATGGCTGGAGATCGGCATGCTGCTGGCCCAGGAACCGAAACTGTTGCTGGTCGATGAACCGGTGGCCGGCATGACCGATGCCGAAACGGCGGAGACGGCGCGTCTGCTGCGGGAGATTGCGCAGGCTCGCTCCGTCGTCGTCGTCGAACATGACATGACCTTTGTCCGCGATCTGGATGTGAAGGTCACGGTCCTGCATGAAGGCTCCGTCCTGTCCGACGGTTCGCTGGACCATGTCAGCGCCGATCCGCGCGTGATCGAAGTCTATCTGGGGCGGTGAGACATGCTGAACGTCAATGACATCAACCTGCATTATGGTGCGGCGCAAGCCCTGCGCGGCGTCAGCGTCATGGCCCAGCCGGGCAAGGTCACATGCCTGATGGGCCGCAATGGCGTGGGCAAATCCTCCACGCTGCGCGCCATCATCGGCCATCGGCCTATCAGCGGCGGGTCCATCACCTGGGAAGGGGCGGACATCTCCAAACTCTCCACCGAAGACCGGGCCCGGCGCGGCATCGCCTACGTCCCGCAGGGGCGGGAGATTTTCCCCCTGCTGACGGTGAAGGAGAATCTGGAGACCGGGTTCGCCCCCCTGCCCCGGCGGCAGCGTTTCATCCCCGATGAGATATTTGAGCTGTTCCCCGTGCTGAAATCCATGCTGTCGCGGCGCGGCGGTGATCTGTCGGGCGGTCAGCAGCAGCAATTGGCCATCGGCCGGGCACTCGTCACGCGCCCGCGCCTCCTGCTGCTGGATGAACCGACAGAGGGCATTCAGCCGAGCATCATCAAGGATATCGGCCGCGCCATCTCATGGCTGCGCGACCGGGGCGACATGGCCATCGTGCTGGTGGAGCAATACTTTGAATTTGCCCGCGACCTGGCAGACCTTTACGCCGTCCTGGACCGGGGCGAAGTGGTAATGGCCGGGGACAGGGCCGGGCTGGTGGAAACCGACGTGCGGAAGTTCCTGACCGTTTGAGGATGGCCGTGGCCATAGAACCGCTTCAGCGGATTGGCGCACCAACATCCCCGTTCACGCCGCGCGCCTGCAACAGGGCGGGCAGGACCACCTCTGCCATGATTTTGTTCGGCGGTGCCCCGCCCGTGTTGTAGCGCGAACCTGTGAAGACAGCGATTAGATCCAACTCAGGTACAATATAAATCTTCTGGCCGCCATTGCCTTGGGCAGCGCTTATGTAAACACGATGGGTACCGTCCGGCGTCGACACGCGTAGCGACATGCGCCACCAGAGGAAGCCATAGTCTGTATTCTCGACACGGCTGAGTGAAGAAAGCGACTGCTTTACCCAGGCGGCAGGCAGCACCTGCTTTTTACCCCATCGTCCCTCATTCGCGTAGAGCATTGCGAACTTCAGCATATCGCGCGGGCGCATGGACATCATGCCGAACGATTTGTCACTATTGGTTAGGTAGTGGTCCCATGTCCAATCGGACCGGCGGATGCCCAACGGCCCGAACAGATGTTCTTGTGCGTAGTCGGGCAACGTCCAGCCTGTCGCCTTTTCCACTATGCGACCGGCCAGAAAGGTAGCGCCCGTACAATAGTGACCAACCGTGCCAGGTGCCTCGACCATTTTCAGGTCAACCATCACACGGATCCAGTCGGGCTTGTCGTAGAGTTTATTCTCGCCGCCAGGAGAGTTCGCTGAGTAGTCGTTGCAGTCCAGTCCAGATTGCAGGGTGAGGAGATGGCGTAAGGTGATCGCGGCCTTACGCGGATCGGCGTTGGCAATGTCCGCGTAGCCAAGCCAGGGCAAAACGGGTTCATCCAGCGTGATAGCCCCGTTTGCGACAGCCGACCCTACGACAGCGCCCACGACCGATTTAGTTGCAGAGCGCAATTGATGGGGCGTGTTGCGGTCATAGCCGTAAAAATATTCCTCCAGCACGAGCTTACCGCCCTGGAAGATCAGGATGCCATCCACATCCGGCCACGTCTTGTCGAGGACACCAGCGACGACGCGGCTGGCGGCGTCGGTGCCGAGGTCAGATCTGGCGATATTGCCCACCGGGATGCCGTCTTTCAGGGCGCTTGGCATCCGGTAGCGATAGGCAGGCGACCCGACCGGGCGGGGCCGGAATCCCGCTTCAGTTAAGGGGGTTATGGTAGCCGATAAGCGCTGATAAAGGCCTGTATTGTCCTCCACAGCGTTAACCTGACCATCGGAACCGCGATGAAAGATAACGTCTGCGCCGCCGCCGTTGATGAAGACATCAGCCGATTTTCGGCGCAACGGATACTTGCCGCCGCTGATCACCGCGTACAACTCTTCAGGGGCAGCGATCTCCATCGTTCCGCCCTGATAGGCATAGGTGCCAACGAAGTCGGTCAGCGGCGGAAACTTTGGTACCTGAGACGGCCCGGCTAAGTCAGTCGCTAGATTCTGTGCAATGGACGGCTTGCCGATAGCCGTCAAGGCAAGTGCGAGGGTGATCGTCAGGAAAAAGCCCAGGTAGCGCATCGTTCTTCTTCCTTCTGGAGCCATGTCTGCAAACCAGGGAAAAAGCCGATTGCACCCTATCGGGCCTGTTAATCGCTGCTGCGACCCGTTCGGACAGACGCCGGCAGCAGCACGCGAAACGCTTTCTCCTGCCCCTCGCGCGCCACCTCAATCGTCGCGGTGCGTGCGCTCCATGCGCTCATGCCGTTCCTGGGCTTCCAGGCTCATGGTGGCGATGGGGCGGGCCTCCAGACGGCGGACTCCGATCGGCTCGCCTGTCTCCTCGCAATAGCCGTACTCACCGTCATGGATGCGCTGCAGGGCGCTGTCGATCTTGGAGATCAGCTTACGCTCGCGGTCGCGGGTGCGCAGTTCCAGCGCACGATCCGTCTCCAGCGTCGCACGGTCGGCGATGTCAGGTTCCTGCAACCCGCCATCCTCATGCAGACTGTTCAGCGTTTCGCTGCTTTCACGCAGCAGCTCCGCGCGCCATTGCAGCAGTTTGTGCCGGAAGAAGGCCCGCATCAGCGGGTTCATATATTCCTCGTCCTCCGACGGGCGGTAATCGGCGGGGAGCAGAGGCAACGTATTAGACGACATCTGACTGGTCCGATCCTGGGCCTGGAAACGGCGCGGAGTATAGGGAGACAAGGCCCGGCCCGCAACAGGCGAACAGCATCGGCGCAAAACTTCTAATGCGCTGAAACCAAACAATTTACTGGGGAAGCAGCCCGATCAGTCATTCAGGCGTATGCCTGCGCGATCAGCCCTGCGGGGTCAGCTTCGCGATCTCCACCTGCGCCCGCAGGTCGATCTCATCCAAAACCTGCTGCAGCTCCGGATCGTCCAGGTCACCGATGCGGTTCTGAAGAACCCGCGTCAATTCATGGAGCTTTTCCAGCGGGATGGTGCCCATTAGCAGGCCGAGACGGATTTCATCCAGCCGGTCCAGAATATCCTCGCCCCGCGCCTGCGCCTTGCGCTTCTTGCCGGACAGGGCGTCATCGACCTCCTGCAGGGCGAACAGCGGATTGATGCCGGACAGGCCCTGCGAGCCAGATGAGCGCGAAACGCCATCATCCTCGTCCCCGCCCTGGATATGGCGTGCGAATTCGCCACCACCGCTGCGCGTGGCTTTCTTCACCTGACCGGGACGGGCGGAGGAAGGACCCTCGATCTTCATGGCGCGGTTGGCTGCTTTCGCTTTTGAGCGGACCGGACGGCATTCCGACACCAGATATATAGGCCGGATGCACGTCTTTCACTATAGGTATCACCCGCAGCGCCCCGCGTCCTAGGGCATTTTTTGCCCGCAGGCAGGACCTGAGCCTTTGTACGGGGCGGCAAGCCTTGACCAGCGGCCCGGAAAGGCGCGCAATCCCTGGACTGGCACGGTTCTGGCATCGACCAATCCGACGATAAGGGGCGGAAAAGCCCCGAACCGAAGGCAAAGCGACAGAATCGGAAGCACCGCCATGGCGACGCGCACCTCCTCCACCAAGACCCGGATCGGCCAGTGGCTGGCCGCCATCCTGACGGCCCTCACGCTGATGGCGCCCGACATGGCGCACGCGGACAGCCGAATCAAGGATATCGCCGATGTCGAGGGTGTGCGCGACAATATGCTGATCGGCTACGGCCTTGTGGTCGGCCTGAATGGCACCGGCGATACGATCAACAACTCGCCGTTTACCGAACAGAGCCTGATCGGCATGCTGGAACGCCTGGGCGTCAATGTCCGTGGCGATACGATCCGTACCAAGAATGTGGCCGCCGTTATGGTGACCGCCACCCTGCCGCCCTTCACCTCGCAGGGGTCGCGCATCGATATTTCGGTCGCGGCCATGGCCGATGCCAAGAACCTGCAGGGCGGCACCCTGCTGGTCACCCCGCTGCTGGGCGCCGACGGTGAGGTTTATGCCGTGGCCCAGGGCGCCGTCGCCATTTCCGGCTTCTCTGCGCAGGGTGCCGGTGCCTCCATCACGCGGGGCGTACCGACCAGCGGGCGCATTGCCGGTGGTGCCATTGTGGAACGGGAGATCGATTTCTCCTTGTCCGACCTGCCCTATCTGCGCCTGTCGCTGCGCAACCCCGATTTCACGACGGCGGTGCGTGTGGCCAACGCCATCAACCAGTTCGCCGGCCCGCAGACGGCCAAGGCGCTGGACCCGACCAGTGTCGTCATCAATGTGCCGATGCAGCGCAAGACCGACCTTGTCGCCTTTCTGGGTGAGGTGGAGCAGTTGACCGTCCGGCCCGATCAGGTGGCGCGTGTCGTCATTGACGAGGCGTCCGGCGTCATCGTGATGGGTGAGAATGTCCGCATCTCCACCGTCGCCATCGCCCAGGGCAACCTGACCATCAAGATCACCGAGACACCGCAGGTATCCCAGCCCGCGCCGTTCAGCCAGGGTGGACAGACGACGGTCGTGCCGCGCACCGACATTCAGGTCGATGATGGCGCCGACAAGAAACTGGCAGTCATGCCGGCCGGCGTCTCGCTTCAGGAACTGGTCGCAAACCTGAACGCGCTTGGCGTGGGGCCGCGTGATATGATCTCGATCCTCCAGTCCATCAAGGCGGCTGGTGCCCTTCAGGCCGAGATTGAGGTGATGTGATGTCCGACAGCATGAAGCTTTCCACCCCCGGCTTTGACCCGCAATCCCTGTCCCAGGCCGGTGGCCTGAAGAACAAGGGCCCCAACATCAAGGATGTGGGCAAGGCGGCGCAGGAATTCGAAGCCGTCTTCCTGTCCCAGATGCTGGGCCAGATGTGGCAGGGCGTTGAAGCGGATGACACCTTCGGCGGCGGCGAGGCGGAGAACACCTGGCGCGGCATGATGGTCGAAGAATATGGCAAGCAGATCGCCAAGGCCGGCGGCGTCGGCATCGCCGACGATGTAAAGGCCGCCATGATCCGCATGCAGGAACAAGAACAAGGGAAAGGATCGAAATGACAGCCAATACCCGCGCGGATGCGCTGATCGATGCGATGCGGCGGTTGACGGACCTTTTCCAGTTGGAGAATGACGCCATTGCCAACCGCAACCTGCCGGCCCTGAACGCCATCGCCGACAAGAAGCCCCTGCTGGTCCGCACCTATGAGGATTGCGTGCGGTCGGTGAAGGCGGATACCGAAACGTTGCAGTTGATGGATGCCGAGGCCAAGGCCCGGCTGAAACAGGCATCGGACGAATTCATCGAGGCGACCCTGGAACATGCACGGCTGGTCCGTGCCGCCACCCAGGTGACGCAATCCACCATCAATACCCTGGTCACCGCCATCAACAAGGCGCGGGCCGACGAAGGAACCTATACCCGCCGGGGCGGGATGGTCATGCCGGCGGCCTATGCCCGCAAGGCCGCACCCTCAATGGCGTACAACAAGTCCTTCTGATCCCATTTTAGGTTTATGATCCCAACTCAACGGCGCGCAACCCGTACGCCGTAACGCCATCCCCTTGTCCACCGGGTTTCGGGCCTCTACGCCCGGCAAGCCTTGCCCAGGAACCGGCAGCTTCTGCCCCCCGGCAGGGCCTGACCAACCCGAAACCCAGCAATTCCGGCACGTCCCTATTGGCACGATAGGTGCATGGTCCCAACCGAATAGCGCAGGAATACACGCCATGGACATCTCAGCCCTTCTTGGAGCCAGCACGGCCACCGCCCCATCCGCCTTGTCCTTTGGCGTGATGGGAGGTGGCATCGGCAATGGACCGCCGTCCGGCGAAGGGCTGGAGGGTTTGGAGGGGCTGGAAAGTTTCAACCAGCTCCTGGGCAACTTCCTCTCCCTCACCGGTGCTGATGCCGGAACGGGCGACGGAACGGCGATACCGGTGCTGACGACGGATGAGGTGCCAGGCGCCCTCACATTGGGCATGGGCGGACCAACCGTGCCATCGGCCGCGCCATCGGGCCTGGGCGCCTTGCTGGGTGGCGGTTTCAACCTGACCAACATGGCCGGCGCCGCCAATGCCGGTAACGGTGCAAAGGGCATCGAAGCACGCTGGGCACAATCCGGCATCAGCCTGCTAGCCAATGGCAGCCTTTCGGGACAGGAGATGAACCCCGAAGTGGTGGCCTTCCTCAACGACCTGTCGCAGGCCTTTACCGCCGCCAGCCCCCTGTCTGAAGGGGAGTCGGTGATCGACGGCGCCACGCCGGCGGATGCCGAGACCGAGGAAGGCGAAGTCGATATTCTGATGGCCTTGCAGGGCGGCACCGGAACCGATGCCAGCCTAGTGGTACAGGTCACACAGGTGACCATCGCCAGTGCCAACAGCAATGCGCCGGTAATCCCCGTTCTGACCACGGATACGGCGCCCAGCGCGCTGGGGGTCAATCTGACCGTGGCAGGCACCGGGCTGAGGGCCTTGCCGGCACCGGCAGACGCTAGCCTTGCCACAACAGCAAAGCCCGCAGCGGCCCCCGTCATCCCGAAGCTTGATACCGCCATGATGACCGCGGCCACACCGCCCGCCACCAACATGGCGGCGCCAGTGGATGCGCCAGTGGATGCGGCACCGACCAGCAGCCCGGCGGTGGAACAGAAGGCCGCTCCCATCGCCGCGCCGCAGCCGGAGGCGATCAGCATCAAGGTCGCGTCGCCATCGACACCCGCGCCCAGTACGGCACCGGCGCCCCCCGTGGTGACAGGCACCGTCGCAGCCACCGGCACAGAGATCACGCCGGCCACGGACACTGCTGACGAAAAGCCAGGCGCCATCGCGTTGCCCGCCGATCTGGCCGCCACAGCCTCCGGCGATGAGAAGGCATCCGTGAAGGAGATGGCAGCAGCCAAGGCCGCCAGCGCCACGACCGGCAGTGCGGCTGGTCAGGCTTCAGTGAACGTAACAGAGCCGAAGGCACCGGCACCGGCGGTAACAGCACCGGCAAGCGCCGCCCCGGCATGGACCGCATCGGTGCAGGAGAGCACCGATAAACCGGCGGTCACAGCGGCCAGCGGCAACATGACGGCCCCAACCGCACCTGCTACGGCGGCATCCCCCACGCCGGCGACCAGCCCGACGCCGGCAGCGGCGTCTTCCACAAAGGCGCAGACGGTACGCAAGTCCGAGCCGGCACCCGCCGAAACCACCATCCTGACGGCATCGGCACTGCCGGCAGAACCGGCGGCGGAGACGGTGGCGGTGGCCGAGGCTGACCCGGCCATGGCCACGACGGCCAACAGCCCCACCCCGCATACCGTGACGCTGCGGACCAGCAGCACCGCCGCACCGACCGCCGCAGCCCGTCCGGCCCCCGCCAGCGCGCGACCTGCCGCTGATGCCAATGCCGCCCCGGTGGAGGGGGAGGATGTGAAGGTGACGGAAGCGGTGAGCGATGAAGATGAGGCGGTGACGAACAACCGGATGCTGGCGCCCAAGCATGTGGGTAACGAAGCGCGGGCCGAGATGCAGGCGGATATCGCTGGATCGGCACAATCTGCCGGGCAGAACCAGCCGGCCACCCGCGTCGACACCACAGTCATGCGGGCCGAGACGGAGGATAATCTTCTGTCCCGTGCCATTTCCGCCGGCGCCAAGGGCCATGAAAGCGGTAGTAGCACCGATGGCAGCAGCGAGGGTGGCTCCGGCTTTGCAGAGGCGCCCGCTGCCGATGGCATCGACCCGGCCACAGCCGGCCTGCATTCCGGCGAGAATGGCAAGGTCCAGGGCAATGATTTCGCGCAGTCCCTGCGCCAGACCAACGCCCCGCACCGCCCCAACGCCTACACCCCGCCTGGACAGCAGATGGCTTTCCATGTGCAACGGGCCGTCCAGGACGGCAATGACCGCGTCTCCATCCAGCTCAACCCCTATGAAATGGGCCGCATCGATGTGCAGTTGGAGATCGGATCGGAAGGAAAGCTGCGCGCCAAGGTGATGGTGGAGAACCCTGCCACCCTGGAGATGCTGCAAAAGGACAGTAAGAACCTGGAGAAGGCCTTGCAGGAGGCCGGTCTGCAGACCGACCAGGACAGCCTGTCCTTCTCACTCCAGGACAGCGGCGACCAAGCCCAGCAGCGCCAGGACCAGCGAGACCAGTCCGGCTATGGCACGGGGTTTGCTTCTGATGATGTCGAGGAAGAAGACCCGGCAATTATCGCCCAGGCCCAGATCTTGGAGTTCGGGCGGGTGGATGTACGGGTCTGATGCAGCATATCCCTGACGGGAAGGATCAAGACGATGTCCATCTCCGGTATCGCGAATACAGCCGCCAATGCGGCCAACGGCACCTCCGGCACCAAGGAGAAATCCGCGCTGGGGGATCTGTCGGACAATTACGAAACCTTTCTGACGCTGCTGACATCGCAGCTTCAGAACCAGGATCCGTTGCAGCCGACCGACACAGCCGAGTTCACCAAGCAGCTGGTTCAGTACTCGCAGGTCGAACAGTCGATCAAGACCAACGACAAGCTGGATGGCGTCATCAGCGCCATCAATAACGGCCAGCCCAATCAGGCACTGGGCTATATGGGCAAGACGGTGGAAATCCAGTCCAACGGTATCTCCCTTCAGGACGGCAAGGCTCACCTGACCGTATCCACCGACAGCGTCGCCTCCAGTGCGGTGTTCGAGATCACCGACGCCAAGACCGGCAAGGTACTGCGCACCCTGGAACTGTCCAAGTTCGCCGGTACCCAGGACATCAACTGGGACGGCAAGGACAGCAGCGGCAAGCAGTTGGAGGATGGTACCTACAAGGGTGTGGCCAAAATAAAGGGGGTCGATGGCAAGGACATGAGTCCGCAGGTCATGAGCTTTGGTCGCGTGACCGGTGTCGATTTAACAGCGGGTGAACCTTACCTGATGTTGGGCACCCTGCCGATCACCATGAACAATGTCCTGTCGATCAAACAATGAATGACCTTATGCGCTCTCATACTTTCGGGTGATCCGGCCCTTCTTTCACGCTTTGTTAAGAGCGTGCCGCTAACGATGGCGGGGAAGATCGTATCGGAGCGTTCCTTGCCATGAAGCCCTTGAATAATGCCGCTACCAGCCGCCTGCGGGCGGAGACGGATCTGGATGCCGCCGGCATTCAGCATGGCAGCGGTCCCTTGACGCTGGACGATCTGCCGCCGCCCGACACCCGCCGCTGGGTGATGCGCCGCAAGGCAGAGGTTGTCGCCGGGGTACGCGCCGGGTTGTTGACGGTCGAGGATGCGTGCAAGCGCTATGACCTGTCGTCAGAGGAATTCGCCTCCTGGCAGGAAATGATCGACCGCCATGGCGTGCAGGCGTTGCGCGTGACCCGCCTGCAGGATTACCGCCGGCGCGAGGGCTGACCCGAGATCAGCCGCGGATGACCACGGTCAGGGGATTGACATAGTCTTGCCCTTGCGTCGCCTCGTGGAAACTCTGGCCCGGCTTGTTGCCATACATCTGGAAGAACCAGCGCGGATCGGGCTGTGCCTGACGGTTGTCACCACGGGCGTAATTTTCCAGGGTCATCCGGTCATTGCCGCTGACCGCGATGACACCAGCAAAGTGATAGGGCCAGCGCATGTCCCGGTCCTGACCGCTGCCATAGTCACGCCAGCGGGTGCGGTTGCCGATCTGATCAACACGGTCCATATCGTTTTCCGCCAATGCCTGTGTCGCCAGGTCTTCGGCATTGGTTATGGAAGCAATCATATAGGCTTCACCGATCCTGGGGGCCGCGAACTTGTTGGCACCCCGGCGCCGAATGCCATCGCTTTGCGTCAACCCGGCATAGGCTTGCAGGTCATCCTCGGTAATGTCCTGATTAGGCCGTTTGCCCCTTATCTCCTTCAGGACGTTGGCAGATTGCGCCTGCGGCGATAACCCCAGGAAAACCCTTGAAACCGTGCTGGCCATGTCGTTGCAGTTCTGTGGCAGATTGTCCGGGTCGATATTCTGCCCCCCGTGATTATTGGTAAAACTCGGCCGGACCTCGTGAAGCCGCCAGCGGCCACCCCACCAGCCGACAATAGTGATCGCCCCGCCCGACTTGACCAGTTGGATCGGTGACCGGACATTTTGCAGCGCCCGGTTGGACGCGTTGATCACCTTGTCCGTGGCGAAGAAGCTTTTTGGCTGGCGTCCGCGCAGGTCGGTATCCTCGATCGCCATATTGTAATCGTCGGAGACGCGCAGGCTGCTGCGCAGGGCCGGTCGCTGCACAATATTGGCCCGGGCCGTATTGCCGTCGGCCAGATACCCGTCTTCGGTGTTCACGCCGTCGCGGTGGTCCTGCGCACTCAAATTGCTATCGCCGACCACGGCATATGGATAGCTGGCAAACCAGGGTTTGAACCAAGGTGCCGTTCGCCACAGCTTTTCCGGCGGCAGCACCTTGTAGGCCTGGGCCACATGTTTGCCCCCCGGTGGGGGCGGAGGCGGTGCGGTCAGACGGACCGGCGCCGGCGCTGGTGCGGCGGGCTTCTTGGGTGCCGGTGGTGGTGGCGCGGTCAGGCGCGTCACAGTCGGCGCGGCCTTGGCCTGTATCGGGCCGGGCGCCGCCTGTTTGCCGGGGGTGGCGGGCACACCGGGATAACGGGTGGGCGGGGGCGAATGGCGCTTCATGCGGCGGCAACCTTCCACGGCAGATGCGCAAGGGTAAAGCCTTCATAAAGCCAGGCACAACCAACGGAAGGTTGAATCTTGTAGTTTATCGCGCGAACAGGGGCGCAATCAGCGCAGATTATCCGCCACGCTGTGCAGCCCCTGGGCCCGCAACATCTCCTGCCGCTGGCGCAGACGACGGCGTTCCACGGATTGATGCGTCCGCTCTCCCCCCAGGATGGTACCATCATCGCCGGTCAGGGAGAGAACAAGCGCGTCCAGCAACGCACCTTCCTGATCCGGCGCGCGCTGATCCAGCGGGCGGTCGGTATTGATCTCGCGCAGCAGGCGGTCGGCCAGGGCAGCCTGTGTTTGCGGCAGATGACCCTGGGGGATCAGGTTGGCGATGATCTTCATGGTCGGATTGGTCACCGCATCGGCGATCCCCTTCCGGCACAGGACAACCGATCCCATCACCTTCAGGGCCGTGCCCAGGTTGGGCTGCGGTGCGAACAGTTCCTGCACCACCTCGGCAAAGATCATGGTGTCGGCCAGGATGGCATCGATATGCCGCACCATACCGTTCTCGACATTGTCCTGTGCCAACCGCGCCAGGATATCGACCTTGGCCAGCAGCGACCGGAATTCGAACAGCCAGACGCTGAGCAGCGAATTCAGCACATAATCATGCTGCTCCAGCCCCACCTTCTGCTGGATGATGGTGGACAGACCGGCCAGATCCTGGCCCTTGAATTCCGGGTAATTGCCACGTTCAGCGGCGAAATTGCGGGCTTTCTGCTGGCACTGCGTCAGCAACCCGTCCAGCAATGTCATCCGTTCCTTCACGGGCACATTCATGGCCGCCGCCTGTGCCGCCCCCACCCGGTGCATACCGGCATTCACCAGGCCCTGCGCATCCTGCAATTTGCGGATATGGCTGAAACTGTGCAGCAGCTCCGTCGTGCAGATATTGGAGCGCTGCATGTAGTCGCGCATCACCTGCCCGATGGTGCGCCGCGCATCCGCCGTATAGAGATCATCCACCACCTTGCAGACGGCCAGTTCACCGACCGGGGTGGACACGACAATGGGCTTTTCCTTGGGCGGATTGGCCGTCGCCTCATACACCACCATCTCCGACGCGGCGGAGCTGGAAAGTGCCCGGTGCCGGACGACCTTCACATGGGTCGTCTTGTTCAGGCGCAGCAGCAGTTGCGCCTCATTGATGGCTTCCGGTTCTTCCTCGCACAGAACATGAAGCTGCCAGCGGTCGTCCTTCTTCAGGAAAACCTCAAAGGTCTTCTTCTTGTTCCAGAAGTTGACCCCGAAAATCATGCTGAAAGCCCCCTATCCATTTAGTCTTAGTCTAATGGACAGGGGGCGTTTGGCAACAGCGCAGTTAGGTCAGCGATCAATCAAAAGGATTGGTGCTGCCTTTACGCAGCAGCAGACGGATGGGAACGCCCGGCAGGTCCAGATGCTCGCGCATGCCATTGACCAGATAGCGCGAGTAATGTTCGGGCAGATCCACCGGCTTGCTGACGAACAGCGCGAAGGTCGGCGGACGGCTTTTCACCTGGGTCATGTAGCGGATTTTCAGGCGGCGACCATCGACCAGCGGCGGCGGATGGCTGTCCGTCATGTCGGCCAGCCAGCGGTTCAGCTGCGATGTCGGGATACGCCGGTTCCAGACGCCGTAGGTGGTGACGACCGCATCCAGAAGATCGGTCAGCTTCTGGCCCTTCAGGGCCGAGATGGCCACTGTCGGAATGCCCTTCACCTGCGGCAGGGAGGTCTGCAAACGGTCGGACATACGGCGCAGGGCGGCGTTCTTATCCTCTACCGCATCCCACTTGTTCAACGCGATGACCAGGGCGCGGCCTTCCTCGATCACCAGCCGGGCGATGGTCAGGTCCTGCTTGTCCAGGATACCGTCGGCATCCAGCAGCAGCACCACGACATGGGCCATGCGGATAACGCGAAGCGTATCCTGGTTGGCCATCTTCTCCAGCTTCTCATCCACCCGCGCCCGCTTGCGCAGACCGGCGGTATCGACCAGACGGATGGGGCGGCCCCGCCATTCCCATTCTACCGCAATGGCGTCGCGCGTCATGCCGGCTTCGGGGCCGGTCAGCACGCGTTCTTCCTGGACCAGAGCGTTCAGCAGGGTGGATTTGCCCACGTTCGGGCGGCCCACAATGGCCAGCTGCAGGGCCTTGGGTTCATCCTCGGCGGCGGTCTCTCCCTCCTCGCGAACCTCGGCCTCGGCGGCGTCCACGTCGAACGCCTCCTCATCCTCCGGATCGTCCTTCGGCATGAAGGGTTCCAGGGCCGTGACCAGATCGGCCATGCCCTCGCCATGTTCTGCCGACAGCGGCACCGGCTCACCCAGGCCCAGCTCGAACGCCTCGATCAGTCCGGGACGGCTGGCAGCCCCCTCGCACTTGTTGGCGATCAGGATAGTGGGCTTGCCGGCCTTGCGCAGCCAGGCGCCGAAATGCTTGTCCATGGCCGTGACACCGGCGCGCGCATCAATCAGGAACAGGGCTACGTCGGCCCGTTCCACCGCCCGCTCCGTCTGGCGGCGCATGCGCGCCTCCAGACTGTCATCAAAGACGTCTTCCAGACCGGCCGTGTCGACCACGGTGAATTCCAAGCCCCCCACGCGCCCATCGGCGGCGCGCCAGTCGCGCGTCACGCCGGGCTGATCGTCAACCAGGGCGATCTTCTTGCCGACCAGCCGGTTGAACAGGGTGGACTTGCCGACATTCGGCCGCCCGATGATGGCGACCGTCAGCCGGTGCGTGGCCTTTATCACTCTAAACTCCGTTTACCGATAGGCGACCAGATCGCCATCTTCCGTCAAAAGATACAGGGTTTCGCCGGCCACAACAGGGGCCTGCAGGGTGGAGGCGGGCAGACTGGTCTTTTTGATCACCTTGCCGTCGGCAACCGCGATCTCGACCAGTTCGCCCTGATTGTTGGTCAGCAGCAGGCGGCCACCGGCAGCAATGGGACCGGTCCAGAGGACGGGATCTTCCTTGTCCTCCTCATCCTCCCACTGCTGCAGCTGGGTGATCCAGCGCACGCGGCCATCCTTGCGGGTCAGGGCAACGACCTGACCGTCATTGGTGGTCACGAAAATCCAGTCGCCGATAATGGCCGGCGTGGTGATGCCGCCGATATCCTGTTCCCAGACACGCTGACCAGAACGGATATCCACGGCAGCCATGCGCCCGGAATGGCTGATCGCATAGGCGATGCCGTCGGCGATTACGGGCAGGCCGCGAATATCGGCCAGACCCGTCAGATTCTCACCCCGGCGCACCGATGCCAGACTGTCCTGCCAGGACTGCCGGCCATTCTCCACGCGCAGCGCAAACAGCTCGCCCGAGGAATAGGGAACGATGGCCGTATCCCCTTCCACCGCCGGCGCCGAACCACCCAGCAGGGCGGCAGGCTCCAGGAAGCCGGTGTGGTACCATTGCAGCGAACCGTTTTCCGCCGACAGGGTGATCATCTGATTATCGACGGTGGACACGAAGACGCGGCCATCCAGAACCGTGGGGGCGGAGCGAATCGGGCCGGCGATGCGGCGGCGCCAGACAATATCGCCGCTGTCATAATCCACGGCCACGGCCTCGCCATAGCCGTTGGTGGCATAGACGCGGTTCTCATGCACCGCGACGCCGCCGCCAAAGGCCTCGCCCTCCTGCTTCTCGCGCAGGATGTTGCGCTTCCAGATGCGCTTGCCCGACTTGGCGTCAAAGGCATGCAGATCATAGTCGGTGTCCAGCACGAACAGACGGCCACCGGCGATCACCGGTCCGGCCAGCAGGCGCACGCTGCTGTCGGAGCCGGAAACCGATGCGCTCCACGCCTTGGACAGGTTGCGGCCCAGCGCGACATGGCCGGGATTATGGGCCGGATTGCTACCGGCCTGTGCCCAGTCGGCATTTATCACGGCTTCGGGCAGGGTCACTTCCGCGGCCGAAACCTGCGGATCGACCTCCAGCTGCTGCTGAAGCTGCAGCACCGAGATGCGGTTGCCGCCCAGCTTGGGCCCATCATCATCGCCGGAGAACCAGTCGGTGATGCCGCAGCCGGACAGCAGCAGGCAGGCCAGCAACGGTGCCGCCATACGGGCAGCGGTGCGGTAACGGGTCCGGGTCGGGGCAACGCCTGAACGGCGGGCGGCGACGGCGGTAGCGGAACGGGTGATGTCAGCCATCTTTTCCTTGATCCCGGACTTATTTCGTCGCCGCGTACAGCGCGGCCAGTTCGGTGGCACGGGCGCGCAGCGCCTGCGGAGCGGTGCTGTCTTCCGACAGTTCCTTGAACAGGGAGGCGGCCCCGGCATTGTCGCCGGCGCGGGCAGCCAGCAGGCCCGATGCCTCCGTCGCCGCCGCCTTCCAGGCATTGCCGGCCTTCAGCAGCGGAGCCAGACGGGTGCGCAGGGCGGCGGCATCGCCGGTATCCAGCTGCAATTGCACCGACAGGAGCGTGGCCAGATCGCGCAGCATCGGATCGGTGCCAGCAGTACCGGCCACCTGATCGTAAAGGGCGATGGCCTTGTCACGCTCGCCTTCACGGGCACGCAGGCCGGCCTCATACAGGCGGGCCATATCGGCATGGCCGTCACCCAGCTTGGCGCCAACGGCGGACAGCGCGTCGGCTGCGGCCTTCAGGTCGGGCTGGCTGTTCTCATCGGCAGGGCGCAGCTTGGCCAGCGCTTCGGACAGGACAGCGGTACGCTCCTCCATCCGGGTGGTGCGCCAATGCTTCCAGCCGACATTGCCAGCCGTGGCCGCCACCACCAGAACGGCAGCCGCGATGACGAAACCGCCATACCGCTTCCAGAACGTCATGATCTGGTCGCGGCGCAGATCCTCGTCAACTTCGCGAAAGATATCGGACATGCATCACCCTCGGCCGCTTGCCGAACGAATAAATAAAGGGCGGCGATAGCAGACCCCCCGTTCCCGGTCAAGGCAGCTGCCCCCGCATCGTCCCCCTTGCACGCCCGGAAGGGGCGGAACAAGCGGTGCGAACGCCGATACAATACGCTGCTTTCTGGCAATTGCGGGGCAAAAAGCAAAGGGGCGGCCCTTGGCCGCCCCCATCCCTGTCCACCGCCGACGAGGATCAGGCACTGGTAACGACCGCTTCCACCACCGGCAGGTCCAGCCAATCCGCGGCAACCATGGCCTGGGTGCGGTTACGCACGCCCAGCGCCTTGAAGATGGCCGTGATGTGAATCTTCACGGTCCCGACGGTAAGATCCAGTGCCTCGGAAATTTCCTGATTGTTGCGACCGGCGCGGATCATCGACAGAATCTCACGCTGACGCGGGGTCAGCTGCTTGCCCGCATCTTCACGGAAGAAGCCGGCAGGCACGGGACCGGCCACCGTCATCAACGGCTCCCCACCCGGGCGCATGGCGACAACCGGCGGCACGAACACGCCACCGTCGCGCACCACTTCCAGCGCGCTCAACAACTCATCGCCGACATCGCTGCGGCGAATATAGGCACGCGCCCCTTCGCCCAGCGCGGCACGCATGCGGTCAGGGTCATTCCCGCCCACCACGATCAGCGGCACGTTCGGGCAGCGCTGCACAAATTCCTTGATGGCGCCACGCACCGCCATCGTGGTGGAGACCATACCGACGATCGACGCCTTCGGGTTTGCCTGGGCTACCTGCGCCAGATCGGCCAGATCGGCGACTTCATCAACAGGGTCGATAACCCCGGCGCGGCGCGCCAGCTGGCGGACACGGGTAACGAACGCGGCTTCGTGATCGATCAGTATCAAACGCATTTCAACGGCCTCTCAGGCTCCAACCGCAACCTGCCATGGATGCTGGGCACCGGCATTTCCCTACTATACACAAGCTTTCGGCTTCCTACAATTTTATGCAGCGCTCACCACAAAAATCGTCCAAGCCTTGGAAATCCTTGATATCCGCCGCCGACTCCTCCAGCCCCTTGCCTCCCCCTCAATACCACCAATAAGATGTAGAGGACCTAGACCGTCGCCGAACACGTCAACGCTTTTTTATCAAGCACTTAAGTCGAGCTTTCGGCTCGGCCTGAATGCGCTAACAACTTCCTGCTGGCACTTAGGAAATTATTAACGGATCACCATTGCACCACCTGCTTATCTTTAATAATAAATCAAAAATCTCAAAATGTAATACCCTTGTAACGCGCTATCCCTCAGGATAGTGCAGGGACTGCCCCTCCTTGGGCGCATGAAGCTGCTGGCGTCTACGCAGCCCCCTTATGAAACATACTAAAATATGCCACCCGACTGAATTGTAGGGGCCATATGAAAAGGGGGTGCGGCGCCCCGACAGCGCGGAACAACCGACCCCCAGGGTAAACGGTCAGGCAGAGGCCATGCCGCCCACAGCAGGCCCGTCACTGTTCGCGGCCTGCGCACCTTCTGATGCACCGAGTCCATTATTCATGGCCCAGATTGCGGCCTGGGTGCGGTTGACGGCATTGATCTTGCGCAACAGGCTTTTCAGATGGACCTTAACGGTCGCTTCCGTGATGCCCAGGTTGGCGGCAATGATCTTGTTGCTGTCGCCGTCGATCAGGCATCGCAGAATCTGCGTCTCACGCTGCGACAGGCCTTTGCGCAGGGCCGTGATCTCCGTGGCCGGCTGCGGCTGCACCTGACCGGTCACCAGAAGGTCGGCCAGATGGGTCGGGAACACCTTCTCCCCCATCATCACGAGACGCAGCGACTGGGCCAGCGCGTCGGCTGACATGTCCTTCATGAGATATCCTGCGACCCCGACCTCCAGCGCCTGGGTCAGGCGCCGCGCATCAAGCCCGCCCGTCAGGATCACCATGGGCACTGGTATCACCTGGCGAAGCTGCGACAGCCGCGCCATGGCCGACGAATCCTCACCCGGATCGACAAGGATCAAATCAGCCGCCGCCGGTGGTTCCGCCGCAAGAGCTTCTTCTATGCTGGCAAATTCCGCCGCCACATTGAACGGCACATCCAGCAGCAGGCGGCTCAGCCCCTCCCGGAACAGCTTGTTCGCGTCGATCAGAATAACGGTCTGCATATCTTGGCCCTCACTGAACGGCACCGGCCCCCATTCGGTGGGGGATTGGTCAGGCGACCTTCCGGCGACAATTTCCAACTTAATAGACTTTAGCCTTCCACGAAGGATTTCAATAGCTCTCTAAGGCCGTATTTCATGAATACTTTCGGTCTATACCAGTAAATCTGCCCAGAAATTGTCAGAATTGGGCCGCCAGTTTGCCCTATCCGCATTAAGGCATAGCCAAAATTGACAGGCAGCACCAGGACGCCTTATGTCGATTATCATCATATTTCTGATGCAGATTTAAATCATATTATATCGAAATTGGTTTTAATTCTGGCTAACCCTGTTACCGGAACAAGATCGGCAAACGCACAGACACCCATGCGTCACGCACAACACCAGACACACGGAATCGCATAGATAATGCTGCATCGCAGCAGAGCAGCGGCCCGACCATCCCTGTGGATGAATGGCAATTCATATTCATTTGGAAGGGTTTATCGGGGGACAACGCAGTCCCCGCAGAACATCTGGCTTCCAAGCGGCACACCGATGATTGTCCACCGGTGGCACCAGAAATGGCAACAGCCCCTAACCGGGGCTGTCTTTATGCTTGCCATCGGCCCGCATTAGAGCCATATTTTGCATCGCAGCACGTTGTGCTGCTTGCCCTTATCGGGCGTTTCCTCCCTAAACTCAGGCCGCTCATGTAGCGGCCTTTCTTTTTGCCCGCTCCATGCACCCGGAACGTGCCGCTTGAAACAAGTGAAACGCTCCGGCCTGGGTGACGACTATTTCTTTCAAATCGCGCCCCGGGTCAAGCCATTTTCTTCCCAAGGCTTAAAAAAGTCTTAAGTACGGGCCATCGGGCCGATATTGCCGACCGATAGGCCGGGCTGTTATCGATGTCACCCCGCCAACCCCTCCAGAATCGGGCAATGGGGGCGGTCATCGCCCTGGCAGCGGTCGGCAAGGTCGGTCAGGCTGGCGCGCATGACCTGAAGCTCGGCAATCTTGCGGTCCAAGGTCGCGATATGATCCAGCGCCAGCTTCTTCACCTCGCAGGATGAACGCTCCCGGTCACCCCATAGGCGCAGCAGCGCGTCGATATCATCCAAGGCGAAGCCCAGATCGCGGGCATGGCGGATGAAACGCAGGGAATGGATGTCGGCATCGGCATAGACCCGATAGCCGGCAACACTGCGCAGGGCCGGCTTGATCAGGCCGATGCTTTCATAATGCCGGATCATCTTGGCCGACACGCCCGTGGCCGCCGCCGCCTCGCCGATATTCATCATTCCCTCTCCCGCCGGTCGCAGTCCCAGCATGGCGTAAAAAAAACCCCGTCGCCATCAGGCGCCGGGGTTTTGAAGGTGGGAACTTCTGGGAGGGAAACAACAGAAGATGTTGCTGAAAGCAGTTATAGGGGCGGAGGGGTTATGGAATGGTTAATCGCGGCGACCGCTAACGCAGCTCTGCACTGCGGCAATGCATAGGTGGCACCACCATTCCTGATCGCTTCCCCCACGCCCCCACGATGCGCTATCACCCACCCCCTGGTTTATTCTTCCAAGGCCTGCCGCATGCTGTCCATCGCCCATAAGATCGCCGCCGAACTGTCCGTCCGCCCCGCCCAGGTGGAGGCGGCGGTGGGCCTGCTGGATGAGGGATCGACCGTTCCCTTCATCGCCCGCTACCGCAAGGAAGTGACGGGCGGGCTGGACGACACACAGCTGCGCAATCTCGAAGAACGTCTGCGCTATCTGCGGGAGATGGAGGAGCGGCGCGCCACCATCCTGGCCAGCATCAATGAACAGGGCAAGATGACGCCCGAACTGGCCAAACAGATCACGCAAGCCGATACCAAGACCCGGCTGGAGGATCTGTACCTCCCCTACCGGCCTAAGCGCCGCACCAAGGCGATGATCGCGCGGGAGGCCGGGCTGGAGCCGCTGGCTGACCGGCTGTTGTCCACCCCCACATGCTCGCCGGAGAATGAGGCCGCCGGCTTTGTCAGTGCTGACAAGGGTGTCGCCGATGTGAAGGCGGCCCTGGAGGGGGCGCGCGCCATCCTGGTGGAACGGATGGGCGAGGATGCGACCCTGGTGGGCCGCCTGCGCGACTTCTCCCAGTCCCAAGGCCGCGTCGTGTCGGGCCTGGTGGAGGGCAAGGCCGAAGAAGGGGCCAAGTTCAGCGACTATTTCGACTTCTCCGAACCGCTGACCAAGATCCCCTCGCACCGCGCGCTGGCCCTGTTCCGGGGCCGTGCCGCCGGGGTGCTGGATCTGAAGCTGGCCGTGGGGGATGAGCCGCCGCCGGGCAGCCCGCATCCGGCGGAGGGCCTGATTGCCGCCGCCTTCGGCATTCAGGATCGTGGCCGGCCCGCCGACCGCTGGCTGGCCGATTGCTGCCGCTGGGCCTGGAAGACCAAGATTTCCCTGCATATCGAACTGGACCTGATGAATGTCCTGCGCGAGAAGGCGGAGGATGAGGCCATCCATGTGTTTGGCCGCAACCTGAAGGACCTGCTGCTGGCCCCGCCCGCCGGACAGCGCGCCACCCTCGGCCTGGACCCCGGCATCCGCACGGGCGTGAAGGTGGCCGTGGTTGATGCCACCGGCAAGCTGCTGGATACCGGCGTTATTTATCCGCATGAGCCGCGTAAGGATTGGCAGGGATCGCTGGCCACGTTGGCCGCCTTGGTCAAGCGCCATGATGTCGACCTGATCGCCATCGGCAATGGCACCGCCAGCCGGGAGACGGACAAGCTGGCCGCCGACCTGATCGCGCTGCTGCCCGATCACCGCCTCACCAAGGTGATGGTGTCGGAGGCAGGCGCCTCCGTGTATTCGGCGTCGGAAGTGGCCGCCCTGGAATTCCCCAAGCTGGACGTAACCCTGCGCGGCGCCATCTCCATCGCCCGGCGTTTGCAGGACCCGCTGGCCGAACTGGTGAAGATCGATCCGAAGTCTATCGGCGTCGGCCAGTATCAGCATGATGTCAGCCCCGCGAAGCTGTCGCGCGCGCTGGATGCCGTGGTCGAGGATTGCGTGAACGGCGTCGGCGTCGACCTGAACACCGCATCCGTGCCGCTGCTGGCCCGCGTGTCGGGCCTGTCGGAGACGGTGGCCAAGAATGTCATCGCGTTCCGGGATGATAAGGGGGCTTTCCGTAGCCGCCGGCAATTGCTGGACGTGCCGCGGCTGGGGCCGAAGGCGTTTGAGCAGGCCGCGGGCTTCCTGCGCATCCGCGACGGGGAGAACCCGCTGGACGGCTCCTCGGTCCACCCGGAAGCCTATCCCGTGGTCGAACGCATCCTGAAGAAGACGGGCCGTCCCTTGGCCAAGCTGATCGGCGATGTCGGCTTCCTGCAATCACTCGACCCCGCCGATTTCACGGATGAGAAGTTCGGGATACCGACCGTCAGCGACATCCTGAAAGAACTGGAAAAGCCCGGTCGCGATCCGCGCCCGGAATTCAAGACCGCCCAGTTCAAGGATGGGGTGGAGGAGTTGAAGGATTTGCAGCTGGGCATGGTACTGGAGGGGGTGGTGACCAACGTCACCGCCTTCGGCGCCTTTGTCGATGTCGGCGTGCATCAGGATGGGCTGGTCCATATCAGCCAGCTGTCCCATACCTTCGTGAAGGACCCGCACAGCGTCGTAAAGGCCGGCGACATCGTGAAGGTCAAGGTCCTGGAAGTGGACTTGAAGCGCAAGCGTGTGGCCCTGACCATGAAGCTGGACGAACGCCCGGCCCCCGCCCGGCCCGCCGCGCCCGGCCCAGATCGGCGTGATGACCGCCGGGGTCCGCCGCCGGCAACCCGTGCACCGCAGGGTCAACGCCCGCCGCAGCAGAACAACAACCCGCCGCCCAAGAAGCCGGCCCCGGTGGAGGACAACGCCTTTGCAGCGGCTTTCGCGGCGGCCAAGGCGAAGGGCAAACGGTAACGGTCGCTCCCTCACCCTTCCCGAACGCGGCAGCCAACGGAAGGGTAAGGGCGCAACGGCCCACATAAAAGCCGCAATCCCGCCCCCTGCTCCCAGGGGGATTTCGGGGGATTACCGTGCGGCATCTTTCACTGATCTGCCTGATTCTGGTCCTGACCGCATGCGCGCAGACGCCAGCGCCACCGGCACCACCCACACAGCCCACCAGCATCGATAACGGCCTGGGCAGCCAGTTCGGCAATTACGAGAATTACGAGACGGGCAGCACCCATCAAAGCCCGTCCGGCCCCTGCCCGATCTATGCCTGGGACCGACCGATCAGCGGCGGGCGGGTCATCCGCTATCTTTCCGCCGCCTGCCCTGCCCCCCAGCCGGGCCGTCCGGATGCGGTGAGTGTCATCGATATGGGCCGGCAGGTCGTCACACCATAAACGAAAAGGGCCGGCCCAACCGGACCGGCCCTTTGCCACTGTCGTACACGACAATCAGTACGTCGTGCGGCCACCGGAAATGTCGAAGGTCGACGCGGTGGTGAAGCTGCATTCGGCACTGGCCATCCAGCTGATCATGGCCGCCACCTCATGCACCTCGCCCAGACGCCCGGCGGGGATCTTGGACAGCATGTAATCGACCTGGCTCTGCGGCAGCTGTTCCAGGATCGGGCTTTTGAAGGTGGCGGGCGTCAGGGCGTTGACGCGGATGCCGGTCTTGGCCAGTTCCTTGCCCAGCGACTTGGTAAAGCCGATCACGCCGGCCTTGGACGCCGAATAGGCCGACGCATTGGGGTTGCCTTCCTTGCCGGCCACCGAGGAGACATTGACGATACGGCCATAATCATTCTTCAGCATGTGCGGGATGACCGCACGGCAGCAATAGAACAGGCCGTTCAGATTGATGTCGATAACCCGGCGCCAGCTGTCCAGCGGGAATTCCTGCACCGGAACGGTGGCACCCGTGATGCCCGCGCTGGCGATCAGCACATCGACACGGCCCAGCTTCTGCGCCACCGCATCCGCTGCCGCCTGCACGGCCTCGGCATCGGTGACGTCGAGGGAGATTGCGTCAACGGCCCCGGTATCCGCCTGCGCCTGGGTCAGCGCGTCGGCATTCATGTCCCAGAGGACGACCTTGGCTCCCTCCTGCGTCAGGCGGGCTGCGACTTCTCGGCCCACACCGGAGGCGCCGCCGGTGACGATGGCGACCTGGCCCTTGAAACGGTCAGCATAGATGCTCATGCCACACCTTCCTGGGTCCAGGCGACGACGTCCTGGTGCTGCTCACCCAGCTTTTCGATGCCCAGGCGCATGACGTCGCCGGCCTTCAGATATTTCGGCTCCGGCTTCTGGCCCAGACCCACGCCCGGCGGGGTGCCGGTCGTGATCAGGTCGCCCGGCTCCAGCGTGATGAACTGGCTGATATAGGCGACCAGCTGTCGGCAGGTGAAGATCATGGTCTTGCTGCTGCCGTTCTGATAGCGGTGGCCGTTCACCTCCAGCCACATGGACAGGTTCTGGGCATCGCCCACCTCGTCCGACGTCACGACCCAGGGGCCGACGGGACCGAACGTGTCACAGCCCTTGCCCTTGTCCCAGGTGCCGCCGCGTTCGATCTGGAAGGCGCGTTCGGACACGTCATTGATCAGGACATATCCCGCGACATGGTCCAGCGCGTTCTCCTCGCTGACATAGCGGGCGCGGCTGCCAATGACGATGCCCAGTTCCACTTCCCAGTCGGTCTTGACCGAGTCCTTGGGGATCATCACCGGGTCATTGGGGCCGGTCAGACAGGAAACGGCCTTGGTGAACAGCACCGGCTCCGTCGGGATCGGCAGGTTGCTCTCCGCCGCATGGTCAGCGAAGTTCAGACCGACAGCGATGAATTTGCGCACGCCATTGATGGGCACGCCGTAACGGGGCGAGCCTTCGACCGCCGGCAGGCTAGCCGGATCAATGGCGGCGATCTTGGCCAGACCGGCGGGCGACAGCACGTCCGGGGTGATATCGGCAACGACGCCTGACAGGTCGCGGATGGTGCCGGTGGCATCCATCAGGCCCGGCTTTTCCTGGCCCTTGGGGCCGTAACGCAGCAGCTTCATGATAAGTAGCTTTCGTGATCGGAAATGATTGGATTATTTGCCCTGGCCCACATAAGGCCGGTGCAGCTTGACCTCACGGTTCAGCTCCACGCCGAAGCCGGGCTTGTCGGACAGTTTCAGCTTGCCATTGACGGGCACCGGCTCACCCAGCAGCTGCGGATGGAACATCGGCACGACCTTGTCGGCCTTGGGCGCCATCATCAGGAATTCGGCAAACGGGCTGTTATGGCGCGTGATGACGAAGTGATAGGAATAGACCGACGACCCGTGCGGGATGACCATGATGCCGCGGCTGTCGGCCATGTTGGCGATCTTGGTCAGTTCGGTGACGCCACCGCACCAGCCCACGTCGGGCTGAATGATGTCGCAGCAATCCATTTCCATCAGCATGCGGAAGCCCCAGCGGGTGGCCTCATGCTCGCCCGTGGTCACCAGCATGCCCGGCGGGGCCTTTTTCTTCAGTTCGGCATAGCCCCAGTAATCATCGGGCGACAGCGCCTCTTCGATCCATTTCAGGCCATATTCGTGGGCCTTGTGGGCCAGCTTGGTGGCGTAGTTCAGGTCCAGCGACATCCAGCAATCGAACATCAGCCAGAAATCCTCGCCCACCCGCTCGCGCATGGTGGCCAGTTCTTCGATGTTCTTGCGCAGGCCTTCCTCGCCTTCCGCCGGGCCGTGATGCAGGGGCATCTTTCCGCCGATGAAGCCCATTTCCTTGGCCAGATCAGGGCGCGCGCCGGTGGCGTAGAAGGTCAGCTCATCGCGGACGGCACCACCCAGCAGATGATAGACCGGTTCCTGACGCAGCTTGCCCAGCAGGTCCCACAGGGCCAGATCGACGCCGGAAATGGCGTTCACCACCAGACCCTTGCGGCCATAATATTGGGAGCCGAAATACATCTGGTCCCAGATCTTCTCCACTTCCACCGGGGAGCGGCCGATCAGGAAGCGGGAGAAATGCTTTTCCACCAGATAGCAGGCCGGTTCCCCGCCCGTGGTCACCGCGAATCCGATGGTGCCGTCCGCCGCCTCGATCTCCACCACCAGCGTGCCCAGCACATTGATGCCGAAGCTCTGCCGGCTCTGGCGATATTCGGGATACCGGCTCATCGGCGTGGCGATATGATCGTCGATCCAGTGGCCGTCACCCTGGTCATGGTAATCGGCGCCACCGCCGCGCACCACATAGGCGCGGACATCGCGGATAAGGGGGAAGGCCATGGTGTTTTCACACTCCCTGAAGGGCGTGCGCAGCGGGCAAGGAAGGTGCGCACGTTCTTAATTGTGGGATACAGTTCTATAAAATGGGACAACGCCTGTCAATGCGGTCCTGATACCGGTCGCCCTTTCCCGCTGGGGGATCAGGCTTGCGTCGGATTTTGATTTATGAGACATCATTCCGCAATATGAGATTCAGGGAGGACGTTATGCGTTTGTTGGAAGGCAAGACCGTGCTGATCACCGGTGCATCGCGCGGGATCGGGGCGGCTGTGGCGGTCGAATGCGCCCGGCACGGGGCCAATGTCGCCATCAACTATGCCGCTTCCCCCGCCGCTGCCGAGGATGTGGTGGCGCAGATTGCGGCGCTGGGTCAGAAGGGCATTGCCGTCAAGGGCGACGTGGCCGATCCCGCAGCGGCACAGGAATTTGTTAAGGCAGCCGTGGCCGCCTTTGGAGGCGTGGACGTGTTCGTCTCCAATGCCGGCATCTGCCCGTTCCATTCCTTCCTGGACATGCCGGTCGATGTGGTGGACCGCACCATCAAGGTGAACCTGAACGGCGCCTACTACATGACCCAGGCCGCCGCCATCCAGATGAAGAATCAGGGGCGCGGCGGGGCGATCATCGCCATTTCCTCCATCTCCGCCCTGGTCGGTGGCGGCATGCAGACCCATTACACGCCCACCAAGGCCGGTGTGCATTCGCTGATGCAGAGCTGCGCCATCGCCCTGGGTCCCTATGGCATCCGCTGCAACTCCCTTCTGCCGGGCACCATCCTGACCGACATCAACAAGGATGATCTGGCCGATCAAGCCAAGCGCACCTACATGGAAGGCCGCATCCCGCTGGGCCGCCTGGGGCAGCCGGAGGATATGGGCGGGCCGGTGGTGTTCCTGGCATCGGACCTTGCCCGCTATGTCACCGGTGCTGCCCTGCTGGTCGATGGCGGCGCGTTTGTGAATTTGCAGTAACCGGTCCCCCCCAAATGCGCGTCTCGCTTTTCATCACCTGCATTAATGACAGCCTGTTTCCCGATACCGGCCGGGCCGTGGTGCGGGTGCTGGAGCGGTTGGGGCATCAGGTGGAGTTTCCGCTGGCTCAGACCTGCTGCGGCCAGATGCACCATAATTCCGGCTATCATGATGATGCCGTGGGTCTGGTCCGCCGCTTCGTCGAGACGTTCCAGGATGCGGAAACCATCGTGATCCCGTCCACCTCCTGCACCGCCATGGTGCGCGGCCAATATCCTTATCTGGCCCGGCATGTGGCAAAGGATGCGGGGCTGCTGCGGGCGGTGGAAGAGATCACTCCCCGCGTGTTCGAGTTTTCCGAATTCCTGACCCAGAAGCTGGGGCTGAGCGATGTCGGCGCCTATTACCCCCACCGCGTCACCTATCACAGTTCGTGCAATTCCCTGCGGTCGCTGCATCTGGGCGACGGGCCGCTGACCCTGCTGCGGCATGTGTCGGGCATCGATCTGGTGGAACTGCCCAATAACCGCGAATGCTGCGGCTTCGGCGGCACCTTCGCCGTCAAGAATGCCGAGACCAGCACGGCCATGCTGACCGACAAGATGCGCCACATCCTGTCCACCGGCGCCGAAATCTGCACCGCCGGCGACAATAGCTGTCTGATGCATATTGGTGGTGGCCTGTCGCGGCAGCGCACGGGCGTGCGGACCGTGCATCTGGCCCAAATCCTGGCCTCCACGGCGGAGGAACCCTGGGCATGAATACGACCTTCCCCACCCGCGCCGCCGATGGCCTGCGCAACACACAGCAGCGGCGCAACCTGGCCAAGGCCACCAATACCATCCGGGGCAAGACCGCCAAGGTCACCGCCGAACTGCCGGACTGGGAGGCGCTGCGCGACGCTGGCAAGGCCATCAAGCAGGAGGCGCACGCCAGGCTGGACCAATATCTTCTGCAACTGGAGGAAATGGTCACGCGCGCCGGCGGCCAGGTACATTGGGCTGCCGATGCGGCGGAAGCGCGCGACATCATCGTCCGCCTGACCCAAGACGCCGGCACCGATCAGGTCATCAAGATCAAGTCCATGACCACGGATGAGATTGAGCTGAACCCCGCCCTGGAAGCAGCCGGCATCCGCCCGTTTGAGACCGATCTGGCCGACATGATCGTGCAGATGGCGAAGGAGAAGCCGTCGCACCTGCTGGTGCCCGCCATCCACAAGAACCGCGTCGAAATCCGTGACCTGTTCCGGGCGGAAATGGGGGAGCATGGCACAGGCTTGTCCGACCGGCCGCCCGACCTGACGCGCGCTGCCCGCGCCTATCTGCGCCGGAAATTCATGGAGACGAAAGTCGCCATCAGCGGCGCCAACTTCGCCGTGGCCGAGACGGGGACGGTGGGCGTGGTGGAATCGGAGGGCAATGGCCGCATGTGCCTGACCCTGCCGCAGGTCCTGATCTCCATCATGGGCATTGAGAAGGTGCTGCCGCGTTTCGACGACCTGTCGGTATTCCTGCAGCTTCTGCCCCGCGCCGCGACGGGGGAGCGGATGAACCCCTATAACTCGCTTTGGACCGGGGTGCATGCGGGCGACGGGCCACGGGAATTCCATCTGGTACTGCTGGACAATGGCCGCAGCAATATCCTGGCGGATGAGGTGGCGCGCGAGACGCTGCACTGTATCCGCTGTTCACGCTGTCTGAATGTCTGCCCCGTCTATGAACGGGCGGGCGGCCATGCCTATGACAGCATGTATCAGGGCCCGATCGGCGCCATCGTCACGCCGCAGCTGCGTGGCCTGGAGGAGACGGGGAGCCTGCCCTATGCCAGCAGCCTGTGCGGCGCGTGTCATGAAGTATGCCCGGTAAAGATTAACATCCCGCAAATCCTGGTCCATCTGCGTGGCCGCGTGGTGCGCGAGGGCCATGCCGGCAAGGGGGAGGCGCTGGCCATGGGCGTCGCCGCCCGCATGTTCGGTAATCAGGGGGCCTTGGACTGGTCATTGTGGGCCGGGCGGCTGGGTCAGAAGCTGCTGATGCGGGATGGCGCCCTGCCCTGGCTGCCTCCACCCTTGTCCGGCTGGACCCTGTCGCGCGATTTCCCGGCGCTGCCAGCAGAGAGCTTCCGCGACTGGTGGCAGAAGCGGGAGGAAAAGTGATGAAGGGCCGTGACCTGATCCTGTCGCGCGTGCGCGCGGCCATCGCCGGCAGCCCGCCGCCCGTCACCCCTGCCCCGGCCATCAACCGTGTGTGGGAAGACGACCGCGAAGCCATGGTGGAACGGTTCCTAGACCGGCTGCGCGATTACAATGTCGGCGTGACCCGGACCAGCGGACCTGTCGCACCCGCCGTGGCCGGCATTCTGGCGGGCCGTGGCATTGACCGGCTGGCCGTACCAACCGACCTGCCGGCGGCATGGCGGCCGGATGGGGTGGCACTGGTGCCCGATGATAATCTGCCCTATGGCGCACTGAACGCCATTCCCGGTGCCCTGACCGGGGCGGCCCTGGCCATTGCCGAGACGGGCAGTATCGTTCTGGATGGCGGGGCGGCACAGGGACGGCGCGCCCTGACCCTGCTGCCCGATTATCACCTGTGCGTGGTGCGTACCGAGCAGCTGGTCGGGCTGGTGCCGGAGGCCATCGCGGCCCTGGTGCCCAACCGTCCCATCACCTTCTGCTCCGGGCCCTCGGCCACCGCCGATATCGAACTGGACCGGGTGGTGGGCGTGCACGGGCCGAGGCGGCTGGATGTGCTGTTCGTCGGGTGACACCGCGACGACGAAGGGGGGGGGCGCCCGGTTGGAGCGCCCCCCTCTTTTCAGTGATTGTCCCGTGGCACCCCATAGGTCTCCGCAATGCGCTGGAACTGTGCCGCCGGCTCCAGGATGGCACCATCGCCCAACTGCCCTACCATACGGCGCTGAATCTCCTGCCACGGCGTTTGCGAGGCCGGATAGCGATAACCACCCGCCGCCGCCAGTGCCCGCTGACGCTCCGCGATCTCGGCATCGGGGATCAGGATATCCGCCCGGCCCTTGCGCAGGTCGATCCGCACCCGGTCGCCGCTGCGCAGGATGGCGAGATTGCCGCCCGCCGCCGCCTCCGGTGAGGCGTTCAGGATAGAGGGTGAACCCGAGGTACCCGACTGCCGCCCATCGCCGATGCAGGGCAGGACGCTGACCCCCTGTTTGATCAGATAGGCGGGCGGGCGCATGTTCACGACCTCTGCCGCGCCCGGATAACCGATGGGGCCGGCCCCGCGCATCACCAGGATGTCGTTGGGGCCGATATCCAAGGCGGGATCGTCGATGCGGTGATGGTAATCCTCCGGCCCGTCGAACACGAAGGCGCGACCTTCAAACGCCTCGGGGTCGGCGGGGTTGGACAGGTAGCGCTCCCGGAACTCCGCGCTGATCACCGAGGTCTTGACGATGGCGTTATCAAACAGGCTGCCACGCAACACGATGAAACCGGCCTCGGACTTCAACGGATTGTCGAAGGTCCGGATAACCTCCGGCATATCGATCTCGCGGCCCCGGCAATTCTCCCCGATGGTGCGGCCATTGACGGTCATGGCGTCTTCGCGGATCAGGCCCTGGCCCATCAGCTGATTGACCACGGCGGGCACGCCGCCGGCATGGTGATAATCCTCACCCAGATATTCCCCCGCCGGCTGAAGGTTCACCAGCAGCGGGATCTTATGACCATAGGTCTGCCAGTCATCCAGCGACAGTTCCACGCCCATATGGCGCGCGATGGCAGCCAGATGGATGGGGGCATTGGTCGACCCGCCGATGGCCGAATTCACGACAATGGCGTTCAAGAAGGCATCGCGCGTCATGATGTCGGACGGCTTCAGATCCTCCTCCACCATGCCGACAATCCGCTTGCCCGTCTCATAGGCCACCTGCTGCCGCTCCCGATACGGGGCGGGAATGGCGGCGGAGCCGGGCAACTGCATGCCCAGCGCTTCGGCCAGCGAATTCATGGTGGTCGCCGTGCCCATCGTGTTGCAGTAACCCGTGGACGGGGCCGAGGAGGCAACGAGGTCGATGAAACCCTTATAGTCGATCTCACCCGCCGCCATCATCTGGCGCGCCTTCCAGACGATGGTGCCCGAACCCGTCCGCTCCCCCTTGTGCCAGCCATTCAGCATGGGGCCGACCGACAGGGCGATGGCCGGAATATTCACGGTCGCGGCGGCCATCAGCATGGCCGGCGTGGTCTTATCGCAACCGATGGTCAGCACCACCCCGTCCAGCGGGTAGCCGTACAGCAGCTCCACCAGCCCCAGATAGGCCAGATTGCGGTCAAGTCCTGCCGTCGGGCGCTTGCCCGTCTCCTGGATGGGATGAACGGGAAATTCGATGGCGATACCGCCAGCGGTGCGGATGCCTTCCCGGATACGTTCCGCGAGCACCACGTGGTGGCGGTTGCACGGGGACAGATCCGACCCTGTCTGGGCGATACCGATAATGGGCTTGCCCGACTGCAATTCCTCCCGGCTCAACCCGAAATTCAGATAGCGCTCCAGATAAAGCGCCGTCATATCGGCATTGGCGGGGTTGTTGAACCATTCCTGCGACCGCAGGCGGCGGGGTGACGTGCCCTGCGCGACCTGATCCTTGGCCATAACCTATTCTCCCTGGAACCACCGGTACACGCCCTGACGGACGTCCCGACTTTTTTCGGATACCACGTCTTTTACTGGATTTCCATTATTATATTATAAATATGGAGACGCGATTACATAATGACCGTCACAGGCGGGCGCAAATCCGATTGGCAATGATTTTGTGAAAACCGCGCCGGCGGAACAAGGCGCGCTACCGCCGCGACTCCATCAAACCCCGAACTGGACGTGCAGATCGTCCAGTGTGCTGCGGATATGGTCGGCCACCAGACGATCCACCCGTTCCGCATCCATGGATATCCAGGCCTCCAGAATGGCCCGGTGTTCCAGGCGCGCCCGATCCTCCCGCCCCTTCGGCTCCAGATGCAGTCGGACATAGCGTTCCGACAGGATATGAAGCCGTTTCAGCAACTGATAGGTCACGGGCCCGCCGGGCTTGATCAGTGACAGATGGAACAGGCGGTTCTGGGTGACATGATCGGCCCCGTCGCGGTCCTGATCCAGTTCCAGTGCCGCCAGGGCCGCGCAGGCCGCCGCATGATGGTCTGGTGTCGCACGGCGCGCGCCATCCACCACGGCGCCGGGTTCCAGTTTCAGGCGCAACGCGAAGACTTCAGCCGCCTCCGCCTTGGTCAGGGGACGCACCACATAGCCACGGTTGGGATAGGAGATCAGCAGCCCATCCTGTTCCAGACGGCCCAGAGCCTCCCGCAGGGGGATCTTGCTGACGCCCAGTTCCGTTGCGATCACGTCCTGGCGCAGCGGCGTGCCAGCGGGAATGACGCCGCACAATATCTTGCGGCGCACCGCCTCATAGGTCTGGTCCGACAGGGTTCTGACAATGATGCTCATCGGGGCGCCGGGACTGGAGACAGGGAAATCATCATACTTATACCAGTGACGGGAAGGTCCGTGCGTGGGAAGAATGCACTTTCCAGGAAAAGATGAACGAGCCTGTACACGCTTTACTGATGGGCGGACAATGGGGCCGGCTGCTGGCCCCGCCCGCTGTCGCGTTCACCAAAGACCACACGGTTGCGACCTGCCTGTTTGGCTCGGTAAAGCGCGGCATCGACCCGTCCCGTCAGACGGGCCAGATCATTGTCCTGGGGGCCATATTGGGCACCGCCGACACTGGCTGTCAGGCCGATGACGCTGCCCTCATGCTCCACGGGCTTGGCCCCGACCATCTCCCGGATGCGTTCGGCCACGACACGGGCTTCGGCCTCATCCGTTTCGGGCAGCAGTACGGCCAGTTCCTCCCCGCCATAGCGGGCGACGATATCGGTGGTCCGTACCGATGCCAGCACGCGCTGCGCCGCCGCGCGCAGGGCGGCGTCCCCGGCATTATGGCCAAACGTGTCATTCACCAGCTTGAAATGATCAAGATCCACCAGCAGCAGGCTGAACGGACGGCCATAACGCTGCGCACGGTCCATCTCCGCCAGACCGGCCTCCTCAAACCGGCGACGGTTCAGAAGGCCGGTCAGGGCGTCGGTGGAAGCCAGGCGCTCAAGCTCGGCATTGGCATCGACAAGATCCTGCGTGCGTTGCGCCACCAGTCGCTCCAGCCAGCGCCGCTGCCGCCGCAGGGCCGCTGTCCGCGCCTGGATCACCAGCCCCAGCAGGGCCAGCACGGCCACCACAGCCCCCACCCGCGCCAATCCCGTCTGATACCAGGATGGCAGCACGGTGATGGCAACGGTGCGCGTGGCACTGCCCCACACCCCTTCCTTGTTTGTGGCGCGCAGACGCAGCGTATAGCTGCCGGGCGGCAGGTTGGTGTAGGTAGCAAGCCGGCCCAGCGCATCCACCTCCACCCAACCCTTGTCGAACCCGTCCAGCGTATAGCTGTAGCGCAGACTGCCGGGGCCGGCATAATCCAGGGCCGCAAAGCCGACAGTCAACGTCTGGGCCCCTGCCGGCAGGTTGATGGCCGCCTGCGACGGCTTGGCCACCTTGGCGGCACCGATGGCCGTCTCCATCGGTGCCAGGGCCGTGAGGTTCAGGGCGGCGGCAGGGATCGGTTCGTTGTCGATACGAACCTCTGTCACCACCAGCGGCGGCTGATAGTCCCATCCGCGCAGGGCGGCGGGGCGCACCACCGTCAACCCCTCCCGCCCGCCGAACAGCAGCGCGCCTCCTTTCAGGCGCGCGGCAGAGCCGACCCAGGTCCCCCGCACACCCAGACCATCATCCCAGCCAACGGCGGTGATGGCGCGGGTGTCGGGATCGATGCGGGCCAGACCATCCTCGGTACTGACCCAGATTTGCCCGGCATCGTCCATGACCATGGCCTGCACACTGTCGCCGGGCAGGCCATGGCGCTGTGACAGGGTGGTGAAGCGGTACCGTTCATCCGACAGGTCGCTGCCCAGCACACTGACCCCGCCGCCCAGCGTGCCCACCCAAAGGCGCCCCTGCCGGTCATGGATCAGGCCGGTAATGTAGTTATGGGCCAGCGAGGACCAGTCCCAGGACCGGTTCTGTACCCGGCGGATATGGCCTGTACGCGGATCGATCAGGTGCAGGCCGCGATGGGTCCCGGCCCAGATGCGCCCATCGGGTGCAGTCGCCAGTACGCGCACCCGGTCATCGGCCAGGGTGGTGGCATCATCTGGATCATGGCGGAAATGGGTGACCGCCCCGCTGCGCGGATCAAACCGGACCAGCCCATCGGTCGCCAGCCACAATTCACCGTCACGGACCAGGATGGCATGGATGGGCGACCCGGCAAGGGTCCCCGGCAAATCGACCTGCCGCACCTGTCCCGTCGCCCTGGAATAGCGCGCCAGCCCCAGTTGCGTGCCGATCCAGACGGTGTCCGTGCCTTCCTCCGCCATGGACAGGACATTAGCGCGCGGCAATCCCTGTCCCGGCGCGCCACCGGGCGGCAACCGAACACGACCGCCCGTGGCAGGATCGAGAATGTCGATGCCCTTCGTCTCAAACCCCAGCCAGACCTTGCCGTCCCTGGCCGCCAGGATGGAGCGCACCTGCGGCTCGCTGGGGCTGTCGGGATGGGAGGGGGAGGAGAAGATGGACAGAATGCCCTGATTGGCGGGGTTGTAGACATTCACACCCCCGCCCCAGGTCGCCACCCAGATCAGGCCGGACCGGTCCCGCAGCATGGCGCGCACGGCATCGCTGCTGATACTGGCCAGTACGGCGGGGTCATGGTGGATGGAACGCAGTATCCCGGTATCCAGGTCAAGTTCGAGAAGTCCGCCGGGATCAGTGGCAATCCATATCCGGTCCCTGACATCGCCATCGACCCGCAGATCCTGAATGGCCCGGACCTGCGGACGGTCGGCGATGCGCCCGTCGGCACGGGCCATGTCATAGGATTGCGAGATGCCGGTTTCCAGATCGTGACAGACGACGATGCCGCCGCGCGTGCCGATCCAGACGCGACCGCGCGCATCCTCGAACAAGGTAGTGATAGAGGCATCGGGCGGGATGCTGGGCAGTGACAGCACATCATGTGCATCCTCGAACGCGCTGTGTCCCGGACGGCGCAGGGCCAGCCCCCTGTCGGTCGCCACCCAGAGGGTGCCCTGCCGGTCGAACAGCAGATCAAGCACGACATTGCCCGGCAGGCGACCGGACCCGCCGCCATCCTGTATCTTGTAATTCTCCGCCGCCCCGGTATCGGCATCCAGCCGGGCCAGACCGGACCGCAATGCCACCCAGATATTCCCTTCCCGGTCTTCCGCGAAGCGGTAGGCCGTGGGATGGGCCAGCCCGCCCGGACCCGCCGGATAGCGGGCAAAGCTCTCTGTTTCCGGAATGAAGCGGGCGACACCGCCATTGTTGGTGCCAACCCACAGGCGCCCCCGCTGATCGACATGCAGCGCGTTGACATAACCGTCGGGCAGGGAGGATGGGTCACGGCTGTCCGGCTGAAACACTCGAAAGCGGTAGCCGTCGAAACGGGTCAGGCCGACCGGCGTGCCAACCCAGATGAAGCCGGCGCGATCCTGCGCGATGGCTGTGACAATGTCGCTGGGCAGGCCAGCACCACGACCGATGCGCTCAAAAAGCACCTCAGCCCTGTCATTCCAGTAGCTATCGCCCTGTGAACCAGGGACGGGGTCAGCCGCCTTTACGCTGCCAACCCCAAACAGGATGCAGAGGAACAGCACGGCAAGCCTGTGGAACCGACGCATGGCCGGCATCCAGCCGTATGTTGGCCCAACCGCATTGCCCAAACCGCTCCTCCGCCTCAAATTGAACAGAGATTACCATTTCCATACGGAATTCACCATGCGGCTTCAGGTTGCGGACGGGACAACGGAAAATCCGTCGCGTCTATGGGCCATCAGCGATCTGCATCTCTCCATGTCCGCCAACCGGACCGGGATCGAGGCGTTGCCCGACCATGGTGCGGATTGGCTGATCCTGGCCGGCGACGTGGCGGAGAAGCCGGATGATCTGGCCTGGGCCTTCGATCTCCTGTCCCGCCGCTTCGCCCGCCTGATCTGGGTTCCCGGCAATCATGAACTCTGGACGGTCAAGGGACCGGACGGTGCGGTTCTGGCGGGAGAGGCCAAGTATCGGGCCATGGTGGATGTGGCCCGCACGCACGGCGTCGTCACGCCGGAGGACCCCTATCCCGTCTGGGAAGGGGCCTGCGGGCCGGTGCTGCTGGCCCCGCTTTTCTTAGGCTTCGACTACTCTTTCCGACCGCCGGAGATAAAGCTGGAAACCGTGCTGGAATGGGCGTGGGAAAAGCGGCTGCGCAGTGCCGATGAGACGCGCCTGTTGTCCGATCCTTATCTGACGCGTCAGGACTGGTGTGCCGCGCGCGTCGCCTGGACAAGGGCCCGGCTGGAGCGGGAAGTGCCGGCGGGCATGCGGACCGTGCTGATCAACCATTACCCGCTGCGCCAGGATCTGGTGACCCTGCGCCGCATCCCGCGCTTCAGCCCCTGGTGCGGAACCGCCGCGACCGAAGATTGGCACCAGCGTTTCAACGCCTTGGCCTGCATCCACGGCCATCTGCATGTTCCCGCCACCCACTGGCGCGACGGTGTGCGGTTCGAGGAAGTGTCCCTTGGCTATCCACGGCAATGGCAGCCCCATGGCCGCGGGCCCGACCGGGCCCTGCGGCTGGTGCTGCCTTTATAGCCAGAGGCCGGTATCGGCCGCCGCAATGGCCCGCCCCTCCGCCATGCCGAACTGGATATAGTGCAGCAACGGGGAGGCCCCGGCGGCGGCCACATCCATATGGGTCGACAGATAGGTGGAAGTATCGAACCAGGCCGATGGGTCCCGCCCTTCCCGCCAGCCATAGGTCAGGTAATGGGAGAGCGCGCTGTCGATGGCGCCCGTCCTTACCGCTGCGGCAACATCCGGATTGTGGGTCAGATACCAGCTGGGGCTGAACAAGGCCCCGAACTCCCGACCCTCGCGCTGGCCATAGCGGATGAAATGCTCCAGCCCGTCAGCATAACCGCCGACACTGACCGCCGCCGCGACATCCGGGTTGTGCGACAGGTAATAGGTTTCGTCATACAGCCCCAGGGGCAGGCTGGTTGACGGGAACCCGGCCCGGCCCTCCGCCTTGCCATATTGCATGTAATGCTGAAGACCGGAACGGTACCCGCCCGTCTGCACGGCGGCGGCCACATCCGGGTTGGTAGAGAGATAGTAACTCTCACTGAACAGCCCGCCATCATAGTCGCGGTCAGCCGAGGCCGCCCGAAACTCCGCCCTGCCATATTGCAGGAAATGCTGATAGGCGCTGCGCAGCGCCCCCGTCTGCACCGCCGAGGCGACGTCGGGATTGTGCGCCAGATAGAAGGCACTGTCGAAGGTGGCGTTGGTCAGGCGTCCTTCCGATTGACCGGAGAGGGCGTAATGGGCGGCGCCGCTGCTGAACTGCCCGGTCCGCACGGCGGCCGCGACGTCGGGATTGGCGGCAAGATAGGCGGTTTCACTGAAACCGGTGACGCTGCCCGTATTGGCCTGAACACCCTGCGCACCGCTCAGCAGCACGACACGGTCGGTGAAGCGCAGGGCCTCCACACCGCTCAGCAGATCGATACCCAGCGCGCCCGTCTTGTCCGACACAGAGATCCGACCATCAGATAGTTGCGTGATGGTGACATTGGCGAAAATCGTGTCGAACCGCGCGACGTCGAACCCGTCGCCACCGAAAAGCTGATCACCGCCGGCCCCACCGACCAGCCGGTCATCGCCAATGCCGCCGCTGACCGTGTCATTGCCGGCATCGCCATAGAGCAGGTCGTTGCCGCCAAGACTGCCCACGAAATCATTGCCGCCGCCACCGCGCAGCGTGTCGTCATCAGCACCCAGCGTGAAGCTTTGCGCGCTGCCATCCCCGACGACGAAGTTGGCACCACTGCCCCCCGTCACGGTGACGGCACCGGTAATCACGGCAAAATCGACATCATCCACCTGCAGCTTCGACCCCGCCGGCAAACCGCTGGCATTGATGATCAGGGCCTCGCGGGTCGTGGAACCACTGCCCCCGGTGATGACAAGCGGTGTGCTGGAAAGGCTGGAGCTGGACTGAACCGGCGTCAGGGTGCGGACGACCAGGGCCGTGCCGCTGGCGGTCGAACTGGCGAAGTCCGTGACCGACGCCAGGATGACACTGTCGCCGCTGGCCGTGGTTCCGGTCAGGCCGCTGGTCAGCGTGGATGCCGCCTGGGTGGAGGACACAAGCGTGGACCGCCCGGATGCGGTCAGGGAAACCCCCACCGGCAGCGTAACCGCCAGGATCGTTTCCGAACTGCCGCCGGTACCGCTGGTAACCAGCGGCACATTGCTGGGCGTGGTCACGCCGCTGCCCGACACCGGGGTGATGGTGGTGGTCGTCGTCGCCTGACCGCTGCTGTCGGTCCCGGTCTGTGTTGCCACCGAAGAACCACCGATGATCACCGGCGGCGAGGTTGGGGGCGACACAGGCGGGGAAACGGGAGGAGAGACCGGCGGGGAGACGGGTGGAGAAACCGGGGGTGACACCGGCGGCGACACAGGCGGAGAGACGGGTGGAGAAACGGGCGGCGACACCGGGGGTGAAACAGGTGGCGATACCGGCGGAGAGACAGGGGGAGAAACGGGCGGGGAAACAGGCGGCGACACCGGTGGGGAGACCGGCGGCGACACCGGCGGCGACGTCACCGTGATGGTGAAATTGGCGCTGCTGACATTGCTGGCGCTGTCGGCGGCCTGCACGGTGATGCCGGCTGACCCCGCCGTTAGGGCGGATGCATTGGCGACAGTTACGACGCCCGTGGAACTGTTGATGGCGAACGCACTGCCCGGATTGGTGGTCAGGCTATAGCTGATGGTCCCGACCACATCGGTGGCACTGGCGGTGATGCCGACGGCGGTGCCGTTGCTGGCACTGGTGGAGACGCTGTTGGCCGTGCTGTCACTGTCCGTCGGCGTGGTCGGCGCGGTCGCGTCGGCTGTCACGGTAACGGTGATCTCGTCGCTGTCGCTGGCACTGGCCAGATCCGTGCTGACGATGCTGATCGTGCCGGACCCTGCCGATGTGCCCTTGAAGGAAAGGTTGCCCAGGGCGGTGTTCACCTCTGACGCGGAGCCTGAAATGGTCAGGGATGAGGTGCCGGTCCCGGTGATGGTACCGGTGCCGCCGCTGGCCGACAGGTTGCCGTTGGAGGCGGAAAGCTGAACCGTCAGCGTCTCGCTGCTGTCATTGTCGGTGACACTGACGGCATTGCCGCCCGTGAAGGATTTGGACTGGCCGTTCTCCACGCTGATGGTGGCGGGAACGCTATTCACGGGCGTGGTGTTGGCCGGCGCCACGATGGTGACAGCAAAGCTGTCGGCATCGGTCAGGCTGCCATCGCTGCTGCTGACGCTGATGGTGGCCGTGCCGGCGGAACTGCCGGTCAGGGTCAGGCCCGCCATGGTATTCGACACGTCGGTGGGCGTGCCACTGATGGTGAGGGTGGCGGTACCGGAATTGCTGACATTGGCTGAACCGCTGGCTGTGGCGGCCAGGGTGCCGTTACTGGTGGCGATGGTGGTGGTCACGCTGGTGCCGTTATCGGTCACCGACAGGGCGTTGCCGCCCGTGAAGCTGAAGGCCTGCCCACGCGTCGCCCCCGTCACCGTCGTGCCCGGCACGGTGTTGACGGGCGCGGTATTGGTGGGGGCTGTGACGGAATAGGAAATGCTACTGCTGGCGCTGCCGCCCTGCCCGTCGCTGGTGGACATGGTGATGGTGGCCACACCCGGATCGGTACCCGTGAAGGTCAGCGTGTCGATGGCGCTGTTCAGGTCGGTCTGGTTCGCCCCGCTGAACGTGACCGAACTGTCGGAATTCTTCGTATAGGTGACGCTGCCCTTCGATGCATTGCTGCCCGACAGGGTGCCGGCGCTGGTGGTGAAGGTAACCGTCAGCGTGTTGGAACTGTCGGCATCGCTGACCGAGACGTCGGTCACCGTCGTGGCCACATCCTCGGTCGCCGTCTGGGTGGTGCTTGGCACGGAATTGACGGGGTTGTTATTGGCCGCCGCCCCGACGCTTACACTGATGCTGTCACTGTCACTGCCGCCCAACCCGTCGCTGGTTGCCACGCTGATGCTGGTCGTGCCGGAACTGGTGGGGGTAAAGGTAACCGCCGCCAGTGCAGTATTCACCGTGCTGACCGACCCGGTCAGGGTCAGGCTGCCGGTTCCCGACCCGGTCCCGCTGCTGGAGGTGAAGGTGCCGCCGCTGCTGGTCAACACCACAGTCATGGAGGAAACGGTGCTGTCACTGACACTGATCAGGTTGGAACCTGACAGGGCCACTGCCGTGCCCGCCGTCGCAGTGATGCTGGCCGGCACGCTGTTCAGCGGGGCGGCATTGGCCGCGACCGAAATATTGAAGTTATCAGCATCCGACAGGCTGCCGCTGTCGGTGGTGGTGACCGAGATGGTGGCGGTACCGGCGGCGGTGCCCGTGTAGGTCAGGGTCTGGAGAACAGCATTCAGATTGCTGACGACGGAGCCACTGCTGGCCGTCAGGGTCAGGGTGCTGTCGCTGTTGGATTTGGTCACCGTGACATTGGCATTGCCTGTCGCCGACAGCGTCCCGCTGGACGCCGTCAGAACGACGGTCATGGAATTGTCCTGGGTGCTGTCCGCGATGCTGACGCCCGTGATGGACAGTGCCGCACCTTGCGTGGCGGACAGGATGGTACCGGGAACCGTATTGATCGGGGCGACATTCTGTTCGGGAGGAACCAGGGCCATATTATGCTTCCGTGCAGGGAGACGTCGTCAGGGGTGGTGGGGCGGGGTCTGGCCCCGTCCTCAACCCGTCCCGAAATTGCTGTCGGCCAAACCGGTGAAACCAACCAGGGTCAAGGTTGCCGTGCCCCCGATGGTGATGATCGTGTCTGCACCACTTGTGGTGATCGACAGGCTGGCATCCGTTCGGGCAACGGTGGCGTTGATGTTTAGGACATCATCGCTGGAGAAGCCGTTGATCGTGTCATTGCCATCCCCGGTAACCCAGCGGATAACAGCAGCACCCGTGCCCAGATTGATGGTGTCATTGCCCGTGCCGGCATCGACGTAATCGCCGCCACCGCCACCATTGATCGTATCGTCACCGGCACGGCCCAGGATGCCATCGCCGGAACTGGTGCCGTCGATGGTTTCGCTGATCACCGTGCCGTAGATGTATTTGCCGCTCTGGTTCGGAATATCCACAGTTTCCTGCAGGATGCGCACGAACTGATCACCAAACTGGATGGCCTCGATACCCTCCAGACTATCCGTGCCGTCATCGCCATTTGCGCTGGTATCCTGATCAACAATATCAAAAGAGCCACCGCCATTGTCGGTGATCTGATAGCTGCTGAAATTCCCGGCATAAACGGCAATGTCCAGCCCGTCGCCACCTTCCAACCGGTCGTTGCCCGTGCCTCCGATCAAGACGTCGGAACCATCGCCGCCAACCAGCGAGTCGTTTCCTCCCCGACCTTCCAGGTAGTCATTGCCGGACGTGCCCTCAATCGTGTCACCGCCCGACAATTCCGTACCGATCTTGGTCCTGCCATCGGGGGAGGTATAGACGGCCAGCCGAATATAGCCGTCATTGGCTGCAATGCCTTCGATATTGATCAACCTGAAGGTGGTGCTATCAATGGTGACGTTGTAGGGTCCGGAACCCGTCACGTTGATGTCTTCCAGATTAGCATTGATGCGGACAGTATCGTTGCCGCCCAGGCCATCCGCCTCACCAGACCCCGCCCCCAAATCAAAGAAATCGTCGCGGCCATCGGCGCCGACCAGGGTGTCGTTGAAGCGGGTCCCCTCAATATAGGCAGACAGCCCATCCTGGGAGACGGTGGTGACGGCACCGATGCGGGTCACGGTGTCGTTGAAGGCCGCCAGTTCCACATTCCTGATGGTGTCGGTGCCATCATCGCCATTGCTGGTATCAATGTCGGTAATGGTGACGGTGCTGGTGCCACCATTATAGGAGAAGCTGTAGCCGCTGATATTGCCATTGAAGCGGACGACATCGTTGATGCCGGCACCGCCATCAATCGTGTCATTGCCAGGGCCGCCGACAATATAGTCGTTGCCATCACCGCCGCTGATGCTGTCCGCACCGCTGCCGGCATCGATATTGTCGTTGCCGGTATCACCGGTGATCGTATCGGCACGTTCCGACCCGGTGATGATCTTGTTGCCGCCGATATCGACGGTGGTGGTGGTCAGCCGGATGGTCCGGTCAGTAAAGCTGAGCATCTCCACGCCCGTCATGGTGTAGCTGTTGCCACCCTGCGTATAGGTGAAGGTGCCGGCATTTTCCGTGAGGTTCGCGGAATTGTAGGTGAAGTCCAATGCCACCGTATCGACGCCGTCGCCACCGGTGATCGTGTCCGCGCCAAGACCGGGGCGGATGAAATCGGCATCGCTGGTGCCGGTGATGGCTTCGCTATAACGGGTGCCCTCGTAATAATTGCCGTTACCCGTGCCCGTGATGTCATTCACGGCGACCGTGACCCGCACGAAGCCCTGATCCTTGAAGGACAGCGCCTCGATACTGGTCAGGGTGTCGGTGCCGTCATCGCCGTCCGACGTATTATTGTCGGTAACGGTGATGGTGCCGCCGCTGAAACTGACCGTGTAATCAGCGAAGTTGCCGCTATACCGAGCCATGTCGATGATGGGATAGCCGTTGGCATCGGTGCCGTTGGCCCCGCCATCGATGGTGTCATTGCCCTGGCCGCCTTCAAACTGGTCACCGCCCGCCGCACCGGACAGGCTGTCGGCCCCCTTGTTGCCACGGATATAGTCATTGCCGCTACCGCCTGTCAGCGTCTCGGCGAAGTCGGTGCCATCGATGAACTTGTTGCCGTTATTCTCCGACTCATAGGCTGTCAGCCGCAGATAGCCGTCGGTGAAGCTGACGCTTTCCACATTCTTCAACAGGGCGGTATCGCCGCCGATGGCGACAGTCACATCGCTGCCCGACTTGGTGATCGTGGCATTGGCGATGCTGGTATTGAAGAAGACATTGTCCTCCCCACCGGCGCCATCCACTGTGTCATTGCCGGTACCGGGGTTGAAGCTGTCGCGGTTGGCGGTACCGGTCAGGGTATCGGTGAAGCGCGTCCCCTCCACATAGGTGGAGCCATCCTGGTTGGTGAAAGTCTGCGGCACCAGCCGGACAAAGCCCTGATCCTTGAAGCTCAGGACCTCAATACCAGTCAGCGTGTCGGTGCCGTCATCCCCATCCTGGCCCGCCTGATTGTCGGTGACGGTGAAGGTGGTGACACCGCCGTTGGTTACCGAACTGATCGTGTAGGTAGCGAAATTGCCCTCGTACCGGGCCACGTCCAGAAGGACATTGCCCTGCTGGTTCGTGCCGTTATCGCCGCCCTGTATGGTGTCGTTGCCGGCACCCCCGATGAAATAGTCACCACCGGCACCGCCAATCAGCGTGTCATTGCCGGCGCGGCCATTCAGGTAATCATTGCCGGTACCGCCCGTGATGCTGTCACCGAACACGTCGGTGCCATCATAGGAATTGCCATCGGGGCCGATGAAACTCGCCACCGTCAGGCGCACATACGCGTCGGTGAAGGCAAGGCCTTCGACATTGCTCAGCCTGTCGGTGCCATTGGCCGCCGTGGTCAGCGTCATGCTGCCATCGCCATTACGGACGATGGTGTAACCGGCACCGATGGCCTGGTTCATGATGATGTTGTCATCACCGGCACCGCCATCGATCGTGTCATCGCCAGCCCCGCCATCAATGCCATCCTGGCCGTCGCCGCCCAGGATGCTGTCATTGCCGCCCTTGCCCTGAAGGTAGTCATTGCCGGCCAGACCGCTGATCGTGTCATCGCCATCGCCACCGGTCAGGTTTTCGGCATTGGCCGTACCGGTCAGGACCAGATTGGCGGACGAGGTGATGTCCGATCCGGACAGCCGCAGATTAGCGGCCTCCACCACCGTCGATAGTTCAATGGTCAGATCGGCACCCGCCGTTCCGTCGATGCCGACATGAATGCGCGTGATGCCATTGACGATTTCCGCCTGTACCGCGCCCGCCGTAAGGGCGCTGCCATTGCCGCTGGTGACGCTGCCGGTCAGGGTCAGGCCGTTGATGGTGATGCGGTCACCGGGGCTGAAATCGGTGATGCGGTCGATACCCTGGGCCAGCAGGGTGCTGCCATTGCCCAACGGATCAAAGGCATAATAATAGAAGGTGTCGTCGCCGCCGCCGCCGGTCAGGCTGTCATTCCCGCCCATGCCGGCGATGGTTTCGACACCCAGGCCGCCCTGTACCGTGTCGGCAAAGCTGCTGCCCGAAATCTCGACAATTTCAATCTGACGCAGGGTGTCGGTGACGCTGTTATTGATCTGCACCTGTCCTGCAGAGACGCGCACAAGCAGCCCGCCCGTGGCACCATCGGCCAGATCATAGGCCGCCACGTCGTTGCCGGCGCCACCTTCCAGCGTGTCGGCCCCCAATCCGCCATACAGTGTATCGTCACCATCGCCGCCCAGCAGACTGTCGGCACCGGCATCCCCGAAGATCAGGTCGCCGCCGGCCCCGCCGGCCAGCGTGTCATTGCCGCCCTGGCCCGACAGTTGATCAGAAAGGCTGCTGCCCGTGATGCTGTCGGCGAAATTGCTGCCGGTCACACCCAGCTTTTCAAAATTGGTGACGGTGTCGGTGCCGCCCCGGCCGTCACTGATACTGGCGCTGGTGCCGCTGGTCACATTGGCCAGCGAGAAGGTGACGCCCTGCGTCAGGCCGATATCGTCAAAGCGGTAGGAAACGAAGTCATTGCCCGCACCGCCATTAATCACATCATTACCGGCATCGCCGCGCAGATTGTCGTCGCCATCCTCACCCAGCAAAGTGTCGTCGCCATCGCCACCGCGCAGCGTATCGTTGCCTGCCCCGCCGCTCAGGCTGTCTTCGCGGTCAGGTGCGGTGGGCATGCTGCCCGACCCGGTCCCGCCCAGCAGCAGATCATCGCCGTCGCCGCCGGACAGCGTGTCGGCGCCGCCATTGCCGGTCAGGGTATCGTTGCCGCCAAGACCGCTCAGATTGTCCGCCAGCAACCGACCCGCCAGGACATTGGCCGTACCATCGCCTGTGGCCGTCGTGGCGGTATAGCTGGCGGTGATCCTGTTGTTGGACAGGGTGAAGTTGGATGCGGTGAAACTGCCATCCAGGTCAATGATCAGATCCGCGCCCGCCGTGGCATCAAGCCCGATCGACAGGCGGGTACCGCCATTTTGCAGCGCCGTTACGCCGACCTGTCCCGCCGCCAGGCTGCTGGCCTGGGCATTGTCGGTGATGCTGCTAAAGGACTGTCCTGTGACCTGAATGACGTCACCGGACCCCAGATCACGGATCAGATCGGTGCCCGACCCAGCACCGCCGAAGGAGAAGAGATCTTCACCAAGCCCGCCCACCAACGTGTCATTGCCGGCACCGCCATTCAGCAGGTCGTCACCCAGCGATCCGGTGAGTTGGTCATTGCCCGACCCGCCCGTGATCAGGAAGCCTTCAATATTGCTGACAGTATCGATGCCGCCCAACCCATCCGCGACCGTGGCCGCAAACGCATGCGTGAAGGCGCCGCCGTCGAACTGTACCGGGACCGTCGACGCGCTGAGGTCATAGACAGCGTAATCAGTACCGCTGCCGCCATTGATCGTATCGTTGCCGGCACCACCGGACAGATGGAAATCATCCCCATTGCCGCCATTGATGCTGTCATTGCCGGCACCGCCGGTGATCTGGTCACCGCCGCCGCTGCCGGTCAGCGTGTCGTCAAAGGAGGAACCGGTGATGATCACATATTCGACATTGCTCAGGGTGTCAGTGCCGCCCCGCCCGTCGGACAGGGTGACCGCCTGATTGGCGACCACGGCAGAGGCACTGAAGCTGATGCCGTTGTTCAGGCCGATATTGTCGAAACGATAACCGACGCCGTCATTGCCGGCGCCGCCATCGATCGTGTCGCTGCCGGCGTCACCGCGCAGATTATCATCGCCATCGCCGCCCACCAGGCTGTCATCGCCATCAAAGCCGCGCAGCGTGTCGTTGCCATTGCCGCCTAGCAGCGTGTCCGCGGCATCATTGCCGCCCACACCTTCATTGCCGCTATACCCGGACAGGAAGTCATTGCCATCGCCGCCATTGAGGCTGTCCGACCCGGCCAGACCGGACAGGGTGTCATCCCCGGCCATGCCGTTGATCGTATCGTTTTGGCTGCCGCCCGACAGGATGTCATTGCCGCTCCCGCCCGTCAGGCTCTGCGGCGTGTTGGCGGCCAGGGCCAGCTTTTCCCCATCGACGCGGATGAAATCCGCCGCCGTGAAGGTGCCGGTCAGGGCCAGCGTCATGTCGGCGCCGGCATTGCTGTCCAGCCCGACATGGATCAGCGTGGTGCCGTTCGTACCGGCCTCAACCCGGACATCGCCGCGCTGGATATTGGCCCCGCTGCCAGTGGCCGGGGCATTCAGGGTCAGTCCCTGGAACCAGATCTGGTCCTTGCCGCCGAAATCGGTGATGCGGTCATTGCCGTCCGTCTGGCCCGCCGTAGCATCAAAGCCGAAGACATCGTCACCGGCGCCACCGGTCAATGTGTCATTGCCGTCACTGCCGCCGATACTGTCATTCCCGCTGGAACCGGTGATGCTGTCATCGACGCTGGAGCCGATGACATAGACCGCTTCGATCCCGGTCAGCGTGTCACCGCCCACCGTACCGGCGCCGTTCTGCAGGCCGGCCGCCGTGAAGGTGACAGCCGTGCTTTCCGCCGAATAATCCCAATAGGCAACGTCAGTGCCCGCGCCACCATCAATGACGTCGGCACCCAGGCCACCGGTCAGCGTGTCATCACCAGCCCCGCCGCGCAGCGTGTCATTGCCCGCGTCACCCAGGACATAGCTGTCATTGCCGTCGCCCGCATCAATACTGTCATCGCCGTCACTGCCTGTCAGCTGATCATTCTGGGCACTGCCGATGATCGTGTCGGCAAAGGCGGTGCCGCCGATACCGATCCTCTCGATAGAGATCAGTGTGTCGGTGCCGCCCAGCGGGTCGGTGAAGGTGAAGGTCTGGCCCGCAACAAAGCTGGCAATGCTGACATTGATCCCGGCCTGCAGGCCGGCCCCGGTATAGAACAGCGACGCGAAATCATTGCCCTCGCCGCCATCCAGCGTGTCGCTGCCGGCATCACCGCGCAGATTGTCGTCGCCCACCCCGCCCAGCAGCAGGTCGTCACCCTTATTACCGCGCAGGATGTCATCACCCGCCCCGCCATCCAGCGTATCGGCGGCATCCAGGTCCCAGGTCAGGGGCGTGGAATTGTTGGCACCATAGAGGAAATCATTGCCGTCGCCGCCAACCAGACTGTCGGAGCCCGAACCACCGCGCACAAAATCATCGCCAGCTCCGGCATTAACGGTATCGTTGCCGTCTGTGCCGGAACCGCTATTCTGCGGGGAAAGCGCGCCCGCGAAGATAAAGTCGTTGCCGTCGCCACCACTGACGCTGTCATCACCGAACCCACCGACCAACTGGTCATCGCCAGCAAGACCGCTGATCGTGTCACCAACATTGCCACCGGTCAGCGAATCTGCATTGGCTGTACCCGTCAGGGTCTGCGGCTGGTTGGCTTTCAGACCCAGATCGACATCGCCGATCCGCACGAAATCCGCCGCCGCGAAATTGCCGACCAGGGTGACGGTCAGATCGGCACCGGCATCATTGTCCAGCCCGACATGGATCAGGGTGGTATTGTTGCCCCCGGACTGCACCCGCACGTCGCCGCGCATGATGCCGGTGGGGCCACCCGTCGCAGGCGCGTTCAGCGTCAGACCCAGGAAGCTCAGCAGATCCCCGCCGGAGAAGTCGGTGATGGTGTCATTGCCATTGGCAACCTGGCCCGACCCGTCAAAGCCGAAATAATCGTCGCCGGCCCCGCCGGTCAGCGTGTCATTGCCTTCGCCGCCGCCGATACTGTCGACCGTGGCGGAACCGGTGATGCTGTCGGCAAAGCTGGAGCCGATGACGTAGAAACCTTCGATGCTGATCAGCGTGTCGCTGGCCACGGTGCCGGCACCGTTGGCCCAGTTCGACGCGGTGAACGTGATGCCCGCTTCATTGATGCTGAAATCATAGAGCGCAACGTCATTGCCGGCCCCGCCATCCACCAGATCGGCACCAAAGCCGCCGGTCAGCGTGTCATCACCAGCCCCGCCGCGCAGCGTGTCATTCCCCGCCTCGCCCAGCACATAGCTGTCATTGCCGTCGCCCGCATCAATACTGTCATCGCCGTCGCTGCCCGTCAGCTGATCATCCTGGGCGCTGCCGATCAGCGTGTCCGCGAAACTGGTGCCGCCCAACCCGATCTTCTCGATAGAGATCAGGGTGTCGGTGCCGCCCAGCGGGTCCGTGAAGGTGAAGGTCTGGCCCGAAACGAAGCCGGCAATGGTGACATTGATCCCGGCCTGCAGGCCGGCCCCGGTATAGAACAGCGACGCGAAATCATTGCCCTCGCCACCGTTCAGCGTGTCGCTGCCGGCGTCCCCGCGCAGATTGTCGTCACCGGCCCCGCCCAGCAGCAGGTCATCGCCCTTGTTGCCGCGCAGAATGTCATCGCCCGCCCCGCCATCCAGCGTATCGGCGGCATCCAGGTCCCAGGTCTGCGGGGTGGAGCTGTTGGCACCATACAGGAAATCATTGCCGTCGCCGCCAACCAGACTGTCGGAGCCGCTGCCCCCACGCACGAAATCATCGCCGGCCCCAGCATTGACGGTATCATTGCCGTCCGTGCCGGAACCGCTATTCTGCCCGGAAAGCGCGCCTGCGAAGATGGTATCGTTGCCGTCACCGCCGCTGATGCTATCATCACCGAACCCGCCGACCAGTTGATCATTGCCGGCCAGACCGCTGATCGTGTCGCCCGCGGCGGCACCGGTCAGGGTGTCAGGGTTGGTCGTGCCAGTCAGGGTCTGCGGCTGGTAGGCCTTCAAACCCAGGTCGGTGCCGTTCAGCACCACGAAATCGCTGGCGGAGAGGGTCACCCCGGTCAGGGTGATATTGGTATCGGCACCGCCGGCGCTGTCCAGCCCGACATGGATGATGGTATTGCCGCCGCTGGTCTCCACCCGAACATCGCCGCCCAGGATGTTGGCCCCGGTACCGCTGGCCGGGCTGTTGAGGGTAACGCCGGTAAATCGCAGGACATCGTTGCCGGCGAAATCGGTGATGGTGTCGTCGCCCAACAGAACCGAACCGGACGGGCTGTACAGGAACACGTCGTTCCCTTCCCCACCCGACATGAGGTCGTTACCGGTGCCGCCGGCAACAACATCCTCACCTGACACACCAGACAATGTGTCGTTGCCATCCCCACCCGACAGCGTATCGTTCCCCGTCCCGCCCGTCAGACTGTCGTTTCCAGACGTACCGGTAAGGGCAATGCCGCTGCTGGCAGAACCATCGGGGCTGAAGCCCTGGACAATGTTGGCTGCCGTAATGGTGGAAGCCGCAACATTCTGAAGCCGCATCAAGGTGCCGAAGCTGTACACCCCCGAGGTCCCATCGCGATCAAACTGTACCAGCGTGTCCGCACCATCCTGTTGCAGCCGAACATAGGTGGTGAACAGATTCTGTCCCGAATATCCCGCGATATAGACAGGGAGATTGCTAAGGTCCAGCCGATCACCACCCGCACCACCCACAAAATCGGTGACCGTAATGGGATTGGCCGGAATACCAGACTGACTGATGTCAAAATCAGCAAAGGGCTTGAATGTATCGATACCGTCACCACCGGTGACCGTCGAGTTCCCATCGCTGTCAATCAGATCGTCCCCGGCTCCCCCTTGGATCGTCACATTGCCTGTGTCATCCGACGCCGTGATGTCACGCAGACTGTCGTTACCCGCTCCCCCCAGGATCAGACCGTTCCCGCGCCGCACCTCCAGATAATCGTTACCCTCACCCCCATCCAGCGTGTCGTTGCCAAACTCCTCAATCATGAAGTCAGGGCCATTGCCGCCAACAAGACTGTCGTCACCGCCCTGACCAAACAGCGTATCGGCACCATCCCCACCCGACAGCGTATCGTTCCCCGTCCCGCCCGTCAGACTGTCATTTCCAGACGTACCGGTAAGGGCAATGCCGATTGGCAAGGCTATCGAAACGCTCGCCGCAAGCGCGCTGTTATCGACCTGCAGCTGGTTCGCCGTGAAACTGCCGACCATATCGATAGTCACGACGCCGGCAGAGCCACCCGTATGCACGAACAGCTTCGTCACCCCGCCCGACGGGGTGCCCACCATCACTTGCCCCGCCGTCAACCCACTTGCATCATTGCCCGACTGAATGCTGGTGGACAGGTTCACATCGCTGCCTCCCGAGTGGAAGAACACGATATTATCGCCCGCCGCGAAGTCCGTGATCCGGTCGATACCGCTATGGTCCCGGGTGATATCATAGGCGAAGGTGTCGTTCCCTGCCCCGCCGGTCAGCGTGTCCGCCCCCTCATTGCCGTCCAGGTAATTGCGGCGCGCGTCACCCACCAGGGTGTCGGCGGCGGAACCGCCCGCCACCTGCACCTCTTCGATGCCGGTCAGAGTGTCGCTGCCGCCACGACCGTTCGCCTGACTGCTGTCACCATTGGAATCCGCTGCGGCCACTGTGAAGTTGATGGCGGAATTTCTGTCGGCGAAGACATATGAAGCGATGTCGTACCCAGCGCCACCGGAAAGGACGCTGTTCCCCGCCCCCGTAACCTCGACCACCAGCGTATCGTCACCTGAACCGCCGATCAGCGTCGCTTCCGACCGGCCTTGCAGACGGTCATTGCCGATACCGCCATCAAGTGATGCCTTACCTATCGACCAGATTGCATCATTGCCGGCACCGCCCGTGATCGTAGTCGTGCCGGACATGCCGCCGGAAATGCTGTCATTATTGATGACATCATCGCCATCGCCGCCATCGGCAGATCCGTATTCGTAGAAGGAGATCGTGTCATTGCCGGTGCCACCGGACAGGGTGGGGTTGGCATAGACGCTGCTGATGCTGTCATTGCCATCCTCGCCATTCAGGACGCCACCGCCAAAAATCGTATCGTTGCCGGCACCGCCCCAGACGGTATCCTGGCCTTCGCCGGTCCAAATCCGGTCATTGCCGGCACCCCCCATAAGGGTGTCGGAACCCGGCCCCCCGGTCACCTGATCGTTGCCATCGCCGCCATCCAGACTGTCATTACCAAGCCCGCCATCAAGCGTGTCATCGCCGATACCCCCAAGAATGGTATCGCCGCCGCCCCCACCAGACAGCACATCGCCACCGGCAGCACCGTCGATCTGGTCCGGCCCCGCACCGCCCGTCAGGGTGTCGGCACCATCCCCGCCCGTCAGCGTCTGACCGGCGGGCAGCGTCCCGTCGGGATTGTACCCTTCCGTCACATTCTCGACCGTCAGGGCCGTGGCCGTGACATTGGACAAACGCAGCACCGTCGTAAACGTGTACGCGCTGCCCGTTCCGTCACGGTCAATCTCCAGAAGTGTGTCGGCCCCGTCCTGCCGGAACCGTACATGCTGGCTGGCAAACGGATTGCTGCCATCAAAATTGATGATGGCCGGCGACTCATTGGAACTCAGTTTGGTCAGGCTGATCCGGTCCCCGCCGGCACCGGCGGCAAAATCCGTGACCGTCGCATTGGCGCTTGTATAAACGACGACGGTATCCTGCCCGGCGCCCAGCGTGGCTTTGGTGGTCCCCAAAGCATGAATGATGTCGTCGCCGGTACCCCCAATCAGGGTGGAATTACCAGAGCCGGTCAGCGTGTCATTGCCAGAACCGCCATCAAGGGACGCCAGACCCACCGAACGGATTTCATCATTGCCGGCACCGCCCAGGATCGTCGTGGTGCCCGACATACCGCCGGAAATGCTGTCATTATAAATGACATCATCGCCGTCGCCGCCGTCGGCCAAGCTATATTCATAGAAGGAGATAGTGTCGTTACCGGCACCGGCGGACAGCGTAGAGCCGTTCAAGGATGAAAACAGAACATCATCGCCACTTGTGCCGGTCAGGCTCTGTCCGGCCGATGACACGGCAATCCCTGCCGTAGTCTCGGAATTATCGACGCTGAACTGGCTTGCCGCGAAGCTGCCTACCAGATCGATGGTGATCAGGCCGCTGGCGGCCTTGATATAGAGCGTCGTCACCCCGCCTGACGGCGTGCCCACCATCACCTGTCCCAGGGTCAGGCCACTGGCATCATTGCCGGACAGGATGGTCGTGGACAGGTTGACGTCGGCACCTTCCTCGTCAAAGACCAGGACGCTGTCACCTGCCGACAGGTCGGTGATGCGGTCCCTGGCGCCATGATCGGCATTCGTCTCATAGACAAAGCTGTCATTGCCTGCCCCGCCGGTCAGGGTGTCGGCCCCACCGGCGCCGATCAAAACATTGCGGCGCGCGTCGCCCACCAGCGTGTCGGCAGCGGCACCCCCCACCACCTGCACCTCTTCGATGCCGGTCAGGGTGTCGGTACCGTCTTGGCCGTCCGCCTGCGTGCTGTTGCCACTGCCATCCGCCGTCTCGACCGTGAAATTCACGGCAGAGCTGCTGCCGGAAAAGATGTAATGCGCGATGTCGTAACCATCGCCACCGGCCAGCGTATCGCTGCCCACATCGCCTTGAAGCGTGTCGTTACCAAGGCCGCCCACCAGACTGTCATCACCGGCACCGCCCGCAAGCATGTCCGCGTCTTCGGCCCCGGTCAGCAGATCATTACCCTCCAGCCCCAAGATCGTATCCGGACCCGATGTGCCGTTCAGGGTGTCGTTGCTGCTGGTGCCCGTGGTCGCGGTCATGACGTGATGCCCCATAGAGGCCGGTTACGCCGCAGAAAGGGCGACCGGGAATGACAAAAAGACAGGCCCACCCTGATGGGCGCCTGTCAGCTTATTTCTGGAAAATCAATTGGATACAGGGAGACTGACTGCGCGACCGTTGCCGTCGTCGTAGCAAAGCTGACTTGTCAGCCTTTCGTGTCACGCTGATCATCATGCCCCACCTGCGCACGCGGCGATGCCATCCCCAATGGACTACGCGCCGCATGATATGTTGGCCCGCAAAACCCGCTGCCACAGGCTTTGCTTGCGAGGATGAAATTACTACGCCGTTTGCAACGCCACAACCCCACACCCCGGCTAGAAACAACTTTCTCATCGTTAGCGTTTATCGCTAAACGCCGGCGCCCGAAGCTTGATCAGATGTTCGGGGTCGCCGGCATTTCCATCGGGAAGCTGCCCCAGGTAGTAACTTTTCTGCCATTTCTCGGCCTGCGCCGGGGAGCCGGGCTTCTGTAAATCCTCATTGAAACGCTGCCGCCCCTGCGTCCAATCATTATAGCGCTGGGCGAGTTCCGGATCCTCCGACAGCGACCGGATTTCCGGCTCTGTTTCCTGAAGCAATTGCCGCCTGACGGGATAGAGGCAACAGAACGGCTCCCCTTTCTCGAATCGAACCGGTCTGCCCGGACCTGTGAACTTCCAGTTCATGGTGAAGGTGTAGGGCGACCAGTCCGTCTCGATCACGCCGGCCAGCGGGGCGATGGCATCCTTGGGCGCGTTGAAGGGCCCCTGCGCCATGAGGCTCCATCCCGGTTCCGTGCGGAACAGGGCATGGACATGGAAGGTCAGGATGCCGGCCCCGAAATGGCTGAGTGCGGGTGCCGTGGTGCCCGGATCGGGGATGATGGTGATGGAACTGGTCAGCCCACCCCCATCCCACAATGCCGAGAAACCGGACGGGCACAGCACCTCCCAACCATGAGCATTGGCGATATTCAGGGGCAGACAGCGATAGGCATAGGATTGCGGGGTCGCATCCATCCAGGCCCGCGTGGCCGGTGCGGGGCGCAGTTCCGGTGCCTCCGCCTGGGTCGGATAACAGATCAGCTTCATGATGCCCCTTTCGCCGGCGGGCCTCCCCGCAACCCTGTGGAGAGTAGCGCCCACGCTGGATGGGCGGAAGGGGCTGCCACTGGGCAGCCGTGGCTGTTTCTCCAGCCCGCTTTCCAGCAGCCTTCTGTCGATCCCTTAGGGCGAAACGCGCTATGCTGGGTGCCGGACCATGAGGGGGAGCGGGAATTGCGCGCGGTTTATCTGCTGCTGGCCGGGGCCGCCCTGGGCCTGGGGGCGCTGGCCTTCCTCACCTTTCAGGTAACCGACAGCCTGGCGCCCCTGCCGGTGGCCGGACGCGGTGCCATCCTGGCTGCCTTCTGCGGGGCAGCCGGTCTGTTCAGCCTGTTTGTCTGGCTGCAGCGCAAGGCCCGGCGGCAACGGCAGCGGGAGGGGAAATAGGGATTGTTCGGTTTCCTCTCAACAGTCCCTTGATCGGGACCGGGATCATTACCACGAAATCACCTTGTCACCCTTTCGTGGCCCGTCCCCCGACACCATGTCCCACCTGCCTCCCCTTGGCATCAGTTGACAGCGCACCCGGCGTCGGGGACAAGCTAGCACCCGTCGACCGTAAGCCTGAGACGCTGTTGAAAATGCATCCTGCCCGGACCTATCGCCGCCTGCTCCTGTCCACGGCGCTGGCTTTTGGCCTGTCGGGTGCCGTCCTGGCAGCAGAGGACGGGGCATCGAAGGGCGCCAGCCATCATGGCGCCGGTCCCGCAAAGCCGACGGAAAACGGGCAGCCCGTGCTGCTGTCCGCCGACAGCGTGGATTACGACCAGGACCTGGGCATCATCACGGCGCGCGGCAAGGTGGAACTGTCCCAGGGCGGACGTCTGCTGCTGGCCGACAGCGTCAGTTTTTCGGAGAAAACAAACGTCGTCACCGCGTCCGGTAACGTTTCCATCCTGGAGCCGACGGGCGAGGTCATGTTCGCCAACTACACCGAACTGACCGACGACCTGCAACAGGGCTTCGTGGATCAGGTCCGTATCCTGCTGTCCGACAATTCGAAATTCGCGGCCTTGCAGGGGGAACGGCGTGAAGGCCGCTACACCCGCATGGAAAACGCCGTCTATTCCCCGTGCGAACTGTGCGCCACCGACCCGTCGCGCCCGCCCATCTGGCAGATCCGTGCCGCCCGCATCACCCATGATCAGCAGGCGCACGACGTCTATTACCGCGATGCGACGCTGGAGGTGGCGGGCGTGCCCGTCATGTGGCTGCCCTTCTTCGGCCATCCCGACCCCACGGTGGAACGGCGCAGCGGTTTCCTGACGCCGGGCGGCGGCATCAGTTCCGATCTGGGCACATATGCCCGTATCTATTATTTCTTCGATATCGACGAAAGCAAGGATTTCACCCTTGAGGTGACGCCCAGCACGGAGGATGGCCTGCTGCTGGGTGGGGAATACCGCCAGCGCTTCGCCACCGGCTCCGTCACCCTGTCGGGCAGTGCCGTCTATACCGACCGTGCGCGGGAAACCGCCAGCGGTGTGGTGGAGAAGAAGGAATTCCGCGGCCATATCTTCGGCACGGGCCGGTTCGACATTGATGAGAACTGGCGCTGGGGTTTTGACGTCAAACGCGTGACCGATAACACCCATCTGCTGCGCTATGACTATAGTCGCGAGGATATTCTGGCCAGCCGGGGCTTTGTCGAACGGTTCGAAGGGCGCGATTACCTGGCCCTCAATGTCTATGATTTCCAGGATCTTCGCCCCGGCAACCCGGAGGAAGAACCCGTCGTCCTGCCCATGGTCACCTACAGCGCGCTGGGGGAGCCGGGCGGCCTGCTGGGCGGGCGCTGGTCGGCGGATGCCGGGTTCCTGTCGCTGCTGCGCTCATCGGGCAATGATACCCGCCGTGTTTCGTCCGCCGCCGGCTGGCGCCGGGATGACATCACCGGTTTCGGCCTCGTCTCTGTCCTGAAGGCGGAGGCGCGGGCCGATGGCTATTGGGTGTCCAACCTGCGCCGGCCCGACGGCAGTGTGGAACAGGATGACAAGGTCCGCCTGCGCGGCTTCCCGCATGCCGACTGGACCGTCTCATATCCGCTGGCGCGCCAGGACGCGACGGTGCAGACCCTGGTCGAGCCCATGGTCATGCTTTCGGCGGCCCCCAATATCGATAATTCCGGCTTTATCCCGAACGAGGACAGCCAGGATATCGAGTTCGATTACACCAACCTGTTCCGCGCCTCGCGTTATCCCGGCATCGACCGGCTGGAGGGCGGGCAGCGCCTGACCTATGGCGTGAAGGCCGGTCTGTACGGGTTCGGCGGCGGCTCCTCCACCCTGTTCTTAGGCCAGAGCCAGCGGTTGGAAGGCGATGCCGATTTCCCCGGCGGTTCGGGCCTGCGCCGCCGTACGTCGGACGTGGTGGGCAAGCTGGAACTGACGCCCAGCCCCTGGATGGACGTCTCCTACTCCTTCCGCCTGGACAGCCAGACGGGGGCGCAGCGCCTGCACGATGTCTATGGCGTGTTCGGCCCGTCGCAATTCCGGGTTTCCGGCTCCTATGTCTATCTGGACAAGCTGACCCAGGATGGCGGTCTTGCCACCCGCAACCGGGAGGAACTGACGCTGGGCATATCCTCGGCGCTCAGCGACCGCTGGTCCGTCGGCTTGGCGCACCGGCGCGATCTGGCGCCCGGCGGCGGCCCTGTCCTGTCCAGTGCCACCATCACATATCAGGAAGAATGCCTGACCTTCTCGCTGGTGGCGGAACGCGACAATACGCGGCGTACCGGTATCGACCGTGGCGACCGGGTCTTCTTCCGTGTGGCCTTCAAGAATCTGGGTGAGTTCATGAGCCCCGCCCTGTCCGGCTCCGTCTTCGGCCCGCAGGACCGCTGATGGAACAGCCGGCGATCAGCGACGATGACCTGTTCCGCTGGCTGGGCTTTCTGGAGGATTATGCCCGCGACTGGGACCGCGCGTTCGAGAACCGGCCCGGCTATTTCACACAGGAATATTGGTACCTGTTCGTGGGCTGCACCGTCAGCCATTGGCGTGGCTCGCCCCTGACGGTCAGTGCCGCCTGTCAGACCATGAAAAGCGGATCCAACCGCACCCGCGAGGACCGGATCAAGCGCGCCGTCGATGACGGCTATCTGGAAAAACGCCGCGCCGATCTGGATGGCCGCAACGCCCTGGTGGTGCCCACCCCAAAACTGGAACAGGTGATCCGGGGCCATTTCCAGCGCACCCTGCATATGGCGCGGCAGGCGATTGCCTGAACATCAATGTACATGTCCATTGTGTGTTATTATCAACACCACATAGCTGACGCGTGAATTCGCCGATTGTCGGTGCTGCTTCCCCACTTCACTCTTTGCCATGACAGCAATCCAGGGCAGGATCGGTCAACGACCGCCCGATGAGTGACATGGACGCGATTGTGACAGGACAGGACGCATCCGACGCCACCACCACAGAGGTGATGGTGCGGCTGGCGGGTATCGCCAAGACGTTCCACGGCAAGGACGGTCGGGCCGTTGCGGCCTTGGCCGGCATCGACCTTGATATCCCCAGGGGCGGGATCACCGCGATTGTCGGACCCAGCGGGGCCGGGAAAAGCAGCCTGCTGCGCGCCGTCAACTTGCTGGAACGGCCCGATGCCGGTACCGTCATCGTGGGTGGTCGCGACCTGACCGGCCTGGATGAAGAGGCGCTGCGCCGCGCCCGGCAATCCATCGGCATGATTTTCCAGCATTTCAATCTGCTGGCCAACCGTACCGTGGCGGGCAACGTCGCCCTGTCGCTGGAACTGTCGGGCTGGCCGGCGGCGAAGATCGGTCCTCGCGTGGCCGAACTGCTGGACCTTGTTGGCCTGACCGACAAGGCGACGCAATATCCCGCCGCCCTGTCTGGCGGGCAGAAGCAGCGGGTGGGCATCGCCCGCGCCCTGGCGCCCAATCCGCAGCTGCTGCTGTGTGACGAGGCGACGTCGGCGCTGGACCCTGAAACCACGCGCCAGATCCTGGCACTGATCCGCCAGATCAATCGGGAACTGGGCCTGACCGTCCTGCTGATCACCCATGAAATGGCCGTGGTGCGGGAGGTTGCGGATCAGGTGGTGGTGCTGGAGGCAGGCCGCATCATCGAACAGGGGCCGGTGGCCCAGGTCTTCGCCCACCCGGCGCATCCCACCACCCGCCGCTTCCTGCTGGGGGAAACCGGCACGGAACTGCCGGCGGCCCTGGCCGCCCGCCTGTCCCCCGCACCCATCGCCGATGGTGCCACCCTGATCCGCCTGCATGCCGTGGGTGCTCTCGCCGCATCTCCGCTTCTGTCCGATCTGGGGGCTGCCGGCATCGGCGCGCGTCTGGTCGCAGGAAGGGTGCAGCCGCTGGGGGAGCAGCCCTTTGCCGGCCTGATCGCAGCGTTGACGGGCGATGCCGTCGCCATCGATACCGCCATTCATCAATTGCGCGCCCGTGGCGCGGAGATCGAGGTTCTGGGCCATGTCGCCACAGATGCTGTCACTGCTGGCTGACGCCACGGTTCAGACCCTGCTGATGGTCGCGGTCGCGGGCGGGCTTGCCACGCTGGCCGGCGTGCCACTGGGCCTGTTCCTGGCCCTGTCAGGGTCGGGCGACCTGCTGCCCCGCCCGGCGTTGCAGCGCGTGGTCGGCCTGATCGTGAATGCCACCCGCTCCACCCCCTTCATCATCCTGGTGGTGGCCATCGTGCCGCTGACAAGGCTGCTGACCGGCACCTCCATCGGTACGGCGGCGGCGACGGTGCCCCTGACCCTGGCCGCCATCCCCTTCATTGCGCGTGTCGTGGAAGGGGCGGTGCGGGAGGTGGATCACGGCCTGCTGGATGCCGCCCGCGCCATGGGGGCGAAGCCGGGTCAGGTGGTGACCAAGATCCTGCTGCCCGAGGCGCGGGCCGGCATCGTGCGCGGCCTGACGCTGGCCGCCGTCAATCTGGTGGGCTATTCCGCCATGGTCGGCGCGGTTGGCGGCGGCGGCCTGGGCGATCTGGGCATCCGCTATGGTTATCAGCGCTTCATGCCGGAAATGATGCTGGCGGTGGTGCTGATCCTGATCGTCGTCGTGCAGGTCCTGCAATCGGGTGGCGAGGCGCTGGCCCGCCGCCTGGACAAACGCAACCCTTGAGAATGTGAAGGCCTGAAACCATGCGCATTTCCGCCCTGCTGGCCGTTACCGCCGCCCTTCTGGCCACTGCCCTGCCTGCCCAGGCAGAGAAGGTCCGGATCGGTGTGACCCCCGGCCCCCATGCCCAGATCATGGAGGTGGTGAAGAAGGAGGCGAAGGCCCAGGGTCTGGACCTGGAAGTGCTGGAATTCAGCGACTATGTCGTGCCCAACGCCGCCCTGGACAGCGGCGACCTGGACGCCAACAGCTTCCAGCATCAGCCTTATCTGGACAATCAGATCACCGACCGGGGCTTCAAGCTGGTCAGTGTGGGCCAAAGCGTGACCTTCCCGCTGGGCATCTTTGCGGCCAAGGCAAAGTCCCTGGACGCCCTGCCCAAGGGGGCCAAGGTCGCCATCCCCAACGACCCCACCAATGGTGGCCGCGCCCTGCTGCTACTCAGCCATGAGGGCCTGATCGGCGTCGATCCCAAGGCGGGGCTGAAGGCCACGGTGCTGGACATCACCCAGAATCCGAAGAACCTGAAGATCGTGGAACTGGATGCGGCCCAGCTGCCGCGCAGCCTGGGCGATGTCGATGCCGCCGCCATCAATGGCAATTACGCACTTGAGGCCGGCCTGGACCCCGTCAAGGACGCCATCGCGCGCGAACCCGCCAACGGCCCCTATGCCAATGTCATCGTCGTGCGCGCCGCCGACAAGGATAAGCCCTGGGTGAAGAAGCTGGTGGCCGTCTATAATTCCGCGCCTGTGAAATCCTTCATCGAAACCACCTTCAAAGGCGCCGTGGTCCCCGCCTGGTAAAACCCGGCAGCCACAAAAAAGGCGGGCACGAGGCCCGCCTTTTTTTATGTCCATTCAGCGGGCTGGCGCTTACGCCAACCCCGCCGCGTGCTTCTTGCGCAGTTCGTAGATGACCAGGCCAATGGCCAGCCAGATACCCAGGCGCAGATAGGCATGTTCGCCCAGCACCGAGATCAGGTAGCCGCAGACCAGGATCGACACGATCGGGATCAGCGGGACCAGAGGGACCCGGAAGGGACGCGGTGCATCGGGCCGGGTACGGCGCAGGACGATGACGCTGACCGACACCATCATGAAGGCCAGCAAGGTGCCTGACGACACCAGTTCCGCCAGGAAATCGATGGGGAACAGGGCCGCCAGCGCCGCCGCGATGCCGCCCGTAATGATCGTGCTGACATGCGGGGTGCGGTAGGTGGGGTGTACCTTGGCAAACAGCGACGGCAGGATGCGATGCTGCGCCATGGCAAAGAACACGCGCGGCTGCGCCACCAGCAGCACCAGGATGACGGAGGTCAGACCCGCGATGGCGCCCAGCGACACCAGCGGCAGAATCCAGGACACGCCCTCACCCATATTCGCCACGGCCAGCGCCACCGGCGATGGCACCGACAGCTGCGTATAAGGCACGGTGCCGGTCAGGACCAGCGACATGGCGATATACAGGACGGTACAAACAGCCAGCGAGCCCAGGATGCCGATGGGCACATCCCGCTGCGGCTTGCGCGCTTCCAGCGCCGTGGTCGCGACGGCATCGAAACCGATATAGGCGATGAAGACCACACCCGCCGCCTTCATGACGCCGCTGATGCCATACTGGCCGAAGGTGCCGGTATTTTCGGGGATGAACGGGGTCCACAGCGCCGGGTTCACATGGAAGGCACCAACCGCGATCACCACCAGGATGACGGTGACCTTGATCAGCACCACAACCATATTGGCCGCCGACGACCGCTTGACGCCGATCACGGCGCACAGCGTGGCAAGCCCGATGATCAGGGCCGCCGGCAGGTTGATGATGGCGCCCGTGGCCTCCAGATGGCCATTGGCCAGCTTGAACGGCGCGCTGGTGAAGGCCTTGGGCAAGGACAGGCCGACACTGTCGCAGAGCGCCGAGAGATAGCCCGACCAGCCGACGGCCACAAAACTGGCCGCCACCAGATATTCCATGATCAGGTTCCACCCAACCAGCCAGCCGATGCGCGGACCCAGCGCATCGCGCGTGTAGCTGTAGGCACCGCCCGATTCCTTCGATGTCGCCGCCAGTTCCGAATAGCACAGGCCCGCGCAGGCGCAGGCAAAGGCCGCCAGAAGGAAGGAAAGCGACACGGCCGGGCCCGCATAGTCCGCTGCGGCCGAACCCGTGATCACGAAAATGCCGGCGCCGATGATGCAACCGACCCCCAGAAGCACCAGCTGCACCGGGCCTAAGGCCGGTAGCAAGCCGCTGCGATGATCCCCGCTGTCTTTCATTATGACCCCTGAGGTCTGTCGTTTATGCACGCTTTCTATGTCGTAGACGCATCGGGGGCAAGAACATATAGTTTCATTTGAAACGATTATCGCTCCGACACTTTCCGCAACCGGTGTCGTTGCAATTGACACCGGTTTCCACTAGGGTCTGCTGCCAGACAAGGGCTGCGTCAGACGGCTTGGCTATATCCTGCAAGACCCAGGGGAAAACGATGGGAAGTGAAACGACCGAGAATAGCGGCGTCAAGGTCGGCATGGTCCGCTGGATCGTGGTGGCTTTGCTGTTCACCGCCATGGTCATCAACTATGTCGACCGTGGCATGCTCGGGTTCCTGAAATCCGATCTTTCCAAGGAATTTGGCTGGTCGGAAACCGACTATGCCGACATCGTGCTGTGTTTCCAGGCAGCCTATGCCGTGTCCTACGTGGCCTTTGGCCGGGTAATGGACAAGATCGGGGTGCGCTGGGGTTATGCCCTGGCCTTTACCATCTGGACGCTTGGCCATATGTGCCATTCGGCGGCCCGCTCGTTGGTCGGGTTCATGATCGCCCGCGCGATCCTGGGCGTGGGCGAAGGCGGTGCCTTTCCTGGCAGCATCAAGGCTGTGGCCGAATGGTTCCCGCGCAAGGAACGCGCCTATGCCACAGGCCTGTTCAATGCAGGCAGCAATATCGGCGCGATTGTCACGCCCCTGGTCGTGCCCTTTCTGGCGCTGACCTATGGCTGGCAGATGGCCTTCATCATCACCGGTGTGGCCAGCCTGCTGTGGCTGCCGCTCTGGATCATCGTCTATCGCCGCCCGCGCGAGAGCAAGATGCTCAGCCCGGTCGAACTGGCGCATATTGAAAGCGATCCGCCCGACACGACGGAAAAGATCGGCTGGCTGCGTCTGCTGCGGGTCAAGGAGACCTGGGCCTATGCCATGGGCAAGTTCCTGATCGATCCGATCTGGTGGATGTTCCTGTTCTGGCTGCCCGATTTCCTGGGCAAGCGGCATGGGCTGGACCTGAAGAGCTTTGGCCCGCCGCTGGTCGTGATCTATCTGCTGTCGGACGTTGGTTCGGTGGCCGGCGGCTGGCTGTCCTCCAAGCTGATCCATCGCGGCGCCACCGTGAACCGGGCGCGCAAGCTGACCATGCTGATCTGCGCGCTCTGCGCCACGCCAGTGGCTTTTGCCGCCTTTGCTGATCAGCTGTGGGTCGCGGTCCTGATCATCGGTCTGGCCACGGCGGCGCATCAGGGCTTCTCCGCCAACCTCTACACTCTGCCGTCCGACGTGTTCCCACGTTCGGCGGTGGGGTCGGTGGTCGGTATCGGCGGCATGCTGGGTGCCATTGGCGGCATGGTCATGGCCAAATATGCGGGCTATGTGCTGGACAAGCTGGGTACCTACACGCCGATCTTCGTGGTCGCCGCCACGGCCTATCTGCTGGCGCTCCTGGTCGTACACCTGCTGTCCCCGCGCATGGAACCGGCACAGATTAAGGATTGATCTTTCATCTTTCCGTGTCGCGTGAATGGCCGGCACCTCTAATGGGTGCCGGCCTTTTTCATTCGGTCTATTTCACCATGTTCGGCAGGGCCAGCGACAAAGCCGGCACATAGGTGACCAGGATCAGCGCCACCAACAAGGCGATGTAGAACGGGAAGATGGTCTTCACCGCCTGTTCAATGCGGATCTTGCCGACCGCCGCGCCGACAAAAAGTACCGACCCCACCGGCGGTGTGACCAGCCCGATCCCCAGGTTCAGCATCATGATGATCCCGAAATGCACGGGATCGACCCCCACCTGCATGGCCACTGGCAGCAGGATGGGCGTGGTAATGACGATCAGGGGCGACATGTCCATGAAGGTGCCCAGTAGCAGCAGCGCGACATTGATGATCAGCAGCACCAGGATCGGGTTATCGGTCAGCGCCGTGATCAGACCAGCCAGCTGCGCCGGTGCCTCCATGATGGCCAGCGCATAACCAAACGCCGTGGCCGCCCCGATGATCATCAGGACCATAGCCGTGACACGCACCGACTGCGTCACCGTCTCCAGGAACTTGGACAGGCCCAGGCTGCGATAGACCAGGGCACCGACAAGCATCGTGTAGACCACCGCGATGGCGGAAGACTCGGTGGGGGTGAAGATGCCCGACAGGATGCCGCCCATGATGATGACCGCCGTCATGATCCCCGGCATTGCATAGAGCAGTGCCTTGAACAGGGCGGACCAGCCCGGAAATGTCCCCGTCGGGTAATTCCGCCGCCGCGCCACCATCCAGGCCGTCAGCCCCAGCAACGCCGCCGACAGCAGACCGGGAACGACACCGGCCAGGAACAGGTCGCTGATCGACACGCCGATGCCGCTGGCCGCGGAATAGATGATCATATTGTGCGAGGGCGGGATCAGCAGACCGACAATGGCCGCCGTGACGGTGACATTCACGGCATAATCACCGTCATAACCCCGTTCCCGCATCAACGGGATCAGGGTGGAACCCATGGCACTTGCGCTGGCGATGGCCGACCCCGACACGGCCCCGAACAGGGTGGAGGCGCCGACATTGACCAGACCCAGCCCGCCGCGCGCCGGTGCGAACACCGCGCCCGCCACCTGCACCAGCCGTTCGGCGATGCCCGACCGGTACATCAGATCGCCGGCAAAGATGAAGAACGGAATGGCCATCAGGGAAAAGACACTGATCCCCGATGCCATGCGCTGAAACACCACCACCAGCGGGATATCCAGCGCCATGAAACAGGCGATGGACGCCCCCAGAAGCGCGAAGGCCACCGGCACGCCCAGCATCAGAAGGACGACCAGGGCAATGCCCAAAACTGCGATTTCCATCACACCACATCCTTTTCCGCCGCCGCCGGCCCCGCCAATGTCTTCAGAATGCGTTCCAGCGTGAACAGCACGATCAGCCCGCCCGCCAGCGGGATGCCCAGATAGGCAAAGCCGCGCGACAGGCCCAGGGACGGGATGACATGCCCCCAGGTGCGGATGACCAGATCACCGCCCCAGAACAGCATGGCCGCCCCGATGCCACCCACCACCAGCTCGGCCAGCACCTGCATGGCTTTGCGTATGCCGGGCGACACGGCATCCTCTACCGCTGTGATGCGGATATGAAACCCTTCCCGCACGCCCACGGCTGCTGCCAGGGTGACGAACCAGATCATCAGGGTCAGGGCCGCCTGTTCGGACCAGGACGGGCTGGAATTCAGGATGAAACGGCCAAAGACCTGCCAGGACACGATGGCCGTCATCGCGACCAGCCCCAGCCCCGCCAGCCCGATCAGCAGGTTGGATGCCAGGCGGGTAAGATTTGCCAGATGGTTCATGGTGCGCCCTCCCCTGTGCCGGCCCCGTCATCCATCGCCTCGATCGCGGCGACCAGACGCTTCTGTTCGGGCGTCGTGACGAACCGGTCCCAGACCGGTCGCATCAGGGTGGAAAAGGCGGCGATATCGGCCACATCATTGACCTTCACGCCACCGGCCAGCAGCTTTTCGGTGGCCTCCGTGACGCGGGCGTCCCACAGCGTGCGCATGAAGGGCACCGACTGCCGCGCCGTCTCTTGCACCAGTTCCCGGTCGGCGGCTGACAGCTTCTCCCACCGTGCCATGGACATGACCAGGATCTCTGGTGCCATGACATGCCGGGTCAGGCTGTAGAAAGGGGCGGCTTCGAAATGCCGGCCCGTGAAGTAAGAGGGCTGGTTATTCTCCGCCCCGTCGATCACGCCCTGCACCAGGGCCTGATAGACCTCGCCTGCATCCATGGGCGTGGCGTCGGCCCCCAGCGCCTTGATCATGGCCACGAACAGGTCGGAATTCTGCACCCGGATCTTCAGACCTTTCAGGTCGTCCGGGGCCTGAATGGGCCGCTTGGTATTGTAAAAGCTGCGTTCGCCGCTGTCATAGAAACAGAGACCCACCATGCCATGGGGGCGCAGGCTGTCCAGCACGGCCTGCCCCACCGCCCCATCCAACGCGGCCCGCATATGGGCCGTGGACCGGAACAGGAAGGGCAATGACGGGATCACCGTCATCGGCTCAATGGCGGTCAGGGGGGCCAGATTGACCCGGTTCATGTCCAGACCGCCAAAGGTGGTGATCTCAAGCGTGTCCCGCTCAGCCCCCAATTGCCCACCGGCATAGACATGGATGCCAAGGCGTCCGTCTGTCCGTTCCGACAAAAGCCGCCCCATCTCATTGACGGCCTGCACTGTGGGATAATCAGACGGGTGCGTATCGCTGGATGTCAGCATACGCCCGCCCCGACGCTCACAGCCTGATAACAGGCCAAGTGCGCCCATGCCGCCCGCCCAGCCAAGGACGGCGCGGCGCGTCATAAAATCTGTCATGTCATGCACCCGATCCAGATGACGGGGCACGAAGTGCTGCCATCCCCGCCACCAATTTTTGTTTATTGACGAAGGTAACCGGTATCATAACGCGATCAGAAAGTCGCCCTGCACCAGGGCCGCCGGACAGGTCCGACAGGCCCCGAGGACAGGAAAGCTCCCGGACCTCGCTACAGATATGTATGACAACCCCGATTACGAGGGGTGATGTGCCGGATCGGCGGGATTTTTTGCCGGGCGCGGCTTTCCCGCCCTATCGCCGCATCGCCTCGGCAAGCGCCATCATCAGCGCGCCGACGCCCTTGGGGTCGTTGGGGACCACCGGCTCTGACAGGTAATACGCGTAGCTGCCGTCACGGTAGGGATCATTGCCCAGGCCCGCGACACCGCAGATGCCGCCCAGTTCGGTTTCGGTCAGGAAGTCGCGGATGATGGTGCGCAACGCCGCCTCCCCCGCCCGCCCGTGATCGGGCGGCAGCAGGCCCAGGCGGCATCCCGCCATCAGGGAATAGGCGATCATGAGGCTGGCTGAGATTTCCTCATAATTGCCCTCGTCCCCGCCCCGGTCCAGCACCTGCCACCAAAGGCCCCGCGCGCTGCGCACCGCCATCAGGGCGATGGCCGCATCTTGGAACATGGCGATCAGGGCGGCCCGGCCTGGCCCATCGAACGGGGCGGCCAGTTCGATGCAATCGATCATGGCCATCATGAACCAGCCCATGGCCCGGCCCCAGAAACAGGCCGACAGGCCCGTCTCAGGATCGGCCCAGCGCTCCTGCCGGCTTTCGTCCCAGCCATGGTAGTAAAGCCCGGTGCGAGGGTCGCGCATATGGTCACGAACCTGGATGAACTGGTGGACCACATCCTCCCAGGCATCGCGGTCACCGGTCGCCACCGCCTGTGCGGTCACCAGCGGCTGCGCCATGTACAGCCCGTCCAGCCAGACCTGCCAGGGATAGATCTGCTTGTGCCAGTAATTGCCGGACTTGGTACGCGGATGGGTGCGCAGCTGATCAATCTGCGTTTCAATCGCGCGGCGGAACCGTTCCTCGCCCGTGCGGTCATAAAGCGGGAAGAAGACCTTCGCGGGCTTCACATTGTCGATATTATATTCGGCGGGATCAAAGCCCGCGATCACGCCTTCCTCGTCGACCCGTGCGCCCACCTTGTCATGGACGAAGTCGGAAAATTCCGACCGGCCCGTGGCGTCGGCCAGGTCCAGGCAGCCCTTGAAGATACAGCCATCCTCATAATTCCAGGTCGGCTTGAAGAAATCCCAGCCCCCCAGGTAATGGCGCAGGAAGGGCAGGACCTGCGGTCCGAAACGGCGGAAATCATGCATGATGGGGCAGGCACCGCAGGCGGGAGGGCGTTGAATGATCGTTCAGCTTAATCGAACCGGAAACCGGTGTCATCATTCCCGTTGCTACCTTATCACCCGTTTCAGGATGCCGTTGATCTCCCGCTCCATGGCGTGCCCGGCCTCTTCCGGAGTCAGCATGCCATAGCCCAGTTTCTCCAATATGTCGTTGAAGCCGTCGCGCACGCGGGCATGCTCATAATAGCCCGACAGGACGATGCCGCGCGGCAGGCTTTCGATCTGCCGCTGCCCTTCCAGAGCCAGACCCGTCAATTGCCCGTCATCCTCCAGCGTACGGCGGGCCGCCGCACTGGCCGGCACCCCGCGCCGCGCCCCCAGGATGCGCACGCCTTCCGGATCGTTCAGCAGGAATTGCAGCAGCAGGGCCGCCTCGCGCGGGTGCTGCGTGTGCCGGTTGATGGCATACATCATGGCGGGTTTATAAAGCAGGCCCGGATCGGCGGCCCCTTCCAGCATGGGATAGGGGGCCAGGACCATCTTCTGGCCCGGCTCCAGCGTCTCTACATATTTGCCGACCGAACTGGTCCATTGATAGATGCCGGCATAGCGGCCCGTGATCCAGGGCCGCGTCTCCTGTAACTGCACATGCCCGAAGCTGGCCCGTTCGCGGGCCGTGGGCACCACATGCTGATCCACCAGACGCTGATAGAGTTTTGCCGCCGCTACCAGCAGGTCGCGGTCTGCGGTCAGGCGCCTTGCCTCCTCATCAATGAAGGGCAACTGGGTTTTCTGGCTTATCCAGCTATAGAGCAGGGCCACCGTATCCTGAAAATTCATGTCCAGTGGGTAATAGTCAGGACCCAGCCGGTCACGGAACAAGGGCCCTGCGGCCAGCAGCGCCTCCCAACTGTCGGGGATGGGCAGGCCCGCCTTGGTGAAGGTGGTCTTGTTGAACCAGAACAGCCGCGCTGTCATGTTGGGCGGCAGGCCGTTCAGCCGCCCGCGCACCGACGACATGGTGATGGCATCCTGGTCAAACTGGCTGAGGTCGATGATATCGGCCACCTGGGCCAGGTCCAGGAACCCTTCCCCATCGCGAGAGAACAGCTTCAGCCAGTTCCAGTTGACCATCATCACGTCGGGGGCGGTGCCGCCGGCGATCTGGGTGGTCAGCCGTTCCAGGTGACCGACCCAGCCCGTATATTCCGCCGTTACCTTGATGCCGGGATAGCGGGCCTCGAACGCCTCCAGGGCGCGCAGCTGGGCGCGGTGGACATCATTGCCGCCCCACCAGGACATGCGCAGATGCACCCCTTCCTGCGCCCGCACCGCCGGCACCGCCAGCATGGCCGCCGCCAGGAATTGCCGCCGCCCGATGGCCAACCCGCTCCCTCCCCACCCGCTTATCCTTAGTCCCCATTAGGTAACCGATTTCCTCTGCCTTGTCAGTCGATCAGACCGTGCCATAGGCCTTGGCCACGATGGCCGCCACCTCGGCATGGACGATATTGCGGACGGCCTTGTCCGCCGTGGGATTGGCGTAATAGCTGGTCAGCAGCAGCGGCCCACCGGCGGGCGGCCACAGGATGGCGATGTCATTGTTGAAGGCGTCATAGGTGCCGGTCTTGTCCCCGATGCGCCATCCCGCCGGCAGACCGGCACGCAGCCGTTCCTTGCCAGTACGGTTATCGATCATCCAGTCGGTCAGGCGCTGACGCGACGCCGGGGTCAGCACCTCACCCAGCAGCAGCGACCGCATCAGACCCAACATGGAAACCGGTGTGGTCGTGTCCCGCACATCGTCCGGCCCCACGACATTCATCGCCGGCTCGATCCGATCCACCCGCGTCACGCCATCCCCCGCCGCGCGCAGAAAGGCCGTCAGCGCAGTCGGCCCGCCGCTTTCGCGCATCAGGACATTGGCACCCGTATTGTCGGATTGGATCATGATGGCCTGGCACAGGTCGTTGATGCTCATCCCCTTGTCCACATGCGGTTCGGTCAGGGGCGACCACGTCACCAGTTCATGCTTGCCGAACGTCACCATCCGGTCCAGCCGCTCCTGCCCCGCATCGACACGCGACAGAATGTAGCCGGCCAGCAAGAACTTGAACGTGCTGCACATGGCAAACCGTTCATCACCGCGCCAGTTCATGGCGGCTCCCGTCTTGGTGTCCAGCAGGGCCACGCCCAGCCGCCCACCCCGCGCCCGCTCCAGCGCAGCCATAGCTTCCCTCATGCCATCCATGGGGGCGGCACCGGCTGGCATCGGCGCCAGCCCTTTTAGCGAGGCGGCAGCCAATGCGCCAAAGAATACCGTATTTCCAATAAGTTGGCGTCGCGTCAGCATCTCTGTCTCCCTTGTTGTGCGGACAAGGTAGCGGTGCTGTCAGACTCCGACAAACTGTGATAAATCGGATGAAGCATTAGAAAAACTAGGCCATGCATGACCCGCCCGCACCTGCCCCTGAACGCGTTGCGCGCCTTTGAGGCGTCGGCCCGGCACCTATCCTTCACCAAGGCCGCCATTGAGCTGTGCGTGACGCAGGCCGCTGTCAGCCATCAGGTGAAAGGGCTGGAAGCCCGGCTGGGCGCCACCCTGTTCCGCCGCCTGCCGCGCGGTCTGGTCCTGACGGATGAGGGCATGGCCCTGCTGCCCGGCGTACGCGACAGTTTTGATCAGATTGCCCGCCTGCTGCACCGGTTTGATGGTGGACCCGTCACGGAATTGCTGTCGGTGGGCGTGGTCGGCACCTTTGCGGCGGGCTGGCTGCTTCCGCGCATCGATGGGTTCCTGGCCGACCATCCCTTCATTGATCTGCGCCTGTCCACCAACAATAACCGCGTCGATATCCAAGCCGAGGGGCTGGACGCTGCCATCCGTTTCGGTGACGGCGCCTGGCACGGGATGGAAGCTCAGGCCCTGTTCACGGCGCCGATGTCGCCCCTCTGCATCCCCGCCATCGCGGCCCGCCTGCAAGGTCCCGCCGATTTGGCGGGGGAACGGCTGCTGCGGTCATACCGGTCGGATGAATGGCCCAACTGGTTTGCCGCCGCCGACGCCACCTGCCCGCCGCTACGCGGCCCCGTTTTCGACAGTTCCTGGATCATGGTGGAGGCGGCGATGCAGGGCCATGGTGTGGCCATCGCGCCGGTGATGATGTTTGCGAAGGAGATCGCGGCGGGCCGTCTGATCCAGCCCTTCACCCCCACCATCACCACGGGCCGCTACTGGCTGACTTGGCCCAAATCCCGCCTGCCCGGCCCCGCACTGAGGGCGTTCTCGGCCTGGTTGGCGGAGGTGGTTTGATCACACCTCCGCCCAGCGGCGCAGCAGATTGTGATAGGTGTTGGTCAGCGACAGGATGCCCGGATGGTCGGGCATATCCTTGTTCAGCGCCAGGATGGCCATGTCCATGTCGAACAGGGTCCGGCGCTCGCCATCATCGCGCACCATGCTTTGCAGCCAGAAGAAGGAGGCGACACGCGCCCCCGCCGTCACAGGCCGCACATGGTGCAGACTGGAACTGGGATACAGCACCATATGCCCCGCCGGCAGTTTGACGGCGTGATGACCATACAGGTCCTCTACCACCAGCTCCCCGCCCTCATATTCATCCGGGTCGCTGAAAAATAGGGTGCAGGACAGGTCGGTGCGGATGCGCGGACCGCCGAACGGGACCTGTCGGATGGCATTATCGACATGGGGGCCGAAATGCTGTCCCCCGGCATAGCGATTGAACAAGGGCGGGAACACTCGCGCCGGCAGGGCCGCCGACATGAACAGCAGGCTCTTTGACAAGGCATCCAGGATCACCTGCCCCAGCTGCTGCGCCACCGGGTGGCCTTCCGGTAGCTGGCTGTTCTCCTTGACCTTGCCAGACTGGAACCCCGCCGTGATCTTGCCATCGACCCAGTCAGCGGCATCCAGGGCCGCGCGGCACTGCCGCACCTGCTCCGGGGTCAAAACGTCGGGAATGCTGATCATCATGATAAAGGGTCCTGCCTGAATACCGTGAGACGCAGCCTATAGCATCCGCAAATGCGATCCACTCTGATTTGCATCAAAGCAACCATGAAAAAGGCGGCGGCCACTTCACGTGACCGCCGCCACAGCCTCCAATCCCACGGGACGGGTGGATCAGAAGCTGTAATTCACCGTCAGCATGGCGTTGCGCGCCTCGCCCGGCGTAGCCCAGCCGCTGGCCGCAACATTGCGGATACGGGTGTAATAGGTCTTGTCGAACAGGTTGTTGACGTTCAGGCGCAGTTCGACCTGATCATTGACGAAGTAGCTGGCCGAGGCGCGGTGAACCCAATAGCCCGGCGCCGTGCGCATGATGGCGTTGGCATTGTTGGGATACATCTTACCAGTGAAGGTCGCGCCATAACCCAGTTGTACGCCGACCGGCAGATCATAGGTGGTCCACAGGCTGAAGGCATTCTTGGGCGTGGCCGTCAGCGGTGCGCCGGCGCGGCCATTAGTCCCGACCAGAGCGGTCGCACAAGCCGCAACGGTCGGATTGGCCAGACAGAAATCGGAAACGCCCTGCAAAACCTTGGTGTCGAGATAGCTGTAATTGGCAAAGACGTTCCAGCCCTCCATCACCGTGCCTGCGACACCCAGCGCCACGCCGTTCACACGCGACTTGCCGTCCAACTGCTGGTCCGGGATGCCCGGATCGTTGGAGGCCACGCGGTAATTGGTGCGTTCGTTGCGGAACAAAGCAGCGGTCAGACCCAGGCGCCCATCCAGCACATCCCACTTCGTGCCGATCTCGTAATTCTTGGCCGTTTCTGGATCGACATTGCAGGTGGTGCTGGTGCCCGTGGCGGTACAGGCGCCGGTCACCGTGCTTTGCGACGGGGTCTTGGAGTTACCCATGGCGACATAGACGCTGCCGTTGGACGCCGGCTTGTACACGGCCCCAACACGCCAGGAGAACAGATTGTCCTCGTTACGGGCGGCGGGGGCTGCTGTGGTCGTCACGCCCGTGGCGGCATAGGCGAAGCTGGTGGTCTGGGCGCTGCCCTTGTTATGCTCCCAGCGGACGCCGCCATTCAGCTCGAACTGCTCGCCCAACTGCACACGGTCGAACAGATAGACGGCCTGATTCTCCACCTCATTGTCGGCGTCGGCAGTGACGGTGAAATTCACCGGGCCGCTCCAGACATTCTCCGGGTTGGCTATGGTGATGGGCGTGAAGCTGGCTGTGGGCACGGTGCCATTGGCATTGCGCAGGCGGTTGCCCGACTTCTGGTCAAAGCTCTCCGATGAGATCGAGGCGCCCAGCACCAGATCATGGGTGATGCCGCCCGTCACGACCGTCGCCTTCAGGTCGGTCTGGTTATACAGCATGGTGGTGCTGGCATCGCGGGTGATGCCGCGGTTAGTGTTCGGCGTGAACAGGCCGGGCGTGGTACAGGCCGCACCCGTATAGGCGTTGATGCCGCTGGACAGACACCAGGTGCCCTGCAGGTAAGAGGTGGTGACGAATGCATCTACCTTCTGCCAGCGGGACAGGTTGCTGACCGACAGACTGTCGTTGAAACGGTGATCGATCTTCACCGTGGCGGTATTGACCGTGCTTTCCTGCGTATCAATGTTGCGATAGCCATAATAGGCTTCACCGTCCGCGCCCGGCAGAATGCCATTGGAATTGGCATTGAGGGCGTAGGGTACGCCATATTGCGGGATATTGTTATCTTCCTGGTGGAAATAGCTGAAAGACACCTGGGTATCGCTGCGCAGCCCCAGCGTCAGTGACGGTGCAAAGCCCCAGCGCTTGAACTCTTCCACATCGCGGCCCGGCACGTCGTTGCGGTGCCACATGCCATTGATGCGCAGTGCCGTGTTGTCGTCCAGCATCTGATTCGCATCAACGGTGGCGCGGTAATAATTGTCGGTGCCGATACCAGCGCTGGCCTGGGTGAAGCTGTCATCCTTGGCCGTCTTGGAGACCAGATTGATGGAGCCGCCCACAGCGCCGGAGCCAGAATAGACGGAATTGGCCCCGTTCGTGACTTCGACTTGTTCCAGGTTGAAACTGTCGGAACGGACATAGGCGCCGCTGTCGCGTACGCCATCGACGGTGATGTCACTGTTGGCGCTGTAGCCACGAAGCGTGATGCTGTCGGCACCGCCAGCACCGCCCTCACCCGCACCGAAGGTGATACCCGGAACGTTGGTCAGCACATCGCGCAGGCTTAACAGGTTCTGTTCCTTGATCACCGTGCTGGGGATAACGGTGATGGTCTGCGGCGTCTCACGCAGCGGGGCGGTATATTTCGGGGACGCGACCACTTCCGGCTTGTTGGCGGGTGCCGCCGCCTGGCCTTCCACCCCCAGGGTCGGCAGCACGACGGTCGTCTTCTCGCCTTCCTTGGCAGCGGGCGCCGTCGCCTGCTGGGCCAGCGCCGGGGCGGCAGAGGCCGCCACACCAACGGACAGGGCCGCCATCAGGGCCATACGGCCGCGCGCCACCTGGGAATTCATCTTCTCGTCCATCTCTTTCAAACCTTTCTGGTGCGCCCCACGAGGACGCAAATGCTTCTTATTCGCTTATGATGTCAGCAGTTTGCCCGACATCACCGATCCCGTCCGGCAGGGACTATATTGCGAAGCGTTCGCATTCGCAAACTATGAGGTAGGCATATCCATGCGGCATCAACGCACGGCCTATGCGGATGGAACATGGCAAAGGTGGATACGCTTCGAAACACAGATGTATAATATGTAGAAACCATACAATGCAGAACCACAAGAAACGTCATGAACAGCATCATATCAGGCTACTTGAACCACCAGCCGGTTCCCACTGACAGAAAACAGAATGCACTTACCAAGAGATTTATTGTTCCCGTATTAACCGATATGCAAGATATGTTAATGGGTTTACGCTGGGAATTGGACCCTGGCTTGGCAAGACAGTATCCGTTTAACAAAAATATCCCATATCCTGTAGGGCGATGTGAGGAAATTACCACAGCCGTCCGTCAGCACCTCCTGAAACGGATAGCAGCACCCACCACCCGCGCTGAACGGGCCTTGCATGCGTTCCGCCGTCAAGGCGGCTTGATCAGACCCGTTTGGGGCGCATTGCGGGAGCGCTATTTCCAGAACGCCACTCAGATTGGAAGTCTGTATGTCGACGTTGCAAATGACACAGTGAACATCACAAAGCCAAAAGTTGAGATAATACCCATGACCGAAAGTGGGCTGGAAGCCATTCGGAATATTTCTCATTTCTGCGATATCGCGAAGCTTTATTGGAAGGCAGAAATCTACGCCAATCTGGTGGCCCCCAGCCTGGCCCCCCTGCTGCCAATGATTGTACTCAACAAAGTATCAGAACCTAAGCTTCTATCCGCCTGCCCATACATGACTGCTCTCGCACTTCATAATCATTTCCGGGATGCGGAAAGTTGGCTGGAGACAGCGCCGGCGATGGATGTAAAGGCTCAAGCAACGCTTTTGGAGCGGGTGCCTATGGACTTGCGCCCACCGGCAGGCGCAGACCCAAGGGAACTTGCCATAGATGCATGTCGTGAGGCGCGGCGGGAGAAACGCTATCTTGACCCGGAGTGGAAACAGGCACGGCTTAAGGATTTAGCCCGTATCAACAGTGCCCGACAGGAAACGGGGGAGGAAGTTTCAATGGCTTGACGACCTTACGGCGGACTGTCCAATGCAAACAGCAGGACCAGGCCGGCAGCGTCGGCACCGCCCCCGGCCTGGCGCAGGTCAAGCGACCGGCAGGCCGGTGCCATGGGGGCGGCGACGGCGCTGTTGACGAAACGGGAGAACACGTCGTCGGTCATCTCCCGATTGCCCCCAAGGAAGGCCGCCCCCCGCACCTTGCCGTTCGCGGGGTCGAAATAGATGCCGATTTCAGCACGGAAACTGCCGGCCCCGCGCGGCAGCGGCGGCGGTTCCCAGCAATCCATGATCTGGCTGCGCAGCAACGGCCCGGCCCGGCCCGACAGATCATCGATCTTGGCCCAGTTGACGGGCGGCGCCGGGGCTTCGGCGATGGTGGTTTCGCCCTGCTGATGGCTGGGCGGCGGGGCCGGCAACCGGTTAGATATGGCCGGCTGCTTGGCCTTGGGCGGTGATGCGGCTTCCTTCTGCACCTTCGGGGTCAGCGCCTCGATCCGGAGTCGCGCCAGGGCGGAGAAGCGGCCCGCCGGATAGGCGTGGAGATAGGCATAATATTCGGCAGGATCCTTGGAATCCCGCACGCTCTCCCAGAAGACCAGTTCCGGGTCCGCAGGCCGCACGGGTGCCGCCGGGGTTTGCACAACCGGTGGCGGACTGCCGCAGGCCGCCAATGCCAGAAGACCGGTCAGCGCGATGCAATGACGAAGGGCGATGGCCAAGGCAACATCCTCTGGGATGGTCAGGCGGCGGTACCACCAGGCTTTCGAACGGCAGAAACAGGAAGAGACACGCTTCTCCTTGGCATGCCCCCCCTGCGCTGGGTTATAGATTAAGCATGTTGATCATGAAAGACCCGCCATTCGGCGCGGCCTTCGAGAACGCCCAAGAAGGATAAGCATGAAACGCGCACGCAAGCGGGTATTGGTGGCTGGGGGTGCCGGTTTCCTGGGCTCACACCTGTGCGAAAGACTGCTGAATGACGGGCACGAGGTGCTGTGCGTCGATAATTTCTTCACGGGCTCGCGGGAAAATATCCGGCACCTGATCCCCAACCCCTATTTTGAGGTGATGCGCCACGACGTCACCTTCCCGCTCTTTGTGGAGGTGGACGAGATCTACAATCTCGCCTGCCCCGCATCGCCCATCCATTATCAGTTCAATCCCGTGCAGACGACCAAGACGTCCGTGCATGGGGCCATCAACATGCTGGGCCTGGCCAAGCGGACCAAGGCAAAGATCTTCCAGGCCAGCACGTCGGAAGTGTATGGCGATCCGACGGTACACCCGCAGACCGAGGATTATCGCGGCAACGTGAACCCGATCGGGCCCCGCGCCTGCTATGACGAGGGCAAGCGTTGCGCGGAAACCCTGTTCTTCGACTATCATCGCCAGAATGGCGTCAATATCCGCGTGGCCCGCATCTTCAACACCTATGGCCCGCGCATGCACCCTAATGACGGGCGCGTCGTATCGAACTTCATCGTGCAGGCCCTGCAGGGCCATCCGATCACCATCTATGGCGAAGGCACCCAGACCCGTTCCTTCTGCTATGTCGATGACCTGATCGAGGGCTTCATCCGTCTGATGGCCGCCCCTGACGATGTGACGGGCCCCATCAATATCGGCAATCCCGGTGAATACACGATCCGTCAGCTGGCGGAGAATGTGGTGCGGCTGACGGGCGCCAAATCGGAATTCGTCTGGAAACCCCTGCCGCAGGACGACCCCCTGCAGCGCTGCCCCGATATTACCAAGGCCAAAACCCTCCTGGACTGGCAGCCGACCATCCATCTGGAGGAAGGGTTGAAGCGCACCATCGCCTATTTCGCCGATCAACTGGGCGTGTCCCTGGCCTGATCATTCGTCCCGTCAACTGACGCGTTGCAAGCCATGGATATCTTCGAGCTGTTCGCCCTCGCCCACGCCACCGAAGCGGAGCATGGCAAGGGAGCTGCCATCCGTGTTTATCAGGACTGGCTGGCGGCCAATGAAGGACACCCGACCATACATGCGGCCTGGTTCAATCTCGGCTCATTGCAATTAAGCGGCGAAGACGGCAATGGCGCGCTCTATTCCTTCAACGAGGCGGTGCGTGCACGACCGGATTTCACGCCCGCCGTCATATCGCTGGGATCCGCCCTGGAACGGGTGGGACAGGTCGACATGGCCCTCCAGTATTGGGGCCATGCCGTCACCAACCTGTCGAATGTTTCCTCCGATACCATCAATTACAAGCTGACCGCGTTGAAGCAGCTGGCCCGCGTGCGGATGAGCCGGCAGGAAATGTCCGAAGCTGAGACGGCGCTGCGCCTGTCGCTCGATGTGGCCCCAGGACGGCGGGAGGAAATGCAGCACTGGGCCAATGTCCGTCAGCGGCAATGCAAATGGCCGGTACTGCAATCTTTCGGCCCTGTGACACCCGAAAAGATCATGGCCACGCTGGCCCCCCTGACGCTGGCCTATTTCACCGACGATCCGATACTCAGCCTCGCCAATGCCTACTCCCACAATCGGCTGGATGTGGGTTGGCCCGATGAGTTCAAGACCAGCGCCGATTTCGCCCATCGCCGACGCGCGCCTGACGGGCGCCTGCGTATCGGCTATCTGTCGTCCGACCTGCGCAACCATGCCATCGGCCACCTGACGGCGGAAATGTTCGGCCTCCATGACCGCTCCCGTGTCGAGGTGACCGCATTTTACTGCGGCGTGCGCCTTGAGGATGTGGTGATGCAGCGCATCCGGGGCACTGTCGATCACTGGCACGATATCACAGGCCTGGATGATGCGGCGGCCGCTGCTCTGGTGGAAGAGTGCGGAATCGACATCCTGGTCGATATCAATGGCAATACGCGGGATGCCCGCACACGGATGCTGGGCCGCCGGCCCGCCCCGATCATCGTCAACTGGCTGGGCTATCCCGGCACGATGGCCAGCCCCTATCACCATTACATCATCGCCGATCCGGTAATCATTCCGCCCGGATCGGAAAAATATTACAGCGAGAAGGTGGAGCGGGTCCCCTGCTATCAGCCCAATGACCGCCATCGCGTCATCTCGCCGGAACCGCAGACGCGCGCCCAGCACGGATTGCCGGAACAGGGCGTGGTGTTCTGTTGCTTCAACGGCCAGCAGAAGATGAGCCGTTTCAATCTGGACCGCTGGCTGGAGATCCTGCGGCAGGTCGACGGTTCCGTCCTCTGGCTGCTGCGCGGCGGAGACGAGGGTGATAACCGCCTGCGGGAAGAGGCGGCCAAGGCGGATATCGACCCTGCCCGCCTGATCTTCGCCCCTTATGCCGCCAATGCCGATCATCTGGCTCGCTATGTCCTGGCCGACCTGTTCCTGGACAGCAGCCCCTATGGCGCACACACGACGGCATCGGATGCGCTGTGGATGGGCGTGCCCGTCCTGACCCTGCCCGGTCGTGGCTTCGCATCCCGTGTCTGCGCCTCGCTGGTGACCGCTGCCGGCACGCCGGAATTCGTGTGTGATAGCCCGGCAGCCTATGTGGAGATGGCCGTGCGGCTAGGACGTGACCCGGCAGCCCTGGCCGCTGCCCGGCAGAAGCTTCTGGACCTGCGCCACACGTCCGTTCTGTTCAACACCAATGGTTTCGCGCGTGCGATGGAGGATGTCTTCGACCGCATGTGGGCGGAATGGGAGGCAGGCGCCCTGCCCGTCCCCGACCTGACCAATCTGGACCTCTACCTGGAAATCGGCAGCGCCATGGACCATGATGCCGAGGAATTCGGCTTCCTGCCGGATTACGAGGAGCGGTACCGCAAGGCGCTGGCCAAGCGGCACGCCCTGACACCGGTTCCGCGCGATGCCAGGCTATGGACGCAACCGGTATGACAGCGCCCTCCGCTGTCGATCTGTTGATCGCAGATCTGCGAGGGGCGCCGCCGGGCCTATCCCCGGCTGATCCGGCGACGCGCAGCCGCTGGCGGCATCTGTTGTCGGGCTTGCCAGCGATTGAGGCGATGGCCGCGGTGGCGCAGGCAGACCCAATGCCCAACCGGCATTGGGCCGCTGACATGCTGCATGAATGGCTGATTTCGCCTGGCAATGGCGGTGTCGGAAGCGCCGCGATCTGGTTCAATCTGGGCGTCGAACTGGCGGCGCGGGGCGATCCCGGTGCAGCGGCAACCGCTTACACCAACGCCCTTCTGCTGCAGCCTACCTTGTGGCAGGCCACAATCAATCTCGCAGGCATCCGCGAGGCGGCGGGCGATGCGGAAACGGCCCTGGCGACAATCAACGCCGCACTGCAGGATGACGAAGCGCGGACAAAGCTACTGAACCAGCAGGGCCGGCTGCTGGAAAAGCAGTCCCGCCTGGATGAGGCGGAAGCGACCTATTACCGAAGCCTGCTGACCAAACCCGACCAGCATTATGTGGTCCAGCACTGGGCCTTCGTCCGGCAGAACATGTGCGCCTGGCCATTGTTCGGGCCAGCCATTCCCGGCTTGACGGTTGAACAGCTGCGCGACCAGTGCGGCGGGCTGGCCACGCTGGCATTGGCCGACAATGTGGCCGAACAGCGGCGGACGGTGCAATCCTGGCTGGACCGCCGACCGGTGCCCGTGACGCACCCCCTGGCGCCTGCCACCGGCTACGCCCATCGCCGGCTGCGCGTCGGCTATATGTCGTCGGATTTCTGCCGCCACGCCATGACCTTCCTGGTGGCAGAACTGCTGGAACGGCACGACCGCGACCGGTTCGAGATTTATGGCTATTGCTCCAGCCCGGATGATGGCAGCGACATGCGCGCCCGCGTGCTGGCGGCCCTGGATCATTGCCGCCTTGTCCGCGACAAGGACCATGAAACAGTCGCCCAGCAAATCCGGGCCGATGAGATCGATATCCTGATCGACCTCAACGGCCTCACCGTGGGCGAACGGCTGGACGTGCTGCGCTGGAAGCCGGCGCCGGTACAGATGACCTATCTCGGCTTCATCGGGCCAATACCGATCCCGGAGCTGGATTACATTCTGACCGATGAATATGCGGTCCCGCCGTCCATCGCGGATCAATATTGGCCCCGCCCGCTCTATCTGCCCGGCGTCTATCAGGCCAATGATGGCCGGCCCGTACTGGTTGCCGATATCAGCCGCGCGGATGAAGGTCTGCCGCAGGACCGGTTCGTCTTCTGCTGCTTCTGCGGCTCCTACAAGATCTCCGAAGCCATGTTCGCCCTGTGGATGCGCATCCTGGCCCGCACCCGCGACAGCGTCCTCTGGCTGCTGGAGGATAATCGCTGGGTGGTGGGCAATCTTCGGGCACAGGCGGTGCGGCACGGGGTCGATCCCGACCGGCTGATCTTTTCCCCCCGTGCCATGCCCGACCGTTACCGCGCCCGTATGACGCTGGCAGATCTGTTCCTGGATACGACACCTTATAATGCCGGCACGGTGGCCAGCGACGCGCTGCGTGCCGGTCTACCGATCCTGACCCTGTCACGCGAAACCTTCGCCAGCCGGATGGCCGGCGCCCTGTTGCGGGCTATGGACCTGCCGGAACTGATCACTACCAGCGATGATGATTATGTCGACCGCGCCGTGGCACTGCACGACACGCCGGGCCTTTACCAGAGCATCCGCGACCGGACGACGCCCCAACGCTGGCAGGCCACCCTGGGCGACACGCAGACATTCACACGCGGTTTTGAGGCGACGCTGGAACGCGCCGCCATCCGGGCGGACTGATCAGGGTTCGTGCAGGGACTCGTCCAGTCCGCGCAGCACGGGATAGAGGAAATAGGACATCAGGCTCCGGCTGCCGACCTTGATTTCGGCCTGCACCACCATGCCCGCCGTCAGCACAGCACCCGGCGGCATGCGCTCCAGCGTCAGGCTTTCAAGATCGACCTGGGCCGTATGCACATAGGCGCCGGCCACCATCGGCGTGCGCAGCGCGTCCAGCGGCTCCGCCGTACCCGGCACAAAGCTTTGCCGCGAGACCGACCGCAGCCGGCCCTTCAGCATGCCATGGCGCTGGAACGGGAACGGTGCAACCTTCACCTCGACCGGATCGCCCGCCTTGACATAGCCGATGTCACCGGACTGGATCACCACCTCGGCGATCAGCGGCGTATCCAGCGCCACCAGGGTAATCAGCGCTTCGGCTTCTCGCGCGATAGAACCGGGCGACAGACGCGCCACTTCCTGCACGATGGCATCGGCGGGGGCCGTCATCTCCACCAGATCGTTGCGGCGGACGGCCTTGGCCAGATCCTCATCAACCTGTGATGCCTGACGGCGCGTCTCCACAAGCTGTTCCAGAAGCTGGCGCTGCCAGTCATCCACGAAATTGCGCCGCTCGGCCCGCTTTGCGGCCAGATCAGCCTGCAATTCCTTGATACGGTTGCTGGTGGCCTGCAACGACCGCTCGGTCTCCAGGCGTTGGGCCTGCGCCTCCAGAAGCTGCAGCCGCGACCCCGTCTGCGCCTTGAAAAGCTGTGAGCGCAGGTTCTCCACGTCGCGATAGACCACCATCTGGGCCATCAACGACTTCTCATCATCCTGGGCGGCCCGCATCGAGGCATCAAGACTGACAATGCCGCTGTCCAGACTGTCCAGATGCGACCGGTACTGGGTCTGGCGCTGCAGGAACAGCCGGGCCTGCAGCGCCATGTCCGGATCGTCACTGCTGGCCATGGTTTCGGGCAAGGTCTTGCCCGCCGCCTCCGCCTCCAGCCTGCGCAACTGCGCGAACAAGGCGCGCTGCTGTGCCGACAGGGCGCTGCGGTCGGCCAACGTGAAGGTCGGGTCCAACGTGGCCAGCAACTGCCCCTTGGTCACGCGGTCGCCGGGCTGCACCAGCAGCTGACGCACGATGGAACGTTCCAGCGGCTGCATCACGATGGGCGGCACCTGCGTGGCCAGGCGGCCCGTGGACACCACAACGCGGTCCATCTGAACGAAGCACGCGATGATGGCCATCAACGCCAGCATCCCCGCCGCAATCAGGTGGGGCGCGCCCAGGATGGGTGGCGGCGGTTCGCGGACAATCATCTCCAGTTCCGACTGGAACTCGATGGCTTCGGGGGCCACGTGCAGACGGGGGGCCGGCGTCCCGTAGAACCGCCGCCAGCGCTCACGCAGACCCTGGAAAGGCCGCATCAATGGATGTGCTGTGTCTGGGTTTGCCATAGGTGCCGATAAATGTCGCAGCGTTGCAGCAGGATGGGGTGCGGGGCGCAGTCAACCAACTTGCCCTGTTCCAGAACGATGATCTTGTCAGCCTGAACCAATGACGACAGTCGGTGCGAGACGATGATCATGGTACGTCCCTCGGCGATGCGTGTAAGGTTGCGCTGAACGATGGCCTCGCTGTCGGGGTCAAGCGCGCTGGTCGCCTCGTCAAAGATCAGAAGACGCGGCTGTGTCACCAAGGCGCGGGCGATGGCGATACGCTGGCGCTGACCGCCGGAGAAGTTGGAAGCATTCTCCTCGACCATCGTGTCATAGGACAAAGGCAGCCGGTCAATGAATTCATCAGCGCCCGCCATCTGGGCTGCCTGAAGGATTTCATGGAGCGGCGCATCGGGACGCGCCGCAGCGATATTCTCGCGGATAGTGCCGCGGAACAGAAGATTGTCCTGCAGCACGACGCCGATGGACTTGCGCAAATGGTTCAGCTCGATATGGCGCAGGTCGATACCGTTCAGCTTGATCAGGCCCTCCTGCGGAACATGGATGGACTGGATCAGGCGGGTGATCGTGGTCTTGCCCGATCCCGACCGGCCGACGATACCGACAACCTGTCCTTCCTCAATGTCGAAGGAGACGCGGTCCAGCGCCGGCGTGGCGCCGGGGGCATACCGGAAGGTCACATCCTCGAAGAACATCTTGCCCGTAATGTACGGACGGGACTGACGGGAATGGCCACTGCGCTCCGGCTCGGTATTCATCACCTCGCCCAGCATGCGCACCGACAGGTCCGCCTCCTGGTACTCGTTGATCAAGGCCACGATCTGAAGCAGCGGCCCAGTGACGCGGCCCGACAGCATGTTGAAGGCGATCAGCGCGCCCAGTGTCATGGCGCCGTCGAAGACCTGAACAGCGCCGATGGCAAGCACGCTGATCTGCATCAGCTTTTCCAAGCCGCCCGTCAGCACGGTACCCAGGATGCTGATGCCGCCAACCTTGGCATGGCGCCGGACGGCCAGGGCCACCTTGCTGTCCCATGCCTGCTGCCGGTTCTCTTCAAGCACCAGTGACTTGACGGCGCGCATGGAATGCAGCGTCTCGACCAGATGCGCCTGACGGCTGGCCTCCGTCTCGTACAGCCGCCCCAGATGCAGCCGGAAGATCGGCACCATGAAGCCGATGATCGCCGCGATGACGACGGAGAAGGCCAGCACCACAGCCGTCAGCAGCCCGCTATACAGGAACAGCAGCACCAGCAGCACCGGCAATGTGACGGTATCCAGAAAACACTGGAACAGCCTGCCGGTCAGGAAATGACGCAGCTTTTCTGTCTGCTGCATATGCCGGGTCAGGATACCCGCACTATTGCGCTCGAAGAAATGCAGCGGCAGCGAAAGAAGGTGCCGGAAGGTACGGCTGGTGAGCTTGGCATCAATCTTGTTCGATGCCAGCAGCATGAGATTCTGGCGGACATAGCCGAAGAACCCGTCAAAGAGCGTCAGCAATACATAGAGCAGAACGATGACGAACAGCGTCTGGTAACTATGGTGGGTAATCACCTTGTCGACCAGCACCTGGAACATCATCGGCAGCGCCAGACCGATCAGATTGGCCATGATTGCCGCGATAGCGACACCGCGGAAGAATTTCGCGTTGCGCAGGATCTCCGGCAGGAACCAGCGGAAGCCGAAGGGCTGGTTCTCATCCATCAGGGCCCAGACGCGCTTGGCCAGGATGATCTCGCCCGTCCAGGTGGAGGTAAACTCCTCCTCGGACAGGAACTGTATGCCTTCGGCCTCACGCGTGGGGTCCAGCACGGCGGCCGACATCCGGCCCTCCACCTCCATCGCATAGGCAAGAATGACCCAGGTGCCATCCTTGCGGATCGCAATTGCCGGGTAAGCACTGCCTAGGTGACAGGCGGACTTCCAGTTGATGCGCGTCTTGCGGCCTCTCAGGCCGGCGCCATGCATGGACTTCAGTACGGCCGGCACAGGATCGCCCGGCACATCGGGCGGCAACTCATCCGGATGGAGTTGCACGCCATGGTGCAGCGCCACCAGGAAAAGACACCTCAGAACCGTCATGTAAGGGGACAATCGCCACGTCCATCGGCAGGAAAAGGGAGCAACGTGACCCGGAAACTAAAGCGATTCTCCAAAACACACGACAAAAAAGCGACATGCCTACTCCCGGAGGCGGGAAATGATCCACGACCTACGCCCAAAGGCATAGGAGATGTGAGATACCCCTAATGCAACGCTGCCGAGGGCCGGCTTCGGTGGAGGTACACCGAATGTAACTTGACTCATCACCGCGATGGGTATTCTATCCACACTGACCCAAAAAATTTGGGCGCCTAGACCAAAAGGGGATTGAACACGGCCTTCCGGCTGCGCCTTTTTGTGCGTGTCCGTGGTTGCGTACCTTTCCGGTTGTTGGCTCCAGATTGCGTGGGCTTCGGTTAATTCGGCATATGTCTTGCAAGGCTATTTCGGATTAATCGAGATGGAGGTCTTCCAGGCAGGGAAGGTTTCCGCAGATCCACTTTTCATGCTCTGGAGTCGTAGCCATGTCGATCCTTTCGTTTCTCTCGACTACTCAGATCGGCCAGCTGAGCACCACGGCAATCGCCAACTGGACGACTTCAGACCTTCGTCAGCTCTCCTCAACCCAAGCAAGCGCGTTGTCGACGACCCAGATCGGGGTTCTGACAACGACGCAGGTAGCGGGGCTGCAGACAACGCAGCTTTCAGGCCTTGCAACGACAACCGTTGCCGCACTGACAAGCACCCAGTTGAATGCGATCTCGACGGCCAACCTGACAGGTTTGAGCACGACGCAGTTCAGCGCGCTCACCTCGACGCAGGTTTCCGGTCTCAGCACCACGCTGGTTCGCAGCCTCAACAGCACCTACGTCGCCAACCTCTCGACGACGCAGATCGGTGGATTGACCACCACCCAGATTACCGCGCTGACCACGACACAGGTTCAGTCGCTTGAAACCACCGACGTCGCAGCGCTGTCCACGACCCAGATCGTGGCCCTGACTACGGCCCAGATCGTGGCTCTGGCCAGCACGCAGTTTGCGGCCATCGAGACCACCGATCTCGCAGCCCTGACCACGACGCAGTTCCGGGTGCTCACCACCACGCAGATTGCCGGGCTGAGCACAACCCAGGTTGGTGTGCTGACGACGACCCAGATCGCGTCCCTGTCCACGACCCAGGTGCGTGGCATTGAGACGACCGATCTGGCCGCCCTCTCCACCACCCAGATTGGTAGCCTGACCTCTACTCAGATCACGGCCCTGACCACCACCCAGGTCGGCGGGCTGGAGACGACTGACTTGGCGGTGCTGACCAGCACGCAGCTGAACGCTCTCTCCAGTGGCCAGGTCGGTAGCCTGACCACTACCCAGGTCAGCGCCCTGTCCTCCACGCAGATCAGTCAGCTGGGCACCGCCCAGGTTCGTGGCCTGAACAGCACCCAGGTAGCGTCTCTGTCGACCACCCAGATCGGGGGCCTGAACACCACCCAGGTCGCCTCGCTGACCACCACCCAGATCAGCGGCCTGGAAACGACCGACGTCGCGGCGCTCTCCACGACCCAGATCGTCGCCCTGACCACGGCCCAGATTGTGGCCCTGAACAGCACGCAGTTCGCGGCCATTGAGACCACCGATCTCGCGACCCTGACCACGACGCAGTTCCGCGCCCTGACCACGACGCAGATCGCTGGCCTGAACACCACCCAGGTCGGTGTGCTGACGACGACCCAGATCGCCTCGCTGACCACCACCCAGGTGCGTGGCATCGAGACCACTGATCTGGCCGCCCTCTCCACCACCCAGATCGGGGGGCTGACCGCCGCCCAGGTCACGGCCCTGACGACCACCCAGGTCGGCGGGTTCGAGACGACTGACTTGGCGGTGCTGACCAGCACGCAGCTGAACGCGCTCTCCAGCGGCCAGGTCGGTAGCCTGACCACTACCCAGGTCAGCGTCCTGTCCTCCACGCAGATCAGTCAGCTGGGTACTGCCCAGGTCCGGGGCCTGAACAGCACCCAGGTAGCGTCTCTGTCGACCACCCAGATCGGGGGCCTGACCACCACCCAGGTCGCCTCGCTGACCACCACCCAGATCAGCGGCCTGGAAACGACCGACGTCGCGGCGCTCTCCACGACCCAGATCGTGGCCCTGACCACGGCCCAGATCGTGGCCCTGAACAGCACGCAGTTCGCGGCCATTGAGACCACCGATCTCGCGACCCTGACCACGACCCAGTTCCGCGCCCTGACCACGACGCAGATTGCTGGCCTGAACACCACTCAGGTCGGTGTGCTGACGACGACCCAGATCGCCTCGCTGACCACCACCCAGGTGCGTGGCATCGAGACCACTGATCTGGCCGCTCTCTCCACCACCCAGATCGGGGGGCTGACCGCCGCCCAGGTCACGGCCCTGACCACCACCCAGGTCGGCGGGTTCGAGACGACTGACTTGGCGGTGCTGAGCAGCACGCAGCTGAACGCGCTCTCCAGCGGCCAGGTCGGTAGCCTGACCACCACCCAGGTCAGCGTCCTGTCCTCCACGCAGATCAGTCAGCTGGGTACCGCCCAGGTCCGTGGCCTGAACAGCACCCAGGTAGCGTCTCTGTCGACCACCCAGATCGGGGGCCTGACCACCACCCAGGTCGCCTCGCTGACCACCACCCAGATCAGCGGCCTGGAAACGACCGACGTCGCGGCGCTCTCCACGACCCAGATCGTCGCCCTGACCACGGCCCAGATCGTGGCCCTGAACAGCACGCAGTTCGCGGCCATTGAGACCACCGATCTCGCGACCCTGACCACGACGCAGTTCCGCGCCCTGACCACGACGCAGATCGCTGGCCTGAACACCACCCAGGTCGGTGTGCTGACGACGACCCAGATCGCCTCGCTGACCACCACCCAGGTGCGTGGCATCGAGACCACTGATCTGGCCGCTCTCTCCACCACCCAGATCGGGGGGCTGACCGCCGCCCAGGTCACGGCCCTGACCACCACCCAGGTCGGCGGGTTCGAGACGACTGACTTGGCGGTGCTGAGCAGCACGCAGCTGAACGCGCTCTCCAGTGGCCAGGTCGGTAGCCTGACCACCACCCAGGTCAGCGCCCTGACCTCCACGCAGATCAATCAGCTGGGTACTGCCCAGGTCCGGGGCCTGAACAGCACCCAGGTGTCGGCTCTGTCGACCACCCAGATCGGTGGCCTGAACACCACCCAGGTCGCCTCGCTGACCACCACCCAGATCGGTGGCCTGGAAACGACCGACGTCGCGGCCCTGTCCACGACCCAGATCGTGGCCCTGACCACGGCCCAGATCGTCGCCTTGGCCAGCACACAGTTCGCGGCCATCGAGACCACCGATCTCGCAGCCCTGACCACCACCCAGTTCCGGGTGCTGACCACGACGCAGATTGCCGGGCTGAACACCACCCAGGTCGGTGTGCTGACGACGACCCAGATCGCCTCGCTGACCACCACCCAGGTGCGTGGCATCGAGACCACCGATCTGGCCGCCCTCTCCACCACCCAGATCGGGGGCCTGACCACGACCCAGATCGCGGCCTTGACCACCACCCAGGTCGGCGGGTTCGAGACCACGGATATCGCAGTGCTGAGCAGCACGCAGCTGACCGGCATGACGGCTACCCTGGTCCAGGGTCTGACGACGACCCAGGTCGCAGCCTTCACCTACACCCAGGTTGGTCAGTTCAGCACAACCCAGATCCGGGCGTTGGAAACCAGCGACATCGCGGTTCTGGGAACGGCACAGGCCACCATCCTGAACAGCACGCAGTTGGCGGCTTTGACCACAACCCAGGTCGCAAACTTCAGCACCACGGCAGTGGCTCAGCTGACGGGGGGCCAGCAGTTCCCGGTCTTCACCTCCACCTTCGTGTCGGGTCTGACCACGACCCAGCTGGCTGTACTGAGCACGAGCCAGATCGGTGCCTTCACCACTACGAGCATCATGGGTCTGAGCACGACGCAGATTTCGTCGCTGTCCACCACCCAGATCGGTGGTCTGGAGACAACGGATATCGCGGCGATGAACACCACGCAGATCGCTGGCTTCAGCTCCACACAGGTGTCGTCGATGACATCCGCTCAGATCGACTCCCTGTTCATGTAATCTTGATCCTGGCTGGGGCCGGGCCTGTCCCACGGGACGGGCCCGGCCCTTTCCTTTTGTGCACTCCCAATACGATGGGTCACATTGCCCTGACAGTTCGCGTCGGTCAGGATAGGGCATCGCCAACCACCCAAACAGGCACCGATGCATCATCGCCAGATTCTTGATATGGCCCTGCGGGAACTGCCCGCCGCCAAGGCTGCCTATATTTCCCGGGTAGCCGATAACCTGTCCCGCGATTCGACGCTGGATGAGCGGTCGCACCTGCTCTATCCCGTGCTGGCCGCAGCAGCAGCCGGCATAGAACCTGTGCTGCCGCCCCCCGAATGCGCCACCTTGGTCGTCGCTTTTCTGACCAGCCATGCGGACGGCATCGCACACGCGCTCTATTCCCCGGCTTATCTGCGCGACGGGGCGGCGGCGATGGCGCCCTGGGCCGCACGGCTGCAGGCCGGGATTTCCATTGCCATCATGGACCAACTGCAACGCGGCACCCTGGTGCTGGATGAACCCAAGGTCTGGCGCTTCAGCAGCAGCATGGGGGAGGAGCCCCGCTTCCCCTATGGGGAGGGGCTGGAGGACGAGGATCAGGATTGATCGGGGAAAGTCCGGCACGGCGACCGGGGCGGGCCGCCGTGCCGACAAGGTACCGCATCTTTGCCCTGAACCGAAAAGTGGGCCCGGCGGCGGGGCTGCCGGTGAGGCGGCGCAGTGGAAACGATCCAACCGGATCATCTGGCCCTGCGGCGTCTGCATAACCGTCAGAGCTGCGGCCCTTGACGGCTAATGATTGTGGCAATCTCTTTCATCGCCTCTAAATCCGGTATCAACAGAGCAATTCACGGGCCAGTTGCCTGAAACCGGCTGTTTCCCTTGATGCCAAACATGGAAACACCCCTGTATGTCGTGGCTGGAGCCGCCGTCCATTGCCTTTTGCAATCACCTTCTATCATTCAGCAAGACGCTCTTGCTGAACGCAACGCCCCATGCAATCATCCTTTTATGCTGACCGAACCCGCCCGTATCCTGATCATTGAACCGGCTCCATCCCTGTCACATGCCTATGTGACGGCACTGAAGCGCGATGGGCATGCCCTGTCTGTTGTCGATGGCGGGGCAGCGGCGCGAAAGGCCTTGGCGGCCACGGGCGGCACCGATCTGCTGCTGATCAATCTGCAACTGCCCGATGGTCCCGGTATCGACCTGCTGCGTGACCTGACCCAGGCCGGCCTGGCCGCCCGCGCCATCGCCTTGACGGCGCAGGGGTCGGTTCAGGTGGCCGTGGATGCCATGCGGGCGGGTGCCGCCGATGTGCTGCTGCTGCCGGTGGGCACAGACCGGCTGCGCGGCGCTGTCTCCACGGTCCTGACCCAGCCGGTGCCGACGCGTGAGGCCGGGGGCAAGGCGCCGAAGGCAAAGGGAGCCAAGGCCGCAGCGGCGGAACCCGCCGTCACCGAATATTCCTTCTACGGCTTCATCGGTGCGTCGCCACCCATGAAGGCGGCCTATCGCCTGATCGAGGCGGCGGCACCATCCAAGGCCACGGTTTTCATCACCGGTGAAAGCGGCACCGGCAAGGAAGTTTGCGCCGAAGCCATCCACCGCCGGAGCCCGCGCGCCCAGGGTCCCTTCATCGCCATCAACTGTGCCGCGATTCCGAAGGACCTGATGGAGTCGGAGATATTCGGCCATGTGAAGGGGGCCTTCACGGGGGCCAGCACCGACCATGCCGGTGCGGCGCTGCAGGCTGATGGCGGCACCCTGTTCCTGGACGAAATCGGCGAGATGGACTTGTCCCTGCAGGCCAAGCTTTTGCGCTTTCTCCAGACCGGCATGGTCAAGAAGGTGGGCAGCGAGAAGCTGGAGCCGGTAGATGTGCGCATCGTCTGCGCCACCAACCGCGATCCCTATGCCGAGGTGCAGGCGGGCCGGTTCCGCGAGGATCTGTTCTACCGCCTGCAAGTGATCTCCATCGAACTGCCGGCGCTGCGCGAACGCGGCGACGACATCCTGTTGATCGCCCGCCATTTCCTGGAAAAATATGGGCGGGAGGAGCGTAAATCCTTCAAGGGCTTCGATAAGGAGGCCGAGGGTATCCTTCAGACCTACGCCTGGCCCGGCAATGTCCGGCAGTTGCTGAATGTCGTGCGCAATGTCGTGGTGCTGAATGACGGGGACGAGATCAAGCCCTTCATGCTGCCCCCGCCCCTGAACAAGCCGACCATGATCGTGCCGCCGATTCTGCATGATCCGCGCTGGGCGGCGGTCGCCGGCCCCCTGGCCAGCCAGATCGGGCAGGCCTTCCCTGCCCTGGCCGCCCCGCCATCGGGGCCGTTCGGGGGGCTTGGCATTCCCGGTGTGCCCATTCCCGGCATCGGCCCGGCCACGCCCGCAGCACCGCCACCGGTATCCGGCACCGCCGACGCTTGGCAAAATGATGAACGCCGCATCCGCCCGCTGTGGCAGGTGGAGGAAGAAGCCATCGATGAAGCCATCCGCCTGTGTCACGGCAATATCACCCGTGCGGCGGCTTTGCTGGAAATAAATCCCTGCACCATTTATCGTCGTCGCCAGAAAAGGCGTACCGGCTGAGACGGGAACGGAAAGAACGGCCATGATTACCGAGATCCGTCACATCATCTTCTCCAATGACGAACTGAAGCTGGTCTTTCAGTCGGTGCCGCTTGACGGGTTCGATCCTGCCCGCCGCATCACCCGCATCCAGGTGGTGGAGGGTCCCCCGCCTTCCATCCGCATCCAGAGCGAGGCGGCAGGCGGTGGTGCGCGGTCGGAGCTGGAGGTGGAAAGCTATCAGCTGGCCCGTCTGATGGTCGCCTATTGCCGCGACAAGAAAATCCCCCTGCCCAAGGATGCGCTGAAAACCATCCACGCCCAGGGGGACGCGCTCTGCTTCTCAATCATGAGCACACTGGGCTGACGGCCCGGCTTTTCCCATCGGTATATGCCAATGGAACAGGTCGCGGCTTGGATTCCATCTGGAACCACCCTATATTGGATCATGTAGGAACAGTCCCGGTGGGCAATCACCGGTTCACGACCAGATGGAAGGCACGCACATGGAAGTCAGCAGCTCTGCCGGCTATGCCACGGCCCTGAAACAGCTGAATATTACGCAGCAGTTTCAGACCGAACAGGTGCGCGCCTCCTCTGACCAGTCGCAGCAGGTGACCAATCTGCTGGCGGGGGGCGGTTCAACCCGTCCCGCGGCGACCGGTGGCCGTGGCCAGATCGTCGATATCCAGGCCTGATCCCGCCATCTCAAAATTCTCCGAACCTAAAAGGGCCCGGTCGGCACATCGACCGGGCTTTTCCTTTTGTACCAAGGGGCATGATCTATGCCCCTTTGAAAGCCGCCAGGCGCATGAGGGGAAATGCAAAGACCAAGAGCCATGATCCATGGCTCTTGGTCTTGCGCACCCATCCAAGGCGCGACGTTTCGGCACGACACCTGCGCCGCGAACGCAGTTGCAACTCAATCGCATGTGCAGTACCACCAGATCGGGACATGTTTCCTTTTGGGGGCCTGCGATGGCGAAGCGGAAATTCGGGTGGATCGTGGCGAGCGCGGCCCTGTCGGGGCTGCTGGCCGGGCCGGCACTGGCGGAACCGTCGCTGGGCGGCCATGCCTTGTCGCCCTGGGGCATGTTCATGGCCGCCGACTGGGTTGTCAAATCGGTGATGATTGGTCTGGCCGGGGCGTCGGTCGCCACCTGGACCATCTTCATCGCCAAACTGCTGGAATTGTCGGCGGCCAAGCGGCGGGCCGGCGCCTCCCTGGCCCGGCTGGACAGCGTCCGGGGCTTGGCCGATGCCACCGCCGGCCTGAATGATGGCCGCGACCCGGCGGCCCCCTTGCTGCATGCCGTGCTGGAGGAGATGGAGCAATCGGTCGACCTGCCGCCCGACGGGATCAAGGAACGCGCCGCCAGCCGGCTGGAACGAATCGAGGCGGCAACGGCGCGGGCCAGCGCGCGGGGCACCGGTGTCCTGGCCTCCATCGGCGCCACGGCCCCCTTCGTGGGTCTGTTCGGCACGGTCTGGGGCATCATGAACAGCTTCATCGGCATCGCCGAAAGCCACACGACCAATCTGGCAGTCGTGGCACCGGGCATCGCGGAGGCGCTGCTGGCCACGGCCATCGGTCTGGTGGCCGCGATCCCCGCCGTACTGGTCTATAATGCCCTGACGCGCAGCATCGGTGGTTACCGGGCCCAGGTGGGCGACATTGCCGCTGCCGTCCTGCGCCTGCTGTCGCGGGATCTGGATCGGCGGGGCGTGAAGCCGCGTCTGCGTGCCGCGGAGTAAGGGCCATGGCCGCCAAGCTGCGCACCGGCGGGGATGATGACCTGTCGGAAAATCACGAGATCAATGTCACGCCCTTCATCGATGTGATGCTGGTGCTGCTGATCATCTTCATGGTGGCGGCTCCGCTGGCTACCGTCGATGTGCCCGTCGACCTGCCTGCCTCCAGCGCACCGCAGGCCGAACGCCCGCCCAAGCCCCTGTTCCTGTCGGTAAAGGCCGACCTGTCGCTGGCCATTGATGAGATGCCTGTGGCCGGCAATGACGCCCTTGCCGCCGCCCTGGACGCGGCCACGGGCGGGGACAGGGAACAGCGCGTGTTTCTGCGTGCCGACAAAACCGTTGCCTATGGCGACCTGATGCTGGTGATGAATACGCTGCGCGATGCCGGCTATCTGAAGGTGGCACTGGTCGGCCTGGATGGGGCCGCTGTGGGGGCCGCACCGTGACCGGTCTGGCGGCCATGCCCGTCGGCGGTGTGCGTTGGCCCCTGGCCTTTGCACTGGCGGTCGGGGCGCATCTGGCCGTGGCCGGCTTCGTCGCCTTGAAACCCCATGCGCCGCCCCCCGTGGCGCCGCCGGTACCACCCCCGGCCCTGCTGCTGGATCTGGCCCCACCGGCGCCACCGCCGCCCCCTCCCCCGCCGCCACCCAAACCGATGGCACAGGCACCGGCGCCAAAGCCGCCGCCGGTAATTGAGCGTGCCGTGGCAAAGCTGCCGCCACCGCCACCCCGGCCCGCTCCCCGCACCGAACCGGTGGCGGAGATGCCGCGGCAACCCGTCGCCACACCGGCCCCGGCCCTGACCGAAACGGCACCCGCCCCGCAGGCTAGTGCCCCCGCCGGGCCACCGCCCGATGCCCTGGCCGCCTTTCAGGGGCGGCTGATGGCGCATCTGGGTAAGCATAAGCGCTATCCCATGAGCGCGCGGCAGCGGCGACAGCAGGGAACTGCCTGGGTCCGCCTGACCCTGGACCGCAATGGCCGCGTCCTGTCACGGCAGTTGGAACGCAGCTGCGGGGTGGAGGCACTGGACCGGGAGGCGGAGGAGTTGCTGGACCGTGCCCAGCCCCTCCCCCCCATCCCCCCGGAACTGGGGCAGGACCAGATGGAACTGGTCCTGCCCGTGGAGTTCAGCCTGCGCTGAGGGTGAGAGGGTCGCCCCCTCTCACACCGCCACCACCGGCTGCCGCCGGCCAAACCGGCCCCGGACCCAGCCGATCCCCCGCTTGGCATCCTCCACCAGCATCAACAGGGCCGGCATCAGCAGCAGGACCAGAACCGTGGCCGTCCCGATGCCGAAGACGAAGGTGATGGCCATGGGCACCAGGAAGGCCGCCTGGAAATCCGTCTCCGTCAGCAGCGGGAGCAGGCCGAAGATGGTGGTCAGCGAGGTCAGCAGCACTTGGCGCAGCCGTTCCGCCGCCCCATGCACCACCGCACTGTCCACGGCTTCCCCCTCCTTGATGCGGTCATCGATGCTGCTGACCACCTGGATGCTGTCATTCACCAGCACGCCCGCCATGCCCATGATGGCGATATAGGACCAGATCGTCATATCCGCCCCCATCACCCAATGGCCGAAGATGGTGCCAGCGATGGAGAAGGGGATGATCATCAGCACCGCGAAGGGCCGGGCGAAGCTGCCCATGATCCAGGCCAGCACCAGATAGATGGCGCCCAGCGAGACGAACATGCCCATCATGAAGTCGGCCCAGAACTCCTCTTCCTGACGCGACCCGTCATTCTGGTCCTTCTTGACGCCATATTTCTCCATGATGCCGGGCAGGTGGTTCTTTTCGATGTCGCTGCGGATTTCCCCGGAATTGCCCTTCAGATGGTCCACTTCGGCAAAGATCGAGACAGTGCGCTGGCCCTTGTTGCGCAGAATACGCGACAGGCCGGGCCGTTCCGACAGTTCGACCACGTCGGCCAGCGGCACCTGCATGCCGGTGGGGGAGCGCAGCTTCAGGCTGGCCAGCAGCGCCTCCGTCTGGTCGCTTTCCGGCAGGCGGACACGCACCGTCACCTCTTCATCGCCCTTGGCAAAGCGCATGGCGATGGCACCGTCCATGGCATCACGCAGCTGCCTGCCCACATTCTCGGTGGTGAAGCCCAGGGCCTCGCCGCGCGGGGTGACCTTGACCACCAGTTCCGGCTTACCGGCCGGCAGGTTGTCGCGCGCCCCGCTGACCCCGCCATAAGTCATGATGACCTTCTTCAACTCCTCCGACGCGGCCTTCAGCACATAGGGGTCGTTATGGACCAGACGGAAGCCGAAGCCGTCGCCGCCAAACCCATCCTGTTCGGTGGAGAAGATCACCTGATCGATGCCGGGCAGCAGCTTGGTTTCCGCCTCCCACTTCTTCATGATCTCGGGCAGGCGCTGCTCGCGGTCATCGGCGACAGAGAATTCGACCTTCATGGAGCCGATATAATCGCCCACCTGTTCGGGCAGGTTATTGCCCGTGGTGACGCCCAGCTTGCCGAACGTCATCTTCACGATCTCGCCCCGCTTCAGGCCATAGGCGGCTTCCACGCGGTAAAGGGCGGCTTCCGCCTCGTCGATCTGTTTGGCCACCACCTCACGCGGGGTGCCGGGGCTGAACAGCAGGTTCAGCTGCGCCTGGTTGCCTTCCGGCTGTGGGAAGAAGGCGAACTTCACATGGCCGCCGGCCTGCAACCCGATGGCCAGCGCCATGATGGTCAGGGCCGACGCCACCGTGATGCCGCGATTATGCGTGGCCCAGGCGATGGCCTGCGTGAAAGGCCCATCACGGAAGCTGATGAATTTCGCATCGAACGCCACCCGCAGCTTCGACGGCGGGGAGTTGCGGCCCTTCTCCAGCGCGTGACGCATATGCGACGGCAGCATCAGGAAACAACCCAACAGCGAGGCGATGATCACGGCGATGGAGATGGCGGGCAGCGGCATCACATATTGACCTGTCGTCCCGCTCATCATCAGCATGGGGCCGAAGGCGGCGATGGTGGTGATGGCGGCGGCCGTGACGGGCCAGAACATGCGCTGGGCGGCGCGTTCCACGGCCTTGGCCGGCTCCATGCCCTTATCCATCAGGGTCTGGCCATGTTCGGCCACCACGATGGCATCGTCACAGATGATGCCCGTCATCATGATCAGGGCGAACAGGCTCATTACATTGATGCTTTGCCCGATCAGCACCATGATGGCGAAGGTGACCAGGAAGCTGACCAGGATATCGATGGCGATCCAGAAGGTCACCCAGGGCCGCAGGAACACCACCAGCACGGCCATGACCAGCACCATGCCGCCCACGGCATTGTCCATCAGCATGCCGATACGGTCTTCCAGCGCGTCGGAATTGCGGTCATAGCTTTCGACCGTCACGCCCGGCGGCAGGGTCGGGCGCAGCTTTTCCAGATAGGCATCCACCCGCTCGGTGATGGCGATCAAATTGCCATTCTTGGAGGTCTGGAGCGAGAGGTTGATGGCGGGGTTGCCATTGCGCCGGCCCGTCACGCCCCGGTCGTCAAAGGCATCGCTGACCTGGGCCACCTGCCCCATGGTCACGCGCCGGCCCTGCTCGTCGGTGCGCAGCGTCAATCCGGCGACACCGGCGGCATCCTCCTGCCGGCCCATGGACCGCATCTGCTTTTCGATATTGCCCGACAGGGTACCCGACGGCACATCGGTCGATGCCTGGGCCAGACGCTGGGCAATCGACCCCAGGGTGGTGTCCAGGCGCTGCAGCTCCGCCGCCGGCACCTCCACCCAGATCTCGGCACTACGCAGGCCGGACATATAGACACGGTCCACGCCCTGCGCCGTCACTCCGTCACGCACCTGCTTGGCCAGCGCGCGCAGCGCCGGTTCCGGCAGCGGGCCGGAGATGGCCAGTTCCATCAACTCATCGGTGATGGTGAAGCGGTTGATCACCGGGCGTTCGGCGCTCTGCGGCAGGGTGGTGATATTGTTGATGGCGCTTTCGACCTCCGACAGTGCCTTGGCCATGTCGGTGCCATGCTTGAAGTTGATGAACAGTTCACCGATGCCTTCACGCGACCGGCCCGTCACCTCATCAACGCCTTCCAGGAAGCGCACTTCGCGTTCCATGGCCTCGATGATGGACCGGTCGATATCGTCGGCGGACGCGCCCTGCCAGGCCGTGCCGACATAGATGCCCGGCACGTCAAAGTCCGGTTCCATCTGCCGTTCCAGCTTGGCCAAGGCCCAGAAGCCGGCGATCATCATCATGATCATCAGGATATTGGCCGCCACCTTGTGGCGGATGAAGGTGCGGATCAGGCCGGCGCTGTTCATTCGCTCTTCTCCCCGGCGCCAGCCTTATCCTGGGTGTCCTTGGGCGGGTTGGTGGCGACCTGGGCGCCGGGGGCCGGCGTCTCCCGGACCGCTACCTTCAGGCCGGGTCCGATTTCCTGGAACCGGGTGGTCACCACCTTGGCGCCGTCGCTCAACCCCTTGTCGATGAACACGGCATCGCTGGTGCGCGCCACGACATGCACCTTGGTGCTTTCCAGCCGGCTTTCGGCATTGGCGATATAGACGGTGTCATTGCCATGCACCGCCGTGACGGGCAGGCGATGGACCGCGACATAGGCGCGGTCGGGCAATGCCACCTCCACAAAAGCACCGGGGCGCAGCGGCTGATCCAGGCTTTGCGCCTCCAGCCGTACGAAGATTGTGACGCCACCCGTGGCCGTGTCGATCCGGTCGATCACCCGCTCCACGGTCGCGGGATAGGTCAGGCGCTGTTCACCCAGCTTCCAGGTCACCTCCGCCCGGCGGCCCACCACACCTGCCCCATCGGCGGCCAGACGGCCATAGGCCTCGGTCGACAGGGTGACACGGGCCTCAAGCCCTTCCGTGCCCGACAGCGTGGCGACCTGATCACCTGCCGACACGCGCATGCCCATTTCCGCCTTGGTCTGGCCGACAAAGGCGTCGAACGGTGCGGTCAGTCGGGTGCGCGCCAGATCGGTTTCGGCCCGGTCCAGGGCCGCCTTCAACCGATCAATGGCCGCTTCCTGCTGGCGCACGCGCGCGGCCCCGGCCTGGGACCCGTTTTCCATGGCGGCCAGGGTCTGGCGTTCCGCCGCCAGGGCGCCTTGCGTCTGTTCCAGGCGCGCGATGGAGATGGTGCCCTTCTCATACAGGGACTGGGCGCGCTCCTGCTCCCGCTCCTTCAAGCCCAACTGCTGACGGGCCAGTTCGGCGCGCGACTTCTCCGCCGCTGCCGTGGCGCGCAGCTCGTCCAGCCGAGCCTTGGCCTCGGCCAGCTGGGCCCGCGTCTCCCGCACATTCAACTCATAGTCCCAGGGGTCGATCTCCAGCAGCGTCTCGCCGGCCTTCACCAGACCGCCATCGCGCAGGGCCGGCGACACCGCCTTGACCGTTCCGGCCACCAGGGGCCGCAGTTCCGCCGAACGCCCGGCGACCAGCGTGCCCATCAGGTTCATGTCCGGGCGGTGGTCGGCGCGTGCCACATTGACGGCATCGACAGACCAGACCCGTTCGGGCCGGTCCTCGCGCGCCACTTCCGGCTTGCTGGCCACCATCAGCGAGAAACCGCTGACACCCAGCAGCAATACGCCGCCAATGGCCACCACCCGCTTGGTGCGGGGTCCCAGGGCCGCCCATTTCGGCAGGCGCAGCCGATCCCCCCAGCCGCGCAGCGCCCAATGACGCCCCATCTGTACCGTCCCCACCTTTTCCATACCGTCCCCCGTCTGCCTGGCCATCGCCATTGATTGGATGGGCGGACTGCACCTTCCCCGGTACGGCCCCACCCCTGGGGCGCCATGATTGCAGCCGGTGTGCCAGTGACGGAAATGCCGGAAACCCTGGGTTTTCTGATGGCGCCCACCTCTGGCCGATGGCCGGGGGCACCATATTTTCGCCTTATTGGCAAATCATCGCGATTTTCGCCATGCCCGCCGCCGACACCCTCGGCGCCATTGGAAGGGGAGTTCGTTGACGACTAAATAATCTTATTATATTGTTAATGGAAAAATATAACCCTGGGAGGATTGTGCCGTGATGAAGAACTGGCCTCGCCTGTCGGCTGTTTTGTTAGCGCTAACAGTTTCCCCCGCCCTGGCACAGACGGGATCGAACCCCATCATCCGCGACACGTTCACCGCCGATCCTGCCCCCCTGGTGGTGGATGATCGGCTTTATCTCTATGTCGGGCATGACGAGGCGCAGCGCGACGAGATGTTCAACATGAAGGAATGGCTGGTCTATTCCACCACCGACATGAAGAACTGGACCGGCCATGGCCCCATCATGAAGGTGGCGGATTTCAAATGGGCCAAGAAGGATGCCTGGGCGTCACAGACCATCGAACGCCATGGCAAGTTCTGGTTCTATGCCGCCGTCGAACATGACAATACCCATCCCGGCAAGGCCATCGCCGTCGCCGTATCGGACAGCCCGACCGGCCCGTTCGTGGATGCCAAGGGATCGGCGCTGATCACCAATCAGATGACGCCCAAGGGCACCCATAGCTGGGAAGATATCGACCCGACCGTCTTCACCGATGATGACGGCACGACCTGGATCGCCTGGGGCAATCGGCAGTGCTACATCGCCAAGCTGAAGCCCAACATGATCGAGATCGACGGCCCGATCACGGAGATCACGCCACCGCATTTCGAGGAAGGCCCCTGGCTGCACAAGCGTGGTGATCTCTATTACCTGACCTATGCCTCGCTGGACCGCGCCACCCACCGGGATGAGAAAGTGTCCTATTCCACGGCCCCGTCGATCCAGGGTCCCTGGACCTATCGCGGGGAACTGACGGGATCGGGCAAGTACAGTTTCACGATCCATCCCGGCATCGCGCAGTTCAAGGGCAACTGGTACCTGTTCCTGCACAATGCCACCCTGACCATCGGCGACCTGAACGGCGCCCTGGGCCGGCGCGCCGTCACGGTGGAACATCTCCACTATAATCCCGACGGCACCATGAAGCCGGTGATCCAGACGGAAGCGGGCATCACCGCCCCGCCTGCCCGCTGAACCCATAATAATCAATCGAACAGGGAGAATGACCATGGGGCTGACCGGCACCATCCGCCGCACCGCGACAATACCGGCAACACTCACGGCGATCTTGATCGCGCTGGCCCTTCCGGCACAGGCGCAGAATGACAGGATGACGCCCATCGCCATCCCGGCACAGCCGGCAGCGATTGAACTGGGCACCGGCCCCCTGCCCGATGCCAAGGTGCCGGAATCCTGGCACAACCAATATGGCAGCCTGTTCGCCCGCAATGTCACGGTTGCCACCCTGACCCCCTTCCTGCCCGACCCGGCAAAGGCGACGGGGGCAGCGGTGGTGGTGGCGCCCGGCGGCGGCTTCCGCACCCTGTCGATGAGCAATGAGGGCTGGGACGTGGCCAAGGCCCTGGCCGACAAGGGCGTGGCTGCCTTCGTCCTGAAATACCGGCTGAACCAGACGCCCGCCGAGATGCAGGCCTTTGAACAATCGATGCGGGAGATGTTTTCCGGGGCGGCCCGCCCGGCCCGGCCCAAGCCGGATGACATGATCGCCGCCATCGCCCCACAGATCGCCGATGCCCGCGCCGCCTTCGCCCTGATCCGCCGGCGCGCCGCCGAATGGCGGGTCGACCCGGACCGGATCGGCATGGTCGGTTTTTCTGCCGGCGCCATGCTGACCATGGCCACCGCCGTGGCCGGACAGGATGCGAAACCCGCCTTCATCGGCAATATCTACGGCCCGCTGGCCGCCATGAATGTGCCCGCCGATGCCCCGCCGCTGTTCGTCGGCCTGGCCGCCGACGATCCCCTGTTCGGCAATACCGGCTTCGGCCTGATCGAGAACTGGCGGGCGGCCAAGCGGCCCGTGGAATTCCACCTGTTCGAACAGGGCGGCCATGGCTTCGGCATGTATCAGAAGGAAACCACCAGCACCGGCTGGTTCGACGCCTTCACCCGCTGGATAGCCATGCATGGCTATCTGAAGCCCAGGGGCTGACCGGCTGTTCAGAAGGGCAGCGCGCCACATTTCTCCGGCTTGAACACCCGCACCGTTGATGGCGGTGCCCCGGCCCATTTCGTCTGCGCGCGTGTGGGCCGGGGTGACAGGGTGCCGCCGCAATTGGGGCAGCGCCCCCGCAGCCGCCCTTCGGCGCAATCCCGGCACCATGTGCATTCGAAGGAGCAGATGAAGGCTCCCTCCTGGTCTGCCGGCAGATCCCTGTCACAACATTCGCAGCCCGGCCGCATATCCAGCATCGTCCCCTCCCTGATCACATGTGACAGTGAAACGGCAAACCACGCGGCGGGCAAGGCCGGGACCGGACAGGTGACGGACCTTTCCGGCCCTTCACCCCTTCGCCCCCCACCGCCTCTCCAGCCAGCGTGACAGGCGCGACAGCAGCAGCAGGATCACCAGATATTCCAGGGCCAGCAGCGTATAAAGCTCCAGCGGGCGATAGGTCTGGGTCTGCAATTCCGTGGCGCGGCGGGTCAGTTCGGCCAGCCCGATGGCGGATGCCAGCGAACTGTCCTTCACCGTATGGATGAACTGCCCCACCGTGGGCGGCAGCATGCGGCGCAACGCCTGGGGCAGTACGATGCGCCGCAGGGTCAGCCAGCGGCCCATGCCCAGCGATTGCGCCGCCTCCACTTGGCCCTTCGGCACGCCTTCGATCCCGGCCCGGAAAATCTCCGACAGGAAGGCCCCGGCATTCAGGGCCAGCGCGATCACCGCCGCCGTGAAGGGCGTCAGATCGGCGATCCAGCCCAGAAGGGCGAACCCAACCCCGTCCGGGTCCAGCCCCTGCACCAGAATGGGCAGCGCATAAAAGACCCAGAGCAGCAGCACGAACAGCGGCAGGGTCCGCATCAGCTCGACATAGGCACCGCTGACCATCCGCACGGCCCGCCAGCGGCTGCCGCGCGCGATGGCGGTCAGCAGGCCGATGACCATGGCCAGCCCCAAGGCCGCCGCCGACAGGCCCAAGGTCAGCCCGGCGCCTGCCAGCAGGAAGGACAGGTTGCCCAAACCTTCGTCCGTACGCGGGTCAACAATATGCCACCCCTCCCCGCCACAGCCCGACAGCAGCAGGAGCGGCAGAAGCAGAAGCAGGGGCAGGCCGCGTCTCACCGCGCCGTCCCCGTACCCTCGAACCAGGTTTTGAACAGCCCGTCAAAGAACCCGTCGGCCAGCCGTGCATCGACCCATTTATTGAGCCACAGCATCCATTCGCCATCGCCCGGCAGGGTCATCATGGCATTTTCCGTATCGGTGCCGGGCCGCGCCCCCTGGGTCAGCATGGTCAGCTGCGGATATTCCCGCCCGATCTTGGTCAGGAAATAGAGATTGTCGGTAAAGGCCGCCTGCGCCCGGCCCGCCAGTACCTCGGTGAAATCGATGACGGGATCGGCGACGGACAGGATGCGGGCCTGGGTGAAGACCTTCCGGGCCATAGTCTCCGGCGCCGTGCCCTGCTGCACCGAAATGGTCACGCCCGGCTGGTCCAGATCGTCCCAGCTTTTGAAGCGCTCGGCATCCCTCTTCAAGATCAGGGGAATGAAGGTTGGGCGCAGATAGGCCTTGGTGAAGGCCACGGCCTTGGCCCGTTCCGGGGTCACCGTCACGCCGGTCGCGGCGATATCATATTTGCGGGCCATCAGTCCGGCGACCAGCGTCGGCCAGGTGGCCTGCACCAGTTGCAGCTTCACGCCCAGATCGGCAGCCAGCCGTTCAGCCACCTGCACCTCATAGCCCTGAAAACCGCCCGTCTTCACATCGCGGAAGGAATAGGGGAAGTAATCCCCCGTCATGCCCACGCGCAGCACCCCCGCCTTGCGCACCTTCTCCAGAAGTGAGGCCCCCTGCGCCATGACGGGTCCGGCCAGGGCCGTGGCAAGGGCGGCAAGGAACAGGTCGCGGCGGTGAAGGCGCATGGCGGCTCCGGCATGGATGACGCCCCATGGTTGCCGCACTGCGAAACGGGGTCAACAGGGAAAGCAGGCACCCTGAAAGACAAAACCCCCGCCCGGTTTCCCGGACGGGGGAGCAGGTTGGAACTGCCCGATGAAGCTGTAGGGAGCGGTCGAAGGCCGCTCAGGCGGCGACTGCCGCCGCGCCGCATGTGCGGCGTGAAGCCAAGCCGCGGATGCGGCGCCGGCCTCTGAGGAACTCAGAACCGATTACTTGGCGGCGATGGTCACGGTGACGGTGTCGGCATAATCGCCGGCGATGTACTGGTCGGAGGCGGCGATGGTGACCTTCAGGTCGGACTTCTTGCCGAACTGCGCGGTGGCGCG
>NZ_JBQVOH010000009.1:0-243886 GCF_052437035.1 Niveispirillum sp.
AAGCTCGACACCGCTTCCGTCGGGCTTAACGCGGATCTTGACGTTGTAGTCAACGACACGCTTAACGGCGACTAGGACTTTCATGTCTGGTTCTTCGGCTTTGATGCACAAGGGTGCCGAGGATCGGACAGGACCGATATGATCGTCCATGCCGATTCCAGTCAAATTTCCTGATCGGTTTTGACAAATCCACGCAAAAAAGAAACCCCCGCCCATGGGGTGGGCAGGGGTTTTGTCGAGTTGCGGCGGGAAACCCGCCGCCGGGAGTTAAAACTTACCGGGCCAGCCAGCCGCCATCCACAGGCAGGGTGATGCCATGGACATAATCGGCAGCAGCAGAAGCCAGGAAAACAGCGGCGCCGCCCAGATCCGACGGCGAACCCCAACGCGCGGCCGGGATGCGGGCCAGGATATCGCGGTTGCGGTTCTCGTCGGCGCGCAGCGCCTCGGTATTGTTGGTGGCAAAATAACCAGGGGCAATGGCATTCACATTGATGCCCTTGGCCGCCCATTCATTGGCCAGCAGCTTGGTCACGCCAGCAATCCCGCTCTTCGATGCCGTGTAGGACACGACGCGGATGCCGCCCTGGAAGGACAGCATGCTGGCGATATTGATGATCTTGCCGCCGGACCCTTGCGCGATGAACTTCTTCGCGACCGCCTGGGCCAGGAAGAACGGCGTCTTCAGATTGACGTCCAGGACATCATCCCAGTCGGTTTCCGAGAACTCCAGCGCATCGGCGCGGCGGATGGTGCCAGCATTATTGACCAGGATGTCGATGCGGCCAAAGGCGGCGGCCACCTTTTCGACGATCTCGGCCACCGGCGCACCGGTACCCAGATCGGCGGAAACGAAGGCGAAATTGGCGCCGGCGGCCTCAACGGCAGCCTGCGTATCGGTCGGGGTCGACCGGCCCACGGCCACGATGCTGGCCCCGGCCTGGGCCAGCGCCACCGCGATACCCTGCCCGATGCCGGTATTGGCACCGGTTACCAGCGCCACTTTGCCGGAAAGGTCGAAGGGATTGCTCATGATGGGATACTCCCGTTCCTGACCTGTCTCAGCGCAGCTGGCAGATATCGATCACCTTCATGTCGGTGTAATCGAGATTCTCGCCGCCCATGGCCCAGATGAAGGAGTAGTTGGCGGTGCCGCTGCCCATATGGATGGACCAGGGCGGCGACATCACGGCCTCGCCATCGGCCACCACGATGTGACGGGCCGCTTCCGGCTCGCCCATGAAGTGGAAGACGCGGTTGTCACCGGGGATATCGCAGTACAGATACACTTCCGAGCGGCGGTCATGCAGGTGCGGCGGCATGGTGTTCCACACCGAACCGGGCTTCAGCATGGTCAGGCCCAGCAGCAGCTGCGCCGACTGGCACGTCGCCGGCACGATATACTGATAGATCGTGCGCTCATTGCTGGTCTCCAGGGCGCCACGTTCCAGCGCCACCGCGTCCTTCAGGCCGATCTTCTTGTTGGGGAAGCTGGCATGGGCCGGGGTGGAGACGAGATAGAACTTGGCAGGAGCAGCAGCATCGGCGGAAGCGAAGCTGACATCCTTCGCGCCCATGCCGACATAAAGGCCGTCCTTGTTGCCCAACTCATAGACGGTGCCGTCCACAGTCACCGAACCCGCACCGCCGATATTGACAATGCCCAGCTCGCGCCGTTCCAGGAACGGGTGACCGGCGGCGGATGCCGGCTCGGTCTGGTGCGGCAGCACAACGCTGCCCGCCACCGGCGTGGCACCACCGACGACAAAACGCTCATTATGGCTATAGTTCAGCACCACCTGATCGGCCACGAACAGGCCAGTCATCAGATAACGATTGCGCAGATCGTCATTGCTGGCACCCTGCATCATGACCGGGTGGGTGGCGTGATAGGTCTTAGCGAACATATTGGAACTCCCCGATTTTTACGTATCAGCCTCGAATGCCGATCCTGCTGGCCTCGAATGCGCCGATCACAGTTTATAGGCTTTCTTGGGCAAGTTGTATGACAAATCGACAGCCACCAGGGCTGCGTCATCCTCATCCAGGCGGTGTTCGGCCACCATGCGCGCCAGGAAGGCGCAGTCCACGCGGCGGGCCACATCATGGCGGGCCGGGATGGACAGGAAAGCGCGGGTATCGTCGTTGAAGCCAACGGTATTGTAGAAGCCCGCCGTCTCCGTCACCTGCTCACGGAAGCGCATCATGCCTTCCGGGCTATCATGGAACCACCAGGCGGGGCCCAGCTTCAACGTGGGGTAATGGCCGGCCAACGGCGCCAGTTCGCGCGCATAGGTCGTCTCATCCAGGGTGAACAGGATGATCGACAGGCGCGTGTCATTGCCATACCGGTCCAGCAGCGGCTTCAACGCGCGGATATAATCGGTGCGCGACGGCACATCCGCGCCCTTGTCGCGCCCGAACCGTTCGAACACTTGGCCATTATGGTTGCGGAAGGCGCCGGGATGGATCTGCATCACCAGACCATCCTCGATGCTCAGGCCCGCCATTTCGGTCAGCATCTGGCCCCGGAACGTCTCCGCATCCGCCGCCGTGACATCGCCCTTCAACACCTTCTGGAACAGCTTTTCAGCGTCGGCAGGCGACAGGTTGGCGGTGTTGGCCGTGATATGGCCATGGTCGCTGCTGGTCGTGCCGACCTTCATGAAATCCTGACGGCGCTTGCGATGCGCGTTCAGATAACCCTTCCAGCTATAGACATCCTCGCCCGTCACCTCCGCAAAGGCGCGCATGGCGGTAGGGAATTGTTCATGTTCGGGATCAATCACCGCGTCGGGGCGATAGGCGGAAATGACCCGCCCGCCCTTCCAGCCGCTTTCCAGCACCTTGTGATGATGGTCCAGCGTGTCGGTCGGCCCCTCTGTCGTGGCGATCAGTTCGATATTGAACCGTTCGAACAGGGCGCGGGGGCGGAACGCCTCCGTCTTCAGCGCTTCATCGATGGTGTCATAGTAATGGTCAGCGGTGTCAGCCGACAGAGCGACATCGATACCGAACACCTTGGTGAACACGAAATTCAGCCACAGCCAGCTGGGCGTAGCGCGGAACAGATGGAAGTTCGACGCAAAAATATGCCACGCCGCACGCGGGTCGGCCTTGGACGGGCCGGACCGGTCGCCCACGCCCACATCCCCCATGGCGATGCCCTGGCTGTAGAGCATGCGGTAGACATAATGGTCGGGCGCCAGCAGCAATTCCGTCGGGTTGCCGAAATTGGCATTGCCCGCAAACCAGGACGGATCCGTATGCCCATGCGGGCTGATGATCGGCAAATCCTTCACCAACTGGTACAGCCGCCGCGCGATGGCGCGCGTGCCGGGCTCAGCGGGGAACAGGCGGTCATCATGCAGGGCCAAAGGCTTGGACATCGAAAACACCTTAGGGGCGCGAAAAACCGGGATGGTCGCGCTTTCATTAGGTAACCGGTGTCATGACAGAAGGCAATAGGATTAATTGTCAGGGCGACGGATTTTTCCAGCCCCCCTGTCGCAAACCAGTTTCAGAATTTGGGGCGGCGGGCCGAGCGCGTTCGGGCAGGAAATCCGGCATCCCGCTTGCCAGCGGCGGGGCGGCGGCGTATTGCTCCATGCTTTACGAATTGGATGGTGGCCCCGTTGCATCTTTCCCTCTCCCGATGGCGTTTACTGCTGCTGGCGGCCTTTGTGCTGCTGGCCGGCGCCGTGGGCGGCGGTGATGCGGTGGCGCGTGCCGGGATTGGGCGGATTGCCGGCGAATGCCCGGTTTCAGGGACATGTGACCAGCGCCTGACCACACCGGCGCAGCCGGCCCTGATCCAGGTTGCTTTGCGCATCGATGGCAAGGCCCTGACCGGCGGCGGTGCCGGGCTTGCCGCTCTGCCGGGCGGTAATGGGCTTCCGGCCTTCATCCAAACCGGCATGCCGGCGGAACAGGTTGTGCCCGCCTCCCTGCCCCGCAAGGCAGTCAGCGCGCCCGGCCAGCCGCGTGGGCCGCCAGCGGGCCATTAACGCCTGCGCTTTCACCAATTCCCGTGATCACCAGGGCGCGGCCAATGGGCCGCCGCCGATGATCGGATAAATCCCATGCTTAAATTCTCCCGTCTGCAGACAATCGCCATTCTGGTGGTCTGCTTCCTGGGCAGTGCGCTGGCCATCCCCAGTCTGGTAGGCCCGCACAACATGCCCACTTGGCTGCCCATGCGCCATTTCAACCTGGGCCTTGACCTGCAGGGCGGTTCTTACCTGCTGCTGGAGGTGGATGCCGACGCGGTAAAGCGCGAGCGGCTGGAAAATGCCGTGGATGAGGTGCGTGGCCTGCTGCGCACCGCCAACCTGCGCGTCGCCGGTGTCGGCGTGGAAGGCAGCGGCCTGGTCGTGCGGCTGGCTGATCCCAGCGATGCAGCCAGCGTCACTGACGCCCTGCGCCCCCTGACCCAGGCCTCCCTACCCGGTGAGATAGCCGATTTCACCATCGTGCCGGAGGCCGGTCGCCTGCGCCTTGATTTCGGCCAGCAGGCCCTGACCAACCGCGTCAGCAAGGCCGTGGACCAGTCGCTGGAAATCGTCCGACGCCGTATCGACGAGACAGGTGTGAACGAGCCAATCGTGGCCCGGCAGGGTGTCAGCCGTGTGCTGGTGCAGTTGCCGGGCGTCACCGATCCGGGCCGTATCAAGCGCCTGCTGGGCCAGACCGCCAAGATGACGTTCCATCTGGTGGGGGACGCTACGGTGGCACCGGGTTCGTCGGCACCGCCGGGCTTTGAATGGCTGCAGAACAGCGACCGGGGTGCCGGTGGCGGCCAGGTCCTGGTCCGCAAGCGTGTTGAGGTGGATGGCGCCACCCTGACCGATGCCCAGCCCAGCGCCGACCCGCAATCGGGCCGTTGGGTCGTGTCCTTCAGCTTCGACAGCATCGGCGCCCGCCGCTTCGCCGATATCACCAAGGCCAATGTCGGACGGCCCTTTGCCATCGTGCTGGACGGTCGTGTCATCTCCGCCCCGGTTATCAATGAGCCGATCCTGGGCGGACGCGGTCAGATCAGCGGCAATTTCACGGCCCAGACGGCCACCGAACTGGCCGTTCTGCTGCGCGCCGGTGCCCTTCCCGCCCCGCTGACGGTGGTGGAAGAACGGTCCATCGGGCCTGAGCTGGGGGCGGACAGCATCAAGGCTGGCGTGATTTCCTGTCTGGTCGGCGTTGTCCTGGTCTTTGCCTATATGTGGCTGACCTATGGCTTCTTTGGTCTGATCGCCAATGCCGCCCTGGTCTTCAACCTGTTCCTGACGCTGTCGTGCCTGGCCATGCTGGAAGCGACCCTGACCCTGCCCGGCATTGCGGGTGTGGTGCTGACGCTCGGCATGTCGGTGGACGCCAACATACTGATCAATGAACGTATCCGCGAGGAGCTGCGCAAGGGCAAGACGGCCCTGTCCGCGCTGGAAACGGGCTATATCAAGGCCCGTGGCACCATCATGGACAGCAACCTGACCACCCTGATCAAGATGGTCCTGCTCTATGTGGTCGGCACGGGTTCGGTGAAGGGCTTTGCCGTCACCACCTCGCTGGGCATCATCACGTCGATGTTCACGGCCACGGTCGTGGCCCGCCTGCTGACCGCCATCTGGTACAAGCGCACCCGTTCAAAGGAACTGCCCGTCTTCGGTCCCATCAAGCTGAAGACTGCCGGCATGAAGATCAACTTCATGAATGGCCGCCATGTCGGTCTGGCCGTGTCGGTGATCCTGTCCACCGCATCGGTGGCGATGTTCTTCAAGCCCGGCCTGAATTACGGCATCGACTTTGCCGGCGGCATCGTGATGGAGGTGCGGACGGCGGAGCAGACCGACTTCCCGAAGATGCGCGAGGTGATGGAGCATGTGAATGTCGGCCCGGTGGCCCTGCAGGCCTTTGGTACCGACCGTGACGTGATCCTGCGCATGGAGCGGCAGGAAGGGGCGGAGAGCAACCAGCAGGCCGCCGTCAAGGCCGTGACCGCCGCCCTGGAACAGAACTTCCCCGGTTCGGAGGTGCGCCGCGTCGAAGCGGTGGGCGCGTCCGTGTCGGCGGAGCTGTTCAGCGACGGCATGCTGGCCCTGGGTCTGGCCGCGTTCTTCATGCTGCTGTACATCACCTTCCGCTTCGAATGGCAGTTCGGCGTGGGTGCGGTGGTGACCATGATGCTGGACGTCACCAAGACCATCGGCTTCTACGCGCTGACCGGGTTGCAGTTCAACCTGACGGCGGTGGCGGCGATGCTGACCATCATGGGCTTCTCCATCAATGACAAGGTCGTGGTCTATGACCGCGTGCGCGAAAATCTTCGGCTTTACCGCAAGATGCCGCTGCGCGAGCTGATCGACCGCTCCATCAACGAGACCATGACCCGTACCATCAACACGAACATTGCCGTGTTCCTGTCGATCGTGCCGCTGGCCCTTTATGGCGGCGAGGCTCTGCGTGAATTCGCCTGGGCCCTGCTGTTCGGTATCCTGCTGGCCACCTCCTCCTCCATCTTCATCGCGGCCCCGATCCTGCTCTATCTGGGCGAGAACAGGCTGCGCAAGACCATGGATGCCGAAGACCCGCCCGGCAACGAAGGTGGCGAGGGTGAGGCCGCCAAGGCCTGATCCAGAAAGCCTGAAAAGACAAAAGCCCGGCACCGCAAGGCGCCGGGTTTTTTGTTGGGGCCATGAAGGGCTATTCCGCTCGTTTGCGGCCCGTCAGCATGGATAGCGGCAGGTTCTCCCGATGCAGCAGGCTGCTGACCAGCACACCGGAGATATGCAGGCCCACCAGGACCAAGGTGCCATTGGCCAGCACCTCATGCGCTTCTTCCAGAAAATGGCCATAGGGACGCAAGCCCGGTACGGGATAGCGGGTCAGCAGGCCCAGCGCCGCCGTGCCCAGCAGGGCGAACCACAGTGTCAGGGCCATGGCCCCACCGGCGGGATTATGGCCCAGATGCCGGTCGGCCCGGCGCTGCACCAGGGCACGAATATAGGCCAGAAGCCCGGCGCCCGACGGGGCGAAGTCGCTGAACCGGGCGTGGCTGCTGCCGATCAGGCCCCAGAGCGCGCGCAGGCCCACCAGGGCGATGATGGTGAGGCCTGCCGCCTCATGCACCGCCATCACCTCCTCCGCTGACAGCCAGGCTGTCAGAAAGGCGGCGGCGATGCCCCAATGGATCAGGCGCAGCAGCGGGTCCCAGACCCGGACTTTACCGGGAGAAGGCGGGACAGGCGTCCCCTGCCCCGCCGGGAGTGTCATGTCAGCCATCAGTCGCGCTCCACCTTCAGGATCTCACCCGTGCGGGCATCGACATAAAGCTCCTGGCGCTGGCCATCGGGACCGGTGGCCTTCACCTCCACCAGCTTGTCGCTTTTCCGCTCAACCGAGCGGGCATCGCGGTAGCCCTGGGCCGACAGCTTGTCCAGCAAAGCCGGCATGGACAGCGTATCCGCTGCCATGGACGGCCCAGACATAGGCGCGGCACCGGTCCCGGCCCCTTGCGCATAGGCATAGGCACCGGCGGCCAGCGAACCGGCCAGAAGCAGACCGGCCAGGAGACGGGGGTAAGGCATGATGGGTTCCTTCCTGTTGGATCGATGATGGAACCGATCCTGACAGGGTCGCGCTGAACCCAAGCTGAATGCGCCGAAAAAAGAAAAGCGGCCGGGAATATCCCCGGCCGCTTGTCAGTAAAACCGCTTCGGGAGGAGCCCGGCGGATGGAAATCTTCAGCGCGCCTCGCCACCGACAACAGCAGCAGGTGCCGGAACGGCAGCCGTGCGGGCGATGGCAAAGCGGTACATCAGCAGCGTCAGCGCGACGGTCACGGCGAACCCGGAAACCCCGCCGACCAGGACGCCTGCCGCATTCGGCAGGGCCACCATGGACCAGTAGGCCAGGGCCGTGCGGGTGGGCGAAACTAGCCACCGCAGCAGGTAATGATGCAGATGCTCCCGGTCCGGGGAGAAGGGGGCACGGCCAGCGCGCAGGCGGCTGACGATCAGGCGCAGGCAATCGACCACCGGCAGCAGGAACAGGCCCATAAGCTGCATGTTGGTCAGGCTGCTGTCGGCGTGGCCCGTGATGGCCAGACCCAGCAGGCCCATGACGGCGGAGATGCCGTAGGCACCGCTGTCACCTAAGAAGATGCGACCACGCATGTTAAAGGCCAGGAACACCGCCCCGCCCGCCACGATCAGCAGGGCCAGCATGGATAGGGTGCCGGTGCCGGCCAGCGCGAAGAACAGCGCCCAGATCATGGCCATGCCCGAGGCAACGCCATTTGCACCATCGCTCATGTTGAACGCGTACTGGAAGCCAACAAGGCTGACGATGGTCAGCATCGCGCCCATGAAGGGCGGGACATCGACGCTGACGCCACCGCCAAAATTCAGGGAGGTCAGGGCCAGATGCGGCGCCAGGATGATGGCGAAGGAGAACATCACCAGCGAAACCGACAGGCGCACGACAGGAGGCAGATGCTGACGGTCGTCCACCATACCCATGACGAACAGCACGACCATCACGGGCACGATCACCCAATGCAGGCCGACACCGTCATTATAGGAAATGCCACCACCGATCAGCGTCGCCGGCAGCAGGATTGCCAGACCACCCACCAGCGGCACCGCACCACGATGCAGCTTCCGCAGGCTGTCAGGCTTGTCCATGATGCCCAAGGCATTGCCGATGGGCTTGGCCGCGAAGCAGATGAGGGCAGACAGGGCGATCTGCAGGATAAGGGCCAGAGGATATTCCAATTTTGCCACCCTTCAGGCGCGGGTTTGAGAGTTTGACTGTCAACAACACCGGAGCCCCCGCCATAGGTCCGTCGAAATCGACGGAAAGCGGAACTTCGGTATCGAAACAGGCACTCCTTATTGAGGTTATCCCGCGGTCCGCCCCTTCGTACCGCAGTGCCGAAGCCGTGGCAGGTTTACCATAGGCTCCGATCTATCGGAAAGACATTACCGTAGGGAAGGTCTGCGTTGGAAGCGCAGACCAACAAAAACAACTTACTGACATGGAGATTATCATATCTGATACCGGAAAAGCACAGTCTTTAGACGAGGGACCCTATGCCTTTGCGCAGGGGGCAGGTGCCGAAAATGGCAGATAGCAAGGACTTCTGGGGTAGTCCGGGGAGGTGGACCTATGACCTTGCCGTGGGGTATCGCCACCGACTCGACAGCCAAGGGGCAGGCCGGAATAGACAAGGGGCGAGCCCGTCTGCACAGGCCCGCCCCCTTGATGAAAGATTTGTTGCACTGCCGAAATACCGTCCCTCACACGACCGTAGTCGTTGAGGAAGTTCAGGCCGGCGCGCGGTCCGACAATCCACCGCCCAGCGCCTTATACAGCGTCACCAGATTGGACAGCCGCTGCTGACGCAGGATGATCAGGCTGCTTTCCGCCGCATAGAGGCTGCGCTGCGCATCCAGAACCTGCAGGTAGCTGTCGACGCCCCGGTCATAGCGGGCCTTGGACAGGGTGTAGGTCTCCCGCGTGGCCGTCACCAGGGCCGTCTGGGCGACCACCTGATCATCCAGGGTGGCACGGGCGGCCAGGGCGTCCGCGACCTCACGGAAGCCCGTGCGCACAGCGCCCTGATAGGTGGCGATGGCGATATCCCGCTCCGCCTTGGCGACATCCAGGTTGGACTGGGTACGGCCAAAATCGAAGATGGGCAGGCTGGCATCCGCCCCGACATTCCAGACCTTGCTGCCGCTTTCGAACAGGCCGGACAGCGAGGTGCTGGCGGTTCCCAGCGCACTGGTCAGGCCGATGCGCGGGAAGAAGGCGGCACGGGCCGCACCGATATTGGCGTTGGCGGCCCGCAGATTATGCTCGGCCTGCGCAATGTCGGGCCGGCGGGTCAGCAGGTCGGACGGCAGGCCCTCCGGCAGGGCCGGAACCAGCAAGGCCCCTTCCTCCCCCAGGACCTTGTCGCCCGCCACGGCCACGGGGCTGCCGACCAACAGGGTCAGGGCGTTTTCGTCCAATGACACCTGGCGGCGGAAGGCGGCAAGATTGGCCCGCGCCGTCTCCAGTGTGGTTTCGGCCTGTCGAAGCTCCAACAGCGAGCGGGCGCCCCGGTCAAAGGCCAGTTTGACCAGATCATAGCTTTCCTTCTGGGCATTGAAGGTCCGCTCCGTCAGAGCCAGTTGGTCCCGGTCGGCCAACAAGGTCAGATAGGCATTCGCCACTTCTGCCACCAGGGCCAGACGCGCCGTCTCCCGCGCGGCGGCGGTCGCGAAATAGCTTTCCAGGGCCGCGTCAGACAGGTTGCGCACGCGGCCAAAGAAATCCAGCTCGAACGCCGTGATGCCGGCATTGACCTGATACTGGTTGCCCGTCTGGGTCACCGGTTCGTTCACGCGGGCACGGGTTGCCGATGCGCCCGCCGTCACAATGGGCAGTTGATCCGCCCGCTGTACCCGGTAGAGCGCGCGGGCACGTTCGACATTGGCGCTGGCAACCGCCAGATCATGGTTCTGGGCCAGAGCCTGATCGATCAGGCCGCGCAACTCTTCGTCCAGGAAGAAGTCGCGCCAGCCCAGATCGGCCACTGGTGCCGCCTGCGCTGCCGCCTGGGGATATGAGGCGGCGACACCAGTGGCGGGGGCCTGATAGTCAGGGGCCATGCTGCACCCGGCCAGCAGCAGGGGCAGCAGGGTCAGGGGAATAAGACGCTTGTTCATGTTGATCACTCCTGCCCCGCCTTCGGCTTCTTGTGGCTGCCAAAGCGCAAAACCAGCTTTTCGACGCCGACAAAGAAGATCGGCACGAAGAAGATGGCCAGCACCGTGGCCGACAGCATGCCACCGACGACACCGATACCGATTGCGTTCTGGCTGCCCGATCCGGCACCGGATGCCAAAGCCAGGGGCGAAACACCCAGAATGAACGCCAGCGAGGTCATGATGATGGGGCGCAGGCGCTGACGGGCGGCCTCCAGGGTCGCATCCACCAGATCCATGCCCTTCTCATAATATTCCTTCGCGAACTCCACGATCAGGATGGCGTTCTTAGCCGACAGGCCGATGGTTGTGAGCAGACCCACCTGGAAATAGATGTCATTGGCCATGCCGGTCAACGTGGCCGCGACCACGGCCCCCAGCACGCCCAGCGGCACCACCAGCATCACCGCTAACGGGATGGACCAGCTTTCATACAGGGCCGCCAGGCAGAGGAACACGACCAGCAGCGATATGGCGTACAGAGCGGGTGCCTGCGCACCGGACAGCCGTTCCTCATATGACAGGCCCGTCCAGGCAAAGCCAATGCCCGGCGGCAACTTCGCCACCAGTTCTTCCATAGCCGCCATCGCCTGACCGGAGCTATAGCCCGGTGCCGGCTGACCCTGGATGTTCATGGACGAGGTGCCCATGAACCGCTCCAGCTTCGGCGGACCATAGGTCCAGCTGGCCCTGGCGAAGGCGGAGAAGGGAACCATCTCCCCCCGGTCGTTACGGACATGCAGCTTCTGAATATCCTCCGGCAGCATGCGGAACGGCGCATCGGCCTGCAGGAACACGCGCTTCACACGGCCACGGTCGATGAAGTCATCAACATAGGTGGAACCCCAGAAGGCCGTCAGCGTGCTGTTGATATCCGCGACCTGCAGGCCCAGCGCCGCCGCCTTGGCCTTGTCCACGTCGATGCTCAGCTGTGCGGTATCCTCCAGACCATTGGGGCGCACACCCGCCAAGGCCGGATGCTGTGCCGCCATGCCCAGCAACTGGTTACGGGCCGCCAGCAGCGCCTCATGCCCTGCCCCCGCCTCGTCCAGAAGCTGGAAATCAAAGCCGGTGGCATTGCCCAGTTCCAGAACGGCGGGCGGCGTGAAGGCGAAGGCCATCGCGTCCTTCAGGCCCATGAAGGCACCCATGGCACGCATGGCGATGGCCTGGGCCGTGTTGTCTGCCCCCTTGCGTTGCGACCAGTCCTTCAACTGGATGAAGACCATGGCGGAGTTCTGGCCGCTGCCTGCGAAGCTGAAGCCACCGATGGAGAAGACGCCCCGGATATTGTCCTTCTCCTGGGTCAGCAGGTAATCCTCAACCTGTTTCACCGTCTCCATGGTGCGTTCCTGGGTCGAACCCGGCGGCGCCATCACCATGGCAAAAATGATGCCCTGGTCTTCTTCCGGCAGGAAGGCGGTGGGCAGTCGCACGAACAGCACACCCAGGATCGCCACCAGACCCGCGAATACCAGCAGGAAGCGCTTGCTCCGCCGCACCACGCCGCCGGTGGCGGAAACGTATGACTGGTTGGCGCGGTTGAAGCCACGGTTGAACCAGCCGAAAAGGCCGCCGCGTTCATGATGATCCTGCGGCTTCAGGATGGTGGCGCAGAGCGCCGGGGTCAGCACCAGCGCCACCAGCACCGACAGGGCCATGGCCGACACGATGGTGATGGAGAACTGGCGATAGATCACGCCCGTGGATCCGGGGAAGAACGCCATGGGAATGAAAACGGCAGAGAGAACCAGACCGATGCCGACGAGGGCACCCGTGATCTGCTCCATGGATTTTCGTGTGGCCTCGCGCGGGGATAACCCCTCCTCCGCCATCACGCGCTCCACATTTTCCACCACCACGATGGCATCATCCACCAACAGGCCGATGGCCAGCACGACGCCGAACAGGGTCAGCGTATTGATGGTGAAGCCGAACGCCGCCAGGACCCCGAAGGTGCCCAGAAGCACGACCGGAACCGCGATGGTCGGAATGATGGTTGCACGGAAGCTCTGCAAGAACAGGTACATGACCAGGAAGACCAGAACCACGGCTTCGGCCAGGGTCTTAACCACTTCCTGGATCGACAGCTTCACAAACGGCGTCGTCTCGTACGGATATTCGACATCCACACCCGCCGGGAAGCTGGGGCGCAGCGCCTCGATCGCCTGCTTCACGGATGCCGCCGTTTCCAGCGCATTGGCACCCGTGGCCAGATTGACGGCCAGACCGACCGCATTCATGCGGTTGTAGCGGGAAACGAAGTCATAGCTTTCGCCACCCAACTCCACCCGCGCCACGTCCCGCACATGGACGGCAGCGCCATCACGGCTGGACTTGATCAGGATGGCGCCGAACTGTTCGGGGGTTTGCAGGCGGCTCTGCGCCGTCACGGTCGCATTCAGCTGCTGCCCCTTGACCGACGGAGTGCCACCGACCTGTCCCGCAGAGACCTGGGCATTCTGGGCTTTGATCGCCGCTGATACCTCGTCCACGGTGATGCCAAGGCCCGCCATCTTGACGGGGTCCAGCCAGATGCGCATGGCATAGCCGCCACCGAAAACCTGCACCGACCCTACACCATTCACACGGCTGATCGGGTCCTGAACGCGCGAGGCGACGAAGTCACCCAGATCATTGCCGTCCAGACGACCGTCCTTGGACACGAAACCGGCAACCAGAAGGAAGCTGGCTGATGCCTTGGACACGACAACGCCGCGCTGCTGCACTTCCGACGGCAGCGAGGACAAAGCCGGCGTCACCTTGTTCTGCACCTGCACCTGGGCAATGTCGGCATCCGTACCGGCATTGAAGGTCAGGGTGATGGTGACGCTGCCCGACGCATCGCTGGTCGAGGAAAGGTAGCGCAGATTATCGATGCCCTTCAGGTTCTGCTCGATGACCTGCGTGACGGTCTTTTCCAGCGTTTCAGCCGACGCACCCGGATAGGAGGCGCTGACCGCGATGGAAGGCGGTGCGATGGCCGGATATTGCTCAATCGGCAGACGCATGATGGACAGCGCGCCGGCCAGCATGATCACGATGGCGATCACCCAGGCAAAGACCGGGCGATCAATGAAGAACTTCGCCATTTCGGTTCTCTCCGGGAATGATCAGCGGGCCGGGGCAGGTGCTGCACCCGCCGCGGCAGGAGCCGGATTGTAAGGTACGGGCTTGACCGGTGCGCCGGGGGCGGCCTTCAGCACGCCCTGGACGATCACGCGTTCCTTGGGCGCCAGCCCCTTGGTCACCACCCACTGGTCACCGACGGCCTTGGCCGCCGTGACAGGGCGGATTTCCACCTTGTCTTCCTTGCCCACCACCATGGCGGTGGCAACACCACCGGGACCGATGATCACGGCCTGCTGCGGCACCAGCATGGCATCGGCCCGCGTGCCCTGATCCACCACGGCACGCACAAACATGCCGGGCAGGAGTTCCAGGCGCGGGTTCGGGAAGGTGGCGCGCAGGCCGATGGTGCCCGTCCCCTCATCCACGGTGATGTCGGAGAAGTCGAGCGCCCCATCCTCGGCATAAGGCGTGCCATCGGGCAGGATCAGCTTGACCTTCAGCTTGCCGCCTTCCGGGATCGTCGCTTCCCCCGCCGCGACCTGGCGGCGCAGTGCCGCTACCGCGTCGGCAGACTGGGTCAGGTCGATATAGATCGGGTCGAGCTGCGTGACGCTGGTCAGCATTTCGGCCTGACCCGCCGTAACCAGGGCACCCGGCGTGACGCGCGAGCGGCCCACGCGGCCCGCGATGGGCGAGGTCAGGCCGGCATAATCCAGATTGATGCGGGCCGTTTCAACGGCGGCCTTGGCGGCGGCGACCGCCGCCTCCCGCGCGCCCAGTTCGGCCATGGCGTCATCATATTCCTGCTGGCTGACGCCCTTTACGGCCACCAGTTCCTTGTAGCGGCCTGCACGTGCCTTGACAGAGGTTAACTGCGCCTCCGCACTTTTCAGATCGGCCTGTGCCTGCGCCAGGGCGGCGCGGTAGGTGGCGGGGTCGATCTGGTAGAGCGGCTGCCCGGCCTTAACGTCACTGCCTTCGGTGAACAACCGGTCCTTGATGATGCCCGACACCTGCGGACGAATTTCCGCCACGCGATAGGGTGTCACGCGACCGGTCAGTTCCGACGTCAACGTATAAGGCGCGGGGTTGACGGCAACCACGGCCACCTCCGGCGGCGGCATTGCGCCCATGCCCATCCCGGCACCACCACCACCATCCTGACCGCAGGCGGTGAGCGTCAATGCCAGAAGAAACAGGGAACCGGAAAGCCGGGTGGTCATGCGCATGACGTGAGTTCCTTGAACTTTATTGTTGCCGGTTCAGCCGGTCATGAAATTACATCCGGTCGCGGATGTATCATGAATGGCCGCCGTTGGGTACGACGAAGCAGGCCAGTGCGCTTAGCACTTTCGTGATAAACTTCACGGCCTTGCAAAGACCGCCCTGCCAAAACGGCGGTCTTGAAGGAATTTCGGCTTTTATCGGGTGAACGTGGATCATTTCATGTGATCCCAATCACAAAGCCGCCGCAAAGAGGGCGGCAAACCCCCGTTGCAAAATTTCAGGTATCGGAAAGTTTATTTCTGTGCGCAAAGCCCCTCCCGTCTCGCCAGATTCCGGTTGCTACCAGGAAGACGAACTGAGATCGGGCAATCCGACATGCTGTCGAATTTTTTAAAGGTGGCGCCGCGACAAGCCCCCAGGGGGTAAGGATTCCCCCGGAAGGTAAGGATCAGAACCCGCCCGGCACGCGATAGATATCCGGCTCCTTGGGCTTCTCCACATAGGACAACCGAAGGCTGGCACCGGCCACTTCCGGCTGCGCATCGGGCTTGGCCGGCGGCTTCTTGGCAATCCCCAGGATCAGCTCCGTCAGGCGGCCGTGCACGTCATTTCCCTGGAAAACCAACACATTATCATCGCCCAGCGACTGGTTCAGGATCAGGCCTTCCTGCCGATACCCCTGACCCAGAAGATAATTGCGCAGGGCGTTGGCCGTACCGACAATCTGTTCCGGCTTGGTCGGGGACCCGATCTCCTGCCCCCAGATGACATTCACCCGGAACAGCTTCTTCGTCTTGTACCCCAAGAGGTAAGCAATCACCGCCGGCCCGCTTTCGGGCAGCAAGTCATTGACCTTCACGATCAGGGCCGTCGTTCGCTCCGTCGGTTCTTCCACCCGCTGGATGGCATCGCCCGACAGCTTGAAATCCTTACCGATGGCGTCGCGCACCTGTGCCTCGGTCATGCCGAAGCGCGCGTTGCGAAACCCCTCCACCTGCGCCTCTTTGGCGGTAGCAGCGGGGCCGGCAGCGGGCCGATTCTGGGAGATTGCGGGGGTTGCGGCCAACATCGCCGCCATGGCTGCCGTCAGCATCCAACGCATCGTTATGCCTTCCTTACGCCGTGGGGGAGAATCGGCAATCCTTACCGTTTGGGGGAGCCTTTGCTTGCGACGTCGCAAGTTCAGCCCTTGATCAAGCGGTCGATCCGGTCACGCAGGGCCGTCAGGCTCTGCACCTCATCAGCGGCCAGCCGGCCAGCCCGATCCGACAGCTTGTCCAGGCTGCGGCCCAGTTTACGGGCAACGGTTAGGACAGGGCTTTCGACCACCGGCTCCGTCGGCTTCTGCTTGGCGACGCGCAGTTCCTTGATGGTCGCCCCTTCCTTGATGCGCGACCAGAGGGCAAGCCGCGCCTCCTCCCCTTCCGTATCGGCCAGGACAAACAGGTGGCTCTTGGTCACCTTGTCACGGAAGGCGGGATATTCGGCCTGCACCTTTTCCGGCAGACCGCGCAGGGCCAGCAGGCGGGAGACCTCCGACTTGGACAGGCCGACAACGGCAGCCAGCTGTTCCTGGGCGTAATTATGCCGTTCACCCAGACGGGCCAGGGCGGAGGCGGTTTCCAGCGCATCGAGATCCCGGCGCTGGAGATTCTCCACCAACGCCACTTCCTCAATATCGCCCTTGGTGATGACGGCGAAGATGGTGGGCTTGCCCAGCAAGCCATGGGCACGCCAGCGTCGCTCCCCCGCCGCGATGATGTAACCGCCCTCGGCGTGCTTCTTCACCAGGATCGGCTGCAACAACCCATTGTGGCGGATGCTGTCGGCCAGTTCCATCAGGGCGGCGGGATCGAAATGCCGGCGCGGCTGTTCCGGGTTGGGATGAACCTGATCCAGGTCCAGCTCCACCAGTTCCGGGAAATCGGCGGAGGTGCCGAACAGCCGGTTCAACCCGCTGTCGCGCGGAACCGCCGGCGTGGCGGGGGCAAGCGCCGGATTGGTGCGGGCGAGCTTACGCGACACGGGCTTCCTCCGTCTGGTCGGCTTCAAGCAGGGAACTGGCCACCTCCCGGAAGGGGGCAACAATGGCGGGGTCGGACGCGACATCCACGGTCGGCTGTGCGGCGGCCACCGATTGCGGGAAAATGGTGGAGCGCGGCACCGGGGTGAAGATGCGCAGGCTGCCGCCGAACCGTTCCGTCAGATCGGCCAGTGTGGCGCGGTCCTGTGTATGGCGCGAGGTAAACATGGTGGGCAGGATACCGATGATCGACAAGTCGGGATTACCCCGCCGGCGTACCTTTGCAATGGTGTCCAGCAGCAGCGGCACACCCATCATGGCCAGCATTTCCGTCTGCACGGGGATCAGCACCCCCGTCGCGGCCGCCAGCGCGTTCAACGTCATCATGCCCAGATGCGGCGGGCAATCCAGCAGGATGTAGTCGTAGGAGCGCGACACGCTGGACAGCTTCTCCCGCAGGACCAGCGTGCCCATCGGCTCCGCCATCAGCTCCGTCTCCGCCGCCGACAGCAGGATGGTGGAGGGCAGAAGATGGAACCGCCCGTCACAAACCGGCATCACCGCACCGGATACGGGCTGATCCTTCAGCATGACGTGATAGGTGGTGCGGCCGGCGTCCGAGGCCTCGGCCTGGCTGATGCCCAGATGGACCGTGGCGCTGGCCTGTGGATCGGCATCAACCAGCAGCACGCGCTGACCCAAGGCCGCCAGGGCGGCGGCGATGTTCACGGCGGCACTGGTCTTGCCCACCCCGCCCTTCTGGTTGGAAATGGCGATGATAGTGGCACGGTCACGCTGACGCCGGGCCGGGGCCACGACGATATCGGCCACGGCCTGCGGGATCTTCTCCGTACCGCCTTCCCAGCGCGAAACGCGGCCCTTGTCATACCGGCGGCCCAGGCGGGCATTCAGCCAGTCGGCAAAGGCCTGCTGCGTATCCCCCCGCGCCTCGCGCGCAGCCCTCAACGCCGCCCCATCCATGATGCGCCCCCAACTGCTTGTGGCCGTTTCTGGAGTGGGAGCATAGGGATCGGTTGACGGTCTGTCAACTGGCGGGGTTGTGGGGCGTCAACAGTGGCTATAGCTTACGTACCAGAATACAGCGCCCGCTGGCCTGATTGAGGTTTCCTAGAAAAATGCGATACTTAATCCGCTTGTCCGTATTCACTGCGACCACAGCCTGATGGGTTCCGGTAAGTTCCATTGAAGGAAGTCGCTTCTCTAAGAGCCAAGCGTAGTCAGCTTCAGAACCATCCAAGACGCCTTTAGATATCGCTAGTCGCAGCCAATCACTATCGACTTCGATATCTTGTTCACTCCAGGACCTTAAGTCCTTGATTGTATTCCCCAAGTCGTTGACCAGACTCAATCCGGAAATAGTCAGGCCAGCAATTGTGCTGATATCCATGGACCTTACCTCACGCCGCAAACGTCAATGCCGCCCCCACCTCGGTATACGGCGCTGTCAATTGGTCACCATCCCGCTCGATCAAACCGACGGTCATCAACGCCTGCACGTCAGCATGCACATTCTTCTGATCACGTCCCAGGCGCCGCGCCAGGGCGCGGATACTATCTGCCGGTTCCTGGCGCAGGGCTTCCAACAGCTCCACACGCCGCGGGGTAAACAGGGATGCGAAGGTGCTCCAGTCCCGGAAGTAGAGCCGGTCGGAGGCCTCTACCGTCGTGCCCTCTTCCAATTTCTTCCAGGCATCAACGAACTCCGCCAGTGCCTGGTCTTGGGCGTTCTTGCGAACCTCAACCGTCAACTGCTTCATCGCGCGGCCTTCCATCGTTCGATAGCCGTCAGGAAATCGGCAACCAGTTGCTCAACAGTTTGAAACTGGTAAGGGGTTTCAAAGGCACCATCGTGCCGGTAATCGCCCTTACCCCGCTCATTGTCGAATCCAAGCACCCTTTCGCCCTTGTGGATCAACACCATCCGGTACTTGAACGGGTGTTCCGACGGCGGCACGGGCTGCGGCAATGACCAGATTACCAATTCGGCAAAGCTGGCCGCATCAACTTCAAAACGCCGCCGCAGGACCAGACTGGCTTTCATGCTGGTATCTTACACCAGCAACGCAGCCTCATCAATAATCCACCCCGTGCAAGAAGTCCGCCGCCGCATTGGCCCATTCCACTGGGCTCTGGTCCAGGATATCGATGCCGCCGCCTTCAATGGCGTGGAAGGCGAAGTCGGGGCGCAGGCGGTGGGCATCCAGCGCTGCCTGGTAGATCATGTCGCCGGTATTGGTCAGGATCAGGGTCGGCTGGCGCAGGGCCATCAGCGGGCCGTCCTGGCGATACTCAAAGGCGGCGGCGTGGCCGTACCAGTAGGTGCCCATGGCATAGGCCTGCATGGCCTGCACCACATAATCTGTGATGCGATTCAGGCTGACGCTACCGGCGGCATAGCGTTCGCGGATCCTGGCCACCTCCACCATGTGGGCGGCGTTCGGCAGGGCCGTGAAGGCCTTCTCCCGCGCCACGATATCGGTGATCAGGGCCTGACGCACAGTGTCGGGGATCAGCAGCGGGCCACCCAGGATGCAGGCGCTGATCCGGTCGGGATAAAGGTTCGCGGCTTCATTGCTGACCAGCGCGCCGGTATGGTGGCCGCCAATGGCCGCCCGCCGGATGCCGAGCGCGTCAAGCAGCGGCGGGATGGCAGCGGCATAGTCCGCGATGCTGGGCGGGGCCGACGGCGGATCGGACAGGCCGAAACCGGGCAGGTCCAGCGCGATGGGCCGGATGCCCCGGTCCAGAAAGGGCTGGAACACATGGTCATATTCGTTGGCCGACATGATGGCCTGATGCACCAGGACCAGCGGCTTGCCCTTGCCGCCATCCCAATAGTGTATCTGGCCACAGGGGCCGTCCGCATATCCACGCCGCAGCCGCACCATCTTTTCCTCCCCGATCAAGGTAATGCGGGCAGCATCACCGGAAGCGGACCAGGGGACATCCTACGTCAACGCGTCTGTTCGACAGACGGTCAGATCAGGCCTTCTTGACGAAACAGGTCTTCAGAACCAGGCCCTTCACCTTTTCCACCTTGCCCTCGATCTCTTCCGGATCATCGGTCAGGTGGATGCTCTTGACGACGGTCCCGCGCTTCAGCGTGACATTGGCGCCCTTGACCTTCATATCCTTGATCAGAGTGACGCTGTCACCCTCGGCCAGGATATTGCCGTTGCAGTCCTTCACGTCCATTGTCCGCATCCCTTGCCAGTTGGTTGGTGCGGAACATAGTGCAGATGGGGTGGCGACCCGATTTGCCGATTGCACATCGCGACCCGGCCACAATGTGCATCTCTTGAAATATCTGTCAGTCTATCGACCCTGGCGTGCAGCCTGAAACTCTACCTCGCCGATGCTACCCGATGTCAGGGACGACAGCACGGTTCGCATCGTCGCCTCATGGCTGCGCCGGGCCGTCTCCGCCGTTGCAGCGTGGCCGGCGCGCAGCACCAGCTTGCGGGTGCCGCGCGCCGTTTCCTCGATCCCCACCACGCTGAGGTCACGCAGCAGAGGACCGGGCACCTGCTTTTGGCTAAGGGCATGGCGGGCGGCGGCCCACAGTGCCTCGGCATCGTCGGCATCGGGCAAGGGCGGGGCGGGTTCTGGCAGGGAACGGGGGGCGGCGGCCAGGGCCGGCTTCGTCCCCTCCCCCGCCTCGCGCCTTGTCTTGCGCCCCGTGGAGCTGCGTTCACGTTCCAGGAAGGTGTCGGCGGCCTCGTCCTCATCCTTGGCGTGGAAATCCAGGGTCACTTCCTCGATCTTGCGGCCCTTCCGCTTCATCTTTTCTTCCGGCATCTCCACGCGGAAGGGGGCCAGCTGGTTCACCTCCGCCATGGCGCGGTCGATGGTGCGGGTGCGCAGGATGCCGAAATCCTTGTACGCCCCCTCCGGCACGTTCAACAGCTTGCGCAGCGTTTCGATGTCCAGGGTCAGGGACGGGTGGTCCATCTGATAGCGCTGCATCCCGATCTCATAGAGCTTAAGGGCATAGGTGCTGGTGACCTTGACCATGGCCGGCCCCGACAGACGGGCCCAGAGCTGGGACGAGCGCTGGAGTTCCAGGAAGGCGTCGGTGAACTGGAAATGGATGTCGGTGCTGTCGATCTCCACCTCATCCTCTGGCCGAACATAGGAGGAGAGAATGCGCAATTCCGCACGGCTGCGCCGGCCCCGGAACGGCCCAATGACGACCAGGGAGCTTTCGTAAATCTCCTTCACCGCGTCGAAAATACGCTCATTGCCCTTGTGATTGCCACGCACCACCTTCTTGGGCAGGCGGTAGAGCTTGTTGGCGAAATTCTGGCTGCCAGCCAGATGGATCATGAAATTCAGCATTTTCTGCGCCGGCAGGGACAGGCGCGAGCCGTTGGCGGGGTAGGAATAAACCGCCTCTGCCGCCTTGATCAGATGCTTGTAGCCGTCGCGTTCAAACGTGGCGGCAGCCACCCGCGCCGTCTGACCCATCCGGTCCAGGGTGGGCAGGTTCTCCCCCCCGCCACTGCTTTCCACCAAGCTCCCTTCCAGGTCGATCACCACGCCGCTGTCGCCGGCAGAGGGGACATAGGGCACGATGGCAGCCAAGGGTTCATCCCGCGCCGGTTCGGCACTGCTGGTCTTGCGGCGGCTGGGTGGCATGGCGGGGTCCCCTCTCTTGGGACGGAAGTTAGTCCCTTCCTTACAGCCGGTGCAAGTAAGGAAAGGTGTTTTCCACAGGGATTTCCATGCCTTACCGGATGGGGGAAACACTTACGCCCTGGGGCGTGGGTGAAATACCCCCGAGAAGTGGGGGAAGGCACCCCCGCCCTGTAAGGATGATGCCCAAAAACCCCAGCAATTCCGCGCCTCTCCGCTTCCTAGAATCTTTACTAGAATCTTGGAACACTAAACAGGACAGGATTTTGGGTTTGATTGAGAGATTTAGTGGGATGGGTGTGCACTAACCTGAACTGCCGGTGCGTTCGATCATTTCCGACTCGTAAGGCCTTATCCTTACTGTTTGGGGGATTGGCGACTCAGAACGTGATGTGCCGGCTCACTCCTTACGCCTTGGGGGAATCCTTACTGTTTGGGGGGGGCTGTCATCGCCGGCTTGGCACGCCCCCACGGCGTAAGGAGGAGCCTCCCCCATGCAGTAAGGAGACTCGGGATTCTGCTTCTGCTCTATGGTCCCGAGGACTCGGAAGCTGGTAAGGCAGAAAAAGGGTTTCAGGCCCCCGAACGGTAAGGAAGCCATCCCTCGGCCCGTAAGGATTAGGGGCGTATCTCTCATCCCCCAGGGAGTAAGGATGTGCCGAGTCCCAGGCGCGCAACCCCCTCCCCCAAACGGTAAGGAAAGGCTCAGCGTTCCGTACTGCGCAGGGCCTCGACAAGGTCCAGTTCCATTTCCAGACAGCGCCAGTCGCTGGCCGTGCGGAGATTTCCCTTGGGTAGAATCATCAACATCGCGAATCCCACTTCGCCCGTATCGTCAAGCAAAGGAAGCATCAGGCGATGATAGCCCAGCTTCTCCGTGAAGACGCGGAAACAGCGGTCGGAGAAAACGGGGCCGCCCAGCTCCAGCATGCGTCGGTAGGCATCGCGCACTTCGGCTAATGTCTTGCCGCTATAGCATTGTGACAGCAGCTTGCCGGTCAGGGGAGGGCCGAACAGTTTCACCAGCCCTTGCCCCGCCCACAGATACCGCGCCTGTTCCACGCCCAGGCGCAGATCGACCAGGGCCAGGTTGTTGGCGATGCTGCGCAGGGCAACCGGAGTGAAGTCCAGGGCGCGTGGTATTGTGGGGCCGGCGGCGCATTCGCGCCATTGGTCACGCAGTTCCACCATCATGTCCGGCGTGTCCTGCAAAGGCTCACCCGCGTGGGTTTCCCACATGCCAAAGGGCGCGGCCAGACGGGAAAAGATCAGCATGCCCATGGATGAAACCTTTCGTCCCTTCACAATGGCCCGTCAGGCGTGAGGTGGCAACAAGCATTGAGTTATTGAGAATGATTATCAATATCTCTATTGTTGCGACGTCGCATCTCCACAAGGATCAAGGAACATGCAGATCGACCGTCGCGGCCATGCCCGCCCCCATCGCCCCGCCATCGCCGGCAACATGCCCTTTGTGGCGCTGTACCCGTCGGCGCGGCTGGCCTTGTGGGGGCTGCGCTACTGGGCGGCATGCACGGGACAGGGGCGGTGCCCTTCCCTGCTGCTGCGGGATGTCTATGCATCGGCGGGGGTTCCTCTGGCCCCTGCCAATATCGACCGCCTGATGCGGATATTCCTGATCGCGGCCCGGCATCCGCCGGCCCTGGGCTGCCCCGCTTGCACCCGGCTGACCGATGACGAGGCGGAATTACTGAATGCGATGATCAGTGCCCAGGGCGGGGATGGGGTCGGTTTGGAACATATGATGACGGCATGGTTGCCACCGGAGGCAGCGCAGACGGCGGGTGCCGTGCTGGAGGGGTATTCACGGCTGATGCTGGATGCCGGTTATGACCTGTCATCCGATCGGGTGCCAGTGCTGGAGCGGGCGCCGGTGGGCAGCCGTCTGCATTAAGCCTGGGCGGGCTTGCGACAACAGAACATTGGACAGCGCCCCGCCCGCATGGCATCGCATGGATATGACAGGCGCCATGATCATGCGGCAGGGTGGTTGGCGGGGCTGGACAGCGTGGATGCTGTTGCCGGTGTTGATGCTCGTCGCCCTGCTGCCGCGCGGCTATATGCCGGATACGGCTGCACTGGCGCGGGGTGCGTTGACGCTGACATTGTGCCGTGTGGTGCAGGTGACGCCGGATGGAACCGGCACCCAGACGGTTGATCATGGGCTGGCCTGCCCCTTCGGCCTGTTGCCGGCGCCACTGGGGCCGGTTGAACAGGCCGGTATTCCGCTGCCCCGGCGTTGGGATCGGGCGCCGATGCTTCTGCTGCCGGGAATGATCCGGCACGTCACTGTCTGGGCGCATGGATTGGGTGCGCGGGGACCGCCGGAGGATTGACCTCCCCTGCCCCAACCCTGTTTCATGATGTTTCACAGACGGAATTCCACCATGCGCATGTTCGCCCAACGCCTGTTTCTTTCCGCTGCTGTCCTGCTGCTTGCCGGTGCCGCCCAGGCGGAGATCAGTGTCACCAGCCCCTTCTCCCGCGCCTCTGCCCCCACGGCAAAGGCCGGCGCCGCCTTCCTGACGCTCAACATTGATGCCGGCAGCGACAAGCTGCTGGGCGGCAGCAGCCCGGTGGCGGACAAGGTGGAACTGCATACCCACCTGATGCAGGACGGCATCGCCAAGATGCGTCCGGTCGAGGGCGGCATTCCGGTCACGGCGGGCACGCCGACCGAGTTGAAGCCCGGTGGCCTGCATATCATGCTGATGGGCCTGAAGGCCCCGTTGAAGCAGGGTGAAAGCTTCCCCCTGACCCTTAACTTTGAAAAGGCGGGAGCCTTGACCGTCAATGTGCCGGTACAGGGGCCGGGTGCCAAGGCGCCGATGGCCGAGCATGACCATGGCGGTCATGGCGAGCATTCCGGCCATCAGCACTGATTGTCCGCGTCGTGAAGCGCCGGACATTCTGGACCGGCCTGGCCGTGTTGGCGACTGCCGCACTGCTAGGCACCGTCGTTCTGGTCGCTGACCGATTGTCACCGCAGAAGTCGGAACAAGGACAGGGGCGCGCCGCCATCGGCGGCCCCTTCTCCTTAACCGACCATACGGGGCAGCCGGTCACCCAGGACATTCTCAAGGGCAAAATCTCGCTGGTCTATTTCGGCTACAGCTTCTGTCCCGATATCTGCCCCACCGACCTGCAGCTGATCGGGCAGGCGCTGGATCAGATGACGGACGAAGAACGCGCCGATGCCCAGGCCCTGTTCATCACCATCGACCCGGAGCGTGATACCGCGCAGCAGCTGGCGGGGTATGTCCCCCTGTTCCATCCGCAGATCCGGGGCCTGACCGGTACCCCGGAACAGATCGACGCTGCCGCCAGGGCTTACCGCGCCTACTATAAGAAAGTATCTGCGGAAGAGGCGGGAACGTCTGACTATCTGATGGACCATTCCGCCTTCATCTATCTCATGGACCGCAACGGGACCTTCGTCCGTGTTTTCGGCCATGGGGTGGAGCCGGCAGAAATGCTCGAATGGTTCCGTAAGGTCCGCGCGGGTTAAGTTCCCCCAGGATGTAAGGTTCGGATCGCCGCGGCTACAGCCTCCACGGCTGTGCGGCGGGGAAAGGTCTCGCGGAAGGCCAGACGAACCGTGCGGCCCGCCGTTCCGGGGGCCAGGGGCTGCGTCACCGTGCCAGACACGGGGGACGCGCGCCCCGCCACCGTCACGGCGGGCGCCAGGGTGCAGCCATAGCCGGCGGCCACCATGTTCAGCAGCATTTCCAGGCTTGTCGCGCGAAGGTCGGCGCGTCCGCCGCCCGGCTGCTTACAGGCCGCCAGCGCCTGATCACGTAGGCAATGGCCATCGGCCAGCACCAGCATCTCCACCGTTTCCAACCGCGCCGCGTCGATCTGCTCCATGGCGGACAGCGGATGGGCTTCCGGCATAACCAGCAGGAACGGCTCGTCGAACAGCGGGATGTCCACAATCCCATCTTCCATCACATCGGTCGCCAGAAGGGCGGCATCCAGTTCATGACGTCGCAGACGCGATAAAAGATTGTCGGTGACATCTTCCCACAGCACCAGATCCAGATTTGGATAGTGCTGTTTCAGCGGGCCCAGCACACGCGGCATCAGATAGGGTCCAAGGGTCGGGATGACCCCAAGACGTAAGGAACCGGCCAGCGGATCGCGCCAGCCCTGGGCCAAGGCGGCAATGGCGTCGGCATTCTCTACAGCGGCGCGGGCCAGCGGCAGGATCTGTTCCGCCGCCTGTGTCGGGACGACGGACTTGTTGGTGCGCTCGAACAGGGTCATGCCCAGCATTTCCTCCAGTTTTCGCAACTGGCCGGAAAGGGTGGGCTGGCTGACATGGCAGGCCTCTGCCGCCCGCCCGAAATGGCGATGGTCGGCCACGGCGATGACATAGCGCAGGTCCCGTAGATTCATCCTTTAACCCCAGAACTCATGATAGGTTTTACCGATCATTATCATTCGAACAATCAATTGTACCAGTTGAAATGACGGGACTACCGTGCAGGATGCTTGTCGTTTGGCCTGATTGCGACGTCGCAATCACAGGTCAGGAGAAGAGATTATGAAACGACCCTCCCCTGTGCCTCGGCCCATCGCCCGTGGTCTTTACCGGCTTGGTGCCAGCCTGTTCCTGCTGCTGGGCATGGTCGGCATGGTTCTGCCGGTCATGCCGACGACGGTATTTCTGCTGCTGTCGGCATGGTGCCTGATCAGGTTGGGTGATCCGCGTGTGGATCGGCTGTTGCTGCATCCGCGCTTTGGTACGCCTTTACGGCTGTTCCTGGAGCGGGGGCAGGTGACACGGCGCGGCAAACTGCTGGCGCTGGCTGGGATGAGTGTGGGGGCGGGCATCCTGTACATAACCGCCGAGGGGCAGTCCTGGCTGGCCGGCGGTGCGATCGGATTGCTGGCCCTGGCCGCCCTCTATGTCGTGTCACGGCCCGAACCATGCCCCCAAACGGTAAGGAACTAGATGGAAGCCGCCTGTGGCTTCCCAAGGGAAACTTTAAAAGCCCATGGTCGCCAACACATGGGCTTTCTTTTTTTTATGAGCCTTTGCCCGTTCGGCCCAACATGCTTTTCAGCAGTTTCTCCCCCGGCGCCCTGGCCGGTGCTGCCAGTTCGACGCGGTGATCCGCGGTTAACAGCAGAGTCAGACGGTCACCGGGCTTCAGGCCCAGATGGTCCAGCATCTCCGGTGTCAGTGTAATGCCGCCGTTGGGGCCGATGATCGTGTCCATGGCATGATCCAAAATGGTTTGGTCACCAGATTAGGACGGGCGGCGGGGCAGGGCAATGGGATCAGGAGGGTGGCTTCGATGCCAGCAGATCGGGTATCGCCCCCTCCGCCCGCAGCTGTGCCAGCCCTTGGTTGAACGTATCGAGAATCTGTTGGGCATTCGGGTGGTGGCGGGCCACGATCAGATGCAGGGTAGCCTCGCTGGCGGCGGGGCCGGGTACGGTGGCCAGCTTTTCCCGCTCAGTCTGTTCTGCACGGCGGGCGATGGCGATGCGTTCATCCTCCACCATGAAGTCGGCCCGTCCACCCACGATCATGGACAGGCAACTGCGCTGCTGGGTCGGTGTCACCCGCTGTACATCGCCCTGCCGGATCAGGAAATCCATCCAGGGCGGCAGGCCATAGCCGACGGCCGCGCAAACCCGCTTGCCTTTCATCCAGCCGCTGGCCATGGCGGCTCGTTCATTGCCCAGGGCTACGATCAGATGCTGGCGCACTGTTGTGATCGGGTCGGAGAACAGCACTTCCCGCATACGCTGTTCGGTACGGATATAGGGGAAGGTCCCATCGAACCGTTGGGCCAACAGGCCTTCATAGCCCCGACGCCAAGGTTCCACGGCCAAGGTCACGTCCTGGCCGGATTTGGCGAAGGCCTGCCGTACCAGCGCCGTGACAGGGCCGCCATCGGGCAGCCTGTCATCCACATAGGGGGCATAGTCGGTGCCGGTAACCAACTTTAACGGTGCTGTCTCGGCCAATGCCGGCACGGGAGACAGCGACAAGACCAGCAGGACCATCGCCAAACGCCGCACCTGATGCCCCCGAAGACCATCAACACCCTGATCAGACTATGGTTAACCATAGTCTGTGGTCAATCGAAGGTTAGAGAATTCTATGCCCCCAGGCGGTAAGGATGGTCAGAGCCAGCCCGCCAACTCCCGCTCCACAATCCCGCGCAGCAGGCTGATATGATCAGGGTGATCATTCAGGCAAGGGATGTAGGTGAAGTCGGTCCCCCCAGCGGTAAGGAAAGTCTCCCGAATACCCTGGTTCACTTCCTCCAGCGTCTCCACACAGTCGCTGACAAAGGCGGGGGCCAGGATCGCCAGCTTCTTCACACCCTGTTCCGGCAGGGCCTTGACCATGGGTTCCAGATAGGGCTGCAGCCATTCCGTCCGCCCGAAGCGGGACTGGAAGGCATGTGTCAGCATCCCCGCATCCATGCCTAGCTTCTCCCGCAGCAGGCGGGCGGTCTTCAGGCAGTAGCAGTGATAGGGGTCGCCCTTTTCCAAATACATCTTCGGCAAGCCATGGAAGGAAGCAATGATACGCTCCGGCTTCCAGTACAGGCTGTCCAGATGCCGGGAGACGCCGGCGGCCAGCGCCTCGATATAGGCCGGATCATCGTGATAGGTGGGCACCGTGCGTATGGCCGGCTGCCGGCGCAGCGTCATCAAATGGCGGAAGGCCTGGTCACAGGCCGTTGCCGTCGTCGTGGCGCTATATTGCGGATAGAGCGGGAACAGCAGAATACGCTCGCAGCCCTGTTCGATCAGGTTGTTGATGCCCTTGGCGGTGGAGGGGTGGCCATAGCGCATGCCCCATTCCACGATGATCCGGTCATCATGCGTGCCCTTCAGCGTGGTACGCAGCCCATCGGCCTGGGCGCGCGTGAAGGTCTTCAGCGGGCTTTCATTGCGTTCCTGATTCCAGATGCCGGCATAGGCATGGCCGCTTTTCCGGGGCCGGAAGGTCAGGATGATACCCTGCAGGATTGGCTGCCAGATGGCCTGCGGCACCTCCACCACGCGCCGGTCGGACAGGAATTCCGACAGATACCGGCGCATCGACCAATAATCGGTGGCTTCCGGTGTTCCCAGATTGATCAGCAGCACGCCAATCTTGGGCGCCTTGACGGGCGGATGGCCGGCGGGCAGGGCGGGCGAGGGGCTGTTCTGGGTCAATTCGGGACATACTCTGACAGGGAAGGGGAGCCCGCCCTGGTCAGGAACGGGCGCGCACAATCGCCGCCAGTGCTTTACGGTGACGGTGCGCTTGCATCAAGATATCCGCTGGCGCCGAACCTTCAATGACCAAACGGCCATTTTCCGAAGACAGTCCCGCCCCGTGCTGACGCAGTGACTGTATCAGTTTTTCCAGGGACTTGGTTGCCATGATCCTTCCTCCATCCTGTGTGTTTCAGGATGGCAGAAAGGATCGCAACAGGGAAATCGATTGATCAGATTGTGATGATAGGTAGTGCCTATCAGGCGCCGCAGCACTTCTTGTACTTCTTGCCCGATCCGCAGGTACAGGGATCGTTGCGCCCCACCTTCTGCACGGTGCGCGGGCGCTGGCCCATGACGCCGTCCACATACCACCAGCGGCCATCTTGGTTCTTGAAGCGGCCGGTTTCGTGGTGGATCAGGTCCTTGCCATCCATCGTGAACTTGGCCACGAACTCCACAAACGCTTCGTCAGCGGTCTGACCATCGGCGGTGGAACGCACCTCCAGGCCCGTCCAGATGCTCTTGGACGCCCACTCGGTGACCTGTTCAGCGTCGAAATCATCCTGCGTGCCCGGCAGCAGGGTTTCGCCCAGATACTTGATGTCCTGCTTGGCGAACGCCGTATAGCGCGAACGCATCAGCGCTTCGGGCGTCGGGGCCGGTGTGGTGCGGGCCAGATAGGGGCCGCAGCAGGCATCAAATTCACGACCGCTGTCGCAGGGGCACTTGCTCATTTTCTCACTCGTTCCTGAAAGACGTTTGCTGAAGGGCGGGATAGCGCATCATCGTGACCTTCACCAGTGCGCTTATTACAAATCCAATGACAGTTCCCGGCCCGACGCCTCGCTGTGATCGTGCCAGTGGGCGTTGCAGCGGGGTTCGTACAGGTCCGCTTGGCCCAGTTCGACGGTACGGTCGTTGCGGTGCTTCTTGAAGGTCTTGTGCGCTTCATGCCCGCACACGGCGCAACGGGATTTCAGTTTCCACAGGCCGTCGGCCATGGCGGCCAGGGTGGCCGTCACGGGGAAGGCCCGACCGCGCCAATCCATGTCCAGGCCAGACACGGCAACATCGATGCCCCGGTGCAGCAGGCTGCGCACATCCTCCACCACGTCGCCATGGTAATGCGGGTCGACACAGAACTGCACCTCGTCGATGAAGACGGCCTTGATGCTGTCGGCGATGGTCGGCATGCGGGTGATGGGCATGGCGTCGAAGCCGATGCCATCATGATTGACCACCCGGTTCTCTGCATAACGCACGTCAAAGGCCGGCTTCAGCAGCATGATGTGGGAACCGGTGCCGTGCGTGTACCAGATGGCGCGCTTCAGGATCTCTGTGGACTTGCCCGAGAACATGGGTCCGCAGATGACTTCCAGCTTTCCGTAGCGCATGCCTGTTTCCTGTCGAAGGGCCGGGGCTTTCCATAGCCGAGTTCACGGCTTCATGCCATGAAAACAGGCTATAATTGGGCAGGGAAGGGGATCATGCGGGGCTGGACGGACGGGTATGTCACGGAAATCGGCTATACCTACAGCTTCCACACCGAGCTGCAGCCCTGGCCCATGGCCGAGGCGCTGGGCTGTCGGTCGCCGATCCGGCCGGGGCAGCCGTTGGACTATTGTGAGCTGGGCTTCGGGCAGGGGTTCAGCCTGGCTCTGCTGGCCGCCGCCAACCCGCAGGCGCGGTTCTGGGGCAATGATATCAACCCGGACCATGTGGCCCATGCAAGATGGCTGGCCGCTGGGGCGGGCCTGTCGAACCTGACGGTCAGCCCGCTGGGCTTTGCCGATTATGCCGATAGCGACCTTCCCGCCTTTGATGTCGTCGCCCTGCATGGCGTCTGGTCCTGGGTGGGACCGCAGCAGCGGGCGGAGATCGTGGCCTTTCTGGACCGGCATCTGAAGCCCGGCGGGGTCGTCTATCTCGGCTATAATGTCCTGCCCGGTTGGGCGCAATATCTGCCGCTGCGGGAACTGATGCTGGCATCGGCGCGGCGGGGGCAGGGGAGTTTGGCTGAGCGCATCACCGGTTCCCTGGCAATGGCGGAGCGGTTGCGGGCACAGGAGGCAGGGTATTTCGGGGTGAACCCGACGGTGACAACCCGCCTGGATGCCCTGCTGGAACGGCCCGTCGATTATCTGGCGCATGAATATTTCAATGAGAGCTGGCACCCGACCTATTTCACGGATCTGGCACAGGCCCTGGCCCCTGCCGGTCTGCGGCTGGCCGCGCAGGTGCGGGCGGCAGACCGGTGGGAGGAGGAGGGGCTTGCGGGTGCCATCCTTACCGTTGGGGGGAAGGAGGCAGCCGATGATCCCGATTTCAGGGAGTTGCTGCGCGACTATGTCACCAACCGGCCCTTCCGCCGCGACCTGTTCATCCGGGATGGCGGATCGGCGTGTCCGGCAGTGCACAGGCGCTGGGCGGCGCTCGGCCATCCGCGTGACCTGCCCCGCCGGGCGACGCCGGCCACGCGACCCCTGGAGGTACCTTTTGACGCGGCGCACGCCATACTGACGGCGTTGCAGGCGGGTCCGATGGATGAGGCCACCCTGCTGGCGCAGATTGGGGGGGAGGGGCCAGCGGCGTTGGCCGCCCTGAAGGCGCTGGACCTGATCGCACCGGCCCTGCCGCCTGATGGCGATGATCAGCGCCGGGACGCGTGCGCGCGGCTGAACGCAATGCTGCTTACGGATGCCGCATCGGCAGACCGCATGCCGGCCTTGGCCAGCCCCGTGACGGGTGGCGGCGTAGCGGTCGACAGGCTGGGCAAGCTGTTCCTGGCGGCGATGCAGCAGGGAAAGGAGCCGGTGATGCATGCCTTCACGACGCTGGAAGCTCTGGGTCAGCGGGTGCTGCGTGATGGCAAGCCGATCACGAATGCGGAGCGGCACAAGGCCGAACTGGCCGAGCGGTGGGAATCCTTTGCCCGGCGTCGGCTGCCGGTGCTGCACGCTTTGGGTGCAGTGCCGTAATAAGAAGGGCGGACTTGCGGAAATTTCGAGGCAATCCAAAGGAAGGGAGTGGAAATTTCTGCGGTTGCAGTGCACCATCTTCCTGCGCCCAGTCCGCTTGGTTCCCTGCGATGGAGAGATAGCCCCATGCCGCGCAAATCCGCCAAGTCCGAAGCCCTTTCCGTTCCCGAGACCGAAACCGTTCCCGCCCCGCCGCCGGTGAAGAAGGCCAAGGCCCCGGCCAAGCCCCGTGCCAAGAAGGTCGATCCGGCCCCCGTGGCCTCGGTGGCCATCGCGGTAGAGCCGACCACCGATCAGGTGGCCGAAGAAGCCTATCTGCTGTGGCTGTCGGAAGGGCAGCCGCCGGGCCGTGATGTCGAACATTGGCTGCTGGCCGAACAGATCGTGCGCAGCCGTCTGTCACTGCTGTCGGCGGCGGTTCATTCCGCCTGACCCTGACCTTCCAGCCGATCATGAAGCCCCTGCCCACCGGCGGGGGCTTTTTGTTTCGGTACCCGGCCATCCTTGCCGTTTCCGGATTTTTCCATCCGGCAGATTCTGCCCAGGGGTCATATCGACCGCCCTGAAATCTGCGCAAACCCTTGTAAATCCTCACAACGTCAAAGTTGGCCCGCCTGTTGCAGATGACAGGGTGGGCCGGTCATGGGGATCGGTCCTGGCATTTCGCCGGTACAAGGGACCCGTCCGATGACCAGCCTGTTTGGCGTCCTCAACAACTCAAGCAACGGCCTGCGCCTGATCCAAGGGCAGCTGGGGCTGGTTGCTGAGAACGTGGCCAAGGCGGATGATCCCAACCGGTCCCGGCATTCGCTGGAGCAGACCTCTGACAATCAGGGCGGCACCGGCATCGCCCAGTACAAGCGCCAGGTCGATGTGGCGCTGCGTGTGCAGCTGGAACAGACCATTTCGGAGGAATCCGGTGCGACGACCACGGCTGACTACATGCGCAAGGCGACCGACCTGTTGGGCACGACGGCGGGCAAGCCGCCCGTAACCGACGCGCTGGACAAGTTCGAAACAGCCTGGAAAGAACTGGCCGCCACCCCGGAAAGCACCGTGGCCCAGGGCCAGATCGTCGTCCATGGCGAAGATCTGGCGCGCGAGCTGCGCCGCCTGAATGAGGGTATCAACAGCATCGAGAAGCAGCTGGATACCGACATCAACCAGTCGGTGGATCAGCTGAATTCAGCCCTGTCCTCCATCGATCAGTTGAACACCAACATCCTGGTGACGCGCGGCGCCGGTGATCCGACCATGGAGATGGAGGATCGCCGCGACGCCCTGGTGCGCGAAGTGGCCGGGATGATGAGCATCCGCACCGTGGAGCGGGCGGATGGCAAGCTGTCGATCTTCACGACGTCGGGCGTGTCCCTGCTTGATGCGGCCCCGGTGAAGTTCACCTATGACAATGGCCAGCTGCGTTCCTCGGCATCCGACCGTGACCTGACGGGCATGGTGCGTGACGGCAAGCTGGGCGCCCTGCTGGAACTGCGTACCGACGGGTCGGTACAGGACCCGCCGCAGCCCGCATCCAACCTGCCCGGCGCCGAAATCCTGCGCAAGCTGCGCTCTCAGACCCAGGCCATTGCCGAAGCTTTCCTGGGATCGACCAAGCCGGGCGAGCCGACCAGCTTCGCCGACGCCTATAACAGCGCCAATCCCGTTGGCGATGGCGAGTTGCCGAACCGGTTCTTCATCGGGACCGGCGCCGGCAATATCGAGATCAATCCCGGCCTTCTTTCGGGTGACTATACCGTGAAGGCCAGTGCCGCAGCGGGTGTGGCTGATGCGATGAACGCCGCTGGCCGCACCATCAATGCCGACGGGCTGCGGGCCACTGGCCTGTCCTATGGCTCCATGGTTTCCACCGTCATCGCGCAGTGGAGCAGCAACCAGAAGGTTGCCAGCGAGCAGGCCACCATCGCCACCGATTTCAAGGCGCAGCTGGAAGGCCGGTACAAGAACAATACCGGCGTCAACATGGATGAAGAGATCGCCATGTTGCAGGTGCTCCAGCGCAACTATTCCGCCGCCGCCCGCGTGATGCAGACGGTCAACAATATGTTGGATGCCATCGAGGGGATCGTCAGATGACCCGCATCAGCAGCTATGGCAGCTATATCAACACCATCCGCACGCTCACGGGCGGGCAGTCGGCGATCGACGATCTCTCGACCCAGCTCAACACGGGCAAGAAGTCGCAGGATGTGGCATTCTTCGGCACGCAGTCACAGCGCCTTCTGGACCTGAAATCCGAACTGGTGCGCCGTCAGGCCTATTCCCAGACCATCGACCAGACGATGACCCGCGTGAAGTCCTACGACACGCTGATGGACCGTATGGCCGACATGGCGTCGGAATTGTCCAGTACCACACGCCTGCCGCAGGGGCCGGGCGCCACGCGCATCAGCAGCGTCACCAACCAGTCCGCAGGCGCCATGAAGGTGTCGGTGGACGATATCAACAGCAAGTTCAAGGCCGAGGCCACCTACACCATCTCCGCAGTGCCCAGCCAGACCGGGCCGAAGGGCAGCTTCGACATCACCGTCACCGACGGGCTGGGCGGCCGCGCCGTCAATACCGTCAACATGAAGCAGGTGCCGCCGCAGGTGGACGCTGACCGCTTCACCATTTCCGGCGGCCCCGGCGATGGCGCCGTCATCAAGCTGAATATCGAGAGCCTTGAAGGGTCTGGCATTTCGTCCTTCGATGTCTCCTGGCCCGACATGGCCTCGACGCGCGAAGTGATCCGCGGCATGACCGTGGAACTGGAATCCCTGCTGAACGAACGGGTCGGCGACCGCTACCTGTTCTCGGGTTCCCGCTACAATACCAAGCCGGTGGACGATATCGTTGCGGCCAAGCAGATCACCCGCACCACCCTGGTGGGCGAGCGTGGAGACGCTGGCGAAACTTACGAGATGATCCTGAATGGCAAGCGTTTCACCTATGTCACGACGGGGAATGAGAAGTCGCTGGACGAGGTGTTTTCCAACGATACCGGCACTGGCCTGGTTGACCAGATCCGTCAGTTCAGCGACCCGCCCTTCAATGTGACCCTGTCGGTCTCCAACGGGATTGTCACAGCCACGGCCAATGACGTGAAGGAAAAGTTCACGCTGACCAGCCGTGTCTATGACAATGGCACGCATGAGAATGTGGTGCTGACCGCGCCGGACGCCGTCGATGCTTCCCAGGCGCCCTACACGGTGCAGGAAGCCAGCGAGACGCAGCGGCAGATCGACAATGTGAAGTTCCATGGCACGGAAGCCGATGTGGGCGATGTGTTCAACATCTCCATCGGTTCCCGCACCATCGTGCAGAACGAAAATGCGCCGCCGCAGGTGATCATCGCCGGGCCGACGAAATATTCCTATGCCATCAGCCCCAGTGACAGCGACATCCTGCGGGGCAACGCACCGCTGCCGACCGATGCGCCCGGGCAGGTGCCGTCCTACACCGCCCCCACCTCCATGTCGAACTGGGTGGCGCAGCGGATGGCGGTGCAGATCAATGCCGATCCTGCCGCCTCGGTGGTGGCCAGCATTGATCCCGCAGACGACACCAAGCTGATCTTCACCGCCAAGGATGTGAACAGCCAGTTTCAGACGACAGCCGATATCAACAATGCCGGCAACCAGACGCGGCTGATCACCAACGACCTGCCGCCCCTGGCAGAGCAGGATACGTTTGAAGGCATCGTCAATCCGCCGGGATTGCCCTTCTACGATACCGATTTTGCGAAGTCGCGCGAGGTTTCGGCGGCCTATGACATCGCGAAGCTGCAGGTCGATGATGGGCTCAGCGTCAATTACGGTGTCAGCAGCAATGATCCCGCCATCCAGAAGCTTGTCAGCGGCCTGCGCCGCCTGACCGCCGCCATCAACCGCCCCGGCGACTATGGCAAGCTGATGGAGGAAGGCCGCAATCTGCTGACCGATGCGCAGAACCAGCTGCGCGGTGTCCATTCCCGCGTCGTCAATGCGGCGGCCACCATGGACAACACGCAGAGCCGTCACCAGGACGCCATCGCCAAGGCCCAGGGCGAGTTGGCCAACATCGAAGGCATCGACCAGAACGAGGTGGCCGTCCGCCTGCAGTCCGCAATGTCCACTCAGCAGGCCAGCTACACCATCACCGGTCGCATGCAATCCCTGTCCCTCATCAACTTTCTTGCCTGAACCCGATCCATCAGAAGGAGAACCGAGAAATGAATGCCTTCGCACCCCCCAATGGCTTTACCGCCGCCCCCGCACCGGCCAGCGCCCCCAGCGGCGACGAGGCGATCCGTACCCGCCTGTTCGATCAGTTCAATGCCTTCTGGGTGAATGCCACCCGTGAAGGCGTGCCCTATGACATGATCGGCACCATGTCCGTGACGGCTGCCGTCTATGGCCTTCTGGCCAAACATGGCGTGGGCACGACGGCTGAATTCCTGGAAGGAATGGCCAATGATGTGCGCACGGGCATGTTCGCTGTCCCGCCGCGTCCGAACTGATCGGCTGTGACGGCGCTGCTGTCACGTCACTTCATGGTTGCGAGTGCCCAAGGGGCCGATCCATCCGCCGATGGATCGGCCCCTTCTCTGTCCGCACGGCCCCGGCAAAAGACACCGCTACCCCGGCAAAATCCGCCCAGTAGCATCTTCTACCCCGGAAAGGGGCAGGGAATGCCCATCAGGTAGATTTAACAAATCCAATTAAATCAGTGATTTAGAAATTTTCCGAGAGTTGGCATCGAACTTGCTCAATAGGCCACGACACGCCATCACTCCAACGGGAGCCCTTCCATGAGCATCTTCGGATCCTTGACCACCGGCATTTCTGGCCTTCAGGCCCAGGCCGCCGCCCTTGGTCACATCTCGGACAATATCGCCAACGCCCGCACCACGGGTTACAAGCGCGTCGACACCGCTTTCACGAACCTGGTGCTGCAATCCAATGCTCGTGTGCACAATCCCGGTGGTGTGGTGGCACGCCCCAGCTATGCCAACAGCGTGGCCGGCAATATCGAAACGGTCGACCGCACGACGAACCTTGCCATCCGTGGCCAGGGCTTCTTCAATGTCAGCCGCCTGACGGAAGTCAACGGCACCTCGGTGCCGACCGGCGAGCGCTACTATACCCGTGACGGTTCCTTCGAACTGAACGACGAGCGCATCCTGGTCAACCGCTCCGGCTTTGCGCTGAACGGCTATATCTACAGCGAGGCGACGAACTCTTTCTCGACCTCCGCCACGCCCATCCAGGTCACGGCGGACATTGACAGCCCGGTTCCGACCAAGTCGATCGAGCTGCGTGCGAACTTGCCGACCGATCCGACGCCGGGCCAGCCGATCCAGCCGACCACGATCCAGATCTTTGACAGCACGGGTAAGCCGCGCGACATCACCCTGGGCTGGCGTCCGGGCCAGGTGGATGGTGCCTGGCGCCTGTCCGTCGATACGCCGGGCGCTGTCGGCAACCTGCCCCTGTCCGGCAACCTGGATGGCTTCCCGGTCTCCGCCCAGTCCACCTCGCTGACCCAGGGCATCACGCCGCGCAAGCAGATCGAGGAAGTGCAGTTCACGTCGCCCAATGGCGACGGCGCCTTCAAGATCGGCGATACCTATCGCGTTGCGATCAATGGCGTGGAATTCACCGAGACGGTGACCACCACCAACTCCTCGCAGCTGTCCAATCTGACCGGCGTCGCCCAGTCCCTGGCCGACAAGATCAACGGCGCCGTGCCGCCGGTTGGTGTGACCGCCAATGTTTCCAATGGCCGTCTGCGCATCTCCGCCACCACGGCGGGCGATGATTTCACCCTGACGACCAACGTCAACAATGCGACGCCGACCGTCAACACGGCCAATGCCCCGGTGACGACCCCGGCGACCAGCACGCAGCAGCAGCAGTCCGTGATCACCTTTGCCGGCAGCTCGGTCGATATCGGTGACGAATTCACGCTGAATGTCGACAACAACAGCACCCAGACCTATACGGTCAAAGTGACGGCGGCCAATATTGGTCAGCTGAAAGACCTGAACGGTGTCGTGACGGCGCTGGCCGCGCAAGTGAATGCCAACTCCTCCACGGAGAAGGTCATCGCCTCGGTGACGGGCAACACGCTGACCCTGCGTGGCACGACGGTTGGCGACAGCTTCAATGTCGGTGAGCAGGCCGGCACGACCACGACGGCGGCTTCGTCGTCGGCAGCCCAGGTCACGGAGATGAGCTACCCGAACCGTGACATTACCGACGACGAAAACGACATGTCGGTGACCATCAACGGGACCACTATCACCTACGCGCCCGTCTCGGGTAACGACATGGCGACCGAACTGGCCACCTTCGCCGCCGATATCAACGCCCAAGCCCTGGGTGTGACGGCGTCCGTGTCGGGCACCCGCTTGGTCCTGACGGCTGACAATGTTAACACAGCCTTCACCGTCAGCGGTCGTGACCGCCTCATGCAGGCCAATGTCAACAATGCGCCGCCGGCGGACAACACGACCTTCGTCAGCTCGGTCCAGGGCAATATCACCGGTTCGCGTCAGACGCAGCGCATCTCCATCACGGGCGTGCCGGGTGATGTCGGCGCCACTTACTCTGTGACGTTGCGCAGCCCGTCGACCAACCAGGTCGATCCCATCTCCCTGGAAGGCACGACGACGACTCAGCCTTCGGCTTCCGCCTCTCAGGTGACTGAAGTTTCCTATCCCAGCACGGCGCCGAAGGTCGGCGACGTCTACAGCGTCACCATCAATGGGACTGCTTATAATTACGGCCCCCTGACTCAGGCTGACCTGGACGGTCTGCCGACGCAGCCGCCGACGACGACGGAGGCCCTGACTAACTTGTTCCTGCCGCAGATCACTTCTGCCGACGTGACGCCCACGGTCAGTGGCAACAAGCTGGTGCTGACCGGCAATGCCGTCGACACGCCGTTCCGTGTCACCGGTACGGATGATCTGGCGACCGATCCGTCGTCACAGTTCTTTGACTTCTCCACGACAACCGCGACGCCGGCAGTTGGCAACCGCTATGCCGTCACCATGAATGGCACCACCTACGCGGTGCAGATCACGGAACAGAATATCGGTGATTTCCCGACACCGGCCAGCGTGCTGGATGCCCTTGTCACAAAGGTGGGCAATGATTTCGGCGCGCCGTTCACGGCATCGGCCATCAAGGATGACGGTGTCACCAACGGCATTCTGCTGACGGCCAAGGATGCCAGCATCCAGTTGAACGGCACCCAGGAAGTGGCCCCGAACTTCAACCGCACCATCACCTACACGACGACCGGCAATGAAGTGTCGCTGGATGAGATCGCCGCCAATCTGGCCCTGAAGGTGAACCAGGAAAGCGGCATTCCGGTGCAGGCCACCTCGGTCGGTGGCGTCATTACCATGACCAGCAACCAGGATGGAATTCCCTTCCTGGGTGAGCCCAGCTCCAACATCGGCACCACGCCGCCGCACATCACGCTGAACTTCGGAGGTACGCTGCCGAATGGTGAAGCCGCCAAGGCTGGTACGCTGTCCAGCCTGTCTTCCGCGAATGTCGGTACCGGCAATGCCACGGTGAGCGCCGTGACCGAAGGCGGCCAGCCCGCCCAGGTCAGCTTCACCGTCGATTATGGCAACGGCCCGCAGCGCATCACGCTGGATCTCGGGACGTTCGGTGAAGCAACGGGCCTTACGGAGTATGAGGGCAACGCCATCAACGTGACCTCCCTGCTTCAGGATGGCAGCCCGCAGGGTACCTTCCGGGACGTGGAAATCCGCGAAAACGGTGACGTTGTCGCCAATTATGACAATGGTCGCCGCCGTGTGATCGCACAGGTGCCTCTGGTGCTGTTCAACAATGCGAACGCGCTGGGCCGTGAAACGGGCGGCACCTTCACCGAAACGGCGGATAGCGGTCGCGCCCGCTTCACCTCCACCGGCGTCAACGGTGCCGGCGTGATCGCCGCAAGCTCCATCGAAGGATCGAACGTCGATATCGCGCAGGAATTCACCAAGCTGATCGTGGCGCAGCGGTCCTACACGGCTAATACCCGCGTGATCACCACTACCGACGAAATGCTGACGGAGACGATCAACCTGAAGCGGTAACCTGACGGGCGGCAGCGGCCCCTTATCCCTAGCTGCATGGCGTGTCGATCCCGGCCCCCTCCCGTGGGGCCGGGATTTCGCATTTTTGGGGTTTGGCCAGGCCGGTCGCAGCAGTACAATTCGGGTGACCATAATCTGCTGCCGCCTGTGCCATGTCCATCTCCGGCATCTCCTCTGTGCTGTTCACACCCCCCGCCGGCCAGGGACGGCGGGGGCAGGGTGCGGCTGGCACGGGCCAGGCGGCGGAGACAGCCCCACCGGGTACGCCAGCAGCTGAAAAGAACCTGACCAGCGACCAGCAGTCACAGCTGCGGGAGCTGAAAAAGACCGATGCCGAGGTGCGGACCCATGAGCAGGCGCACAAAACGGCGGGCGGCCCCTATGCGGGCGGTATCCAGCTTGAGTACACGACCGGGCCCGATGGCCGCCGCTATGCGACTGCCGGTGAGGTACCGATCGATGTCGCTCCGGTAAGGGGGAACCCCGAAGCTACAATCACCAAAATGGAGGTGGTGAAACGGGCGGCGCTGGCACCCCAGAACCCTTCCCCCCAGGACCGGGCCGTGGCTTCGCAGGCCGATGCCACAAAGGCCCAGGCGCAGACGGAGCTGCGGCAATCGCGGTCAGGCGATGATCAGGATGGCAATGCCCAGGGCGGGGGATTGCGGCAGGCCAATGCCCGGCAGGCGACAAGCAGCTACCAACGGGCTGCGTCCGTGACGCAACCCGCCTTCAATGTAGCAATTTCAGCGTAGAGAACGAGGATCAGCCGAACAGCGCGTTGTTCAGCTTGGCCGTACCGGACAGGCCGGTATCGAAATTCTGCGCGGCGGTCAGCATGTTCTGCAACTCCAGCTGTCCCACAGACTGCTGCGGCACGCCGTCGCCAGCCTTGGGCTGCTGGGCCACCGTGTCATAATCCTTGCGGTAGACACCCATGGACATCTGGATCGCATAATTCTTGGACGTCAGGACGTTGCCCTTGCTGTCCTTCACGGGGCCGTTCCCGTCATTGGTGACCTTGATGAAGTAGTCCCCCGCCGGCAACTTGTAATCGCCCTTCTGCAGGGCCTTGTAATTGTCGCTGGTCGATCCCAGCCCCTCTTTGCTGTCAGCCACAACGGCGCCATAGCGGGACATGACCTGCACGCGCAGACCGGGATCACCCAGAACACCGATCTGGGCCTCACCTGCGGTCTGTACGCGAACCTTGAAGACGTCGCCCTTGTCGTCCTTCTTGATATTCGAATAGACGTTCAGGCGGGTGCTGTCCTTGACCAGCGTGCCGATGTCGGTGGCGGCACCGTTCGTGGAGTAGGGCGACTTGCGCACCTGCTTCTCGAAGGTCTGTACCTGGATCTTGGACTGTGCCTCGGCCTTCTTATTGGCCTTGGCAGTCGAAGCCGCGAAATCCGCCAATTGCTGCTCAATGTTGGAGAGCTTCTTGGTGGTGTCGGCAATAACAGTGGAGGCGGCAGCAGTGCCAGTGAGGCTGGGCGTAGGGCTAGTGCTCACCAGAGATGAACTGCTGGTGGTCAGAACCGAACTCGACCCGCTGACGGACGAGACCATGGCAAGTCTCCCTTCACCTTATGACACCCAGCAATGCGGGTAGTCGTAAAAAGCCCCCTCTATCGCACCAATCTATAGGGCGATTAGATAAAATGCAATCTGTTCCGTTCGGTTTCTCTGGCGATTCCCAAAGAAACCGAACCGGGATGCTGATATCAGATCGAAATGCTGAGCTTGCCAGGGGCGCCGGGAGGCGGTGCCTGCGGCTTGGGCATCGGTGCCGTCTGCGGCGCAGCCGACGCGGACGGAGCAGTTGGTGATGCCGCAGACGCCGTCGGGCGCTGAGAAAGACCGGTAGCCACGGCCCGGTTGATATCGATCAGCCGATCCAGCTTGTTGACATCCAGATCAATGAGCCGGTCAAAGGTCTGCCGGTCGACAATGATGGACAGAGCCAGCACATTGTCGCGGATATCCTTTGGCAGCGGACATTCCGGATCGACCATGGAGGTCTGGAATATCGTCCATAGCCGCTGATTGAGGGAGAGGGCCTGCCGCAACAGATCCGGATTTTCCGGCGCTTGCCGGGCATGGATCAGGCGGCGTGCCGCTTCCGTCAGGCCCCAAGCCTCGACATCGCGGGGATCATCGGAAGTGGGACGATTGTTGTACCCCGTCGCAGGCTTCATAACGTTCGCCGTGCCCTTTGAACGGTAAATCCATGAGAGGCATTATTCCACATCAGGGTACGCCCGACAAGGATAATGCCCTACAGTGGGTCGCCGTTTGAAAGCCGGCGGGCTGTGCATCGGTATAGTGGGGCGGTGGGGAATAGATGACGGGCATGCCGGTTACAGCCGAACAGGCGGTGCGTATGCACCAGAGTGGAGACGTGGCGGGGGCAGCGCGTGCCTACCGGGCCTTGCTGACACGGGATCCGCGCAATGCGCAGCTGCTTAATCTGCTGGGGGTTGCCCTATTGCAGATGGGTGATCCGACAGAAGCCGTGCGCCTGCTGAAGGACGCGGCCAAACGCCAGCCGCAGGCCGCGGATATTCAGGACAATCTGGGCAGCGCCCTGCGGGCTGCCGGTCATCCAGCGCCCGCTGTGGAGGCACATCGCAAAGCGCTCCAGCAGCGCCCCGATCATTCCCCCTATCTGTTCAATCTGGGAAACGCCTATGCCGCCATGGGTGCCCACCGGCAGGCCATTGATGCCTATCGCCGATCCCTGGACGGGCGGCCAGGACATGCGGGGGCCCTGTTTAATCTGGCCAACAGCCAGCGGGCCATCGGCGAGCTGGATGCCGCAGTGGCTTCCTACCGGCTGCTGCTGTCCGCGAACCCGTCACATGCGCAGGCCTGGAACAATCTTGGCGCTGTCCTGGCCCTTCGGGGGGAGCTGGCGGGTGCCGAACAGGCCTATCGCCAGGCGCTGACCCTGCGGCCCGGTCATGCGGAAACCTTGTCGAACCTGGGCAATATCCTGGTCGAGCGTGGCAAGCTGGGCGAAGCGCTGGCTTTTCACCGGGCAGCGGTGGACGCGGCACCGGAAAGTGCAGAGGCCTTTATTTTCCTGGGCGTGGCGCTGCAGGAACTGGATCAGATGGATGCCGCCATTGATGCCTATCGCCTGGGTCTGTGTCTGGAACAGGATAATGTTCAGGGTCTGACCAACCTGGGCGCTGCCCTGGAACTGACCGGCCAGTTGGTGGAAGCGGAAGCCGTCTTGTCCCGGGCCTTGACCATTGCGCCCGGCTCCGGGGAGGTATGGGGCAATCTCGGTCTCTGCCGGCTGGCGCAAGGGGACCGCGCGCGCGGTTGCGCGGCAATCGACAGGGCGCTGGAGCTTGACCCCGATTTGCCCCGTGTCCGTGTTGCCCGTGCGCTGCTTCGTTTGGAGGATGGCCAGCTTCCCGAGGGCTGGTCGGACTATTCCTGGCGTTTCGCCGCAAGAGAAGCATTGCCCGACCGGCGTTTCACAGTACCTCAGTGGCGCGGTGAAGCGGCGTCCGACAAGCGGCTGTTGATCTGGCGGGAACAGGGGTTGGGTGATGAGCTGATGTTCGCAGGCCTATATGCAGCTGCGATCAGCCGTGCCGAACAGACGGTGATCGAGTGTGATCCCCGTCTGGTCGGGCTTTTCACCCGCAGTTTCCCGTCGGCATCTATCCGGGCGCAGCGCTTGCCGCCTGACGGGTCGGATGCGCCCGAACGCCCGGATGCCGACCTGCATGTCCCGGCCGGTGATCTGCCCGGCCTTATCGCCCCGTCGTTGTCTGGCTATACAGGCGCGCCTTATCTGGTGGTCGACCGGAAGCGGTCGGAAACGGCCCGTCAGTGGTTGGCGGCGCTGCCTGCCGGTCTGCGGGTTGGTATCTGCTGGCGCTCCCGCCTGATAACCACGCGTCGCCGGCACAATTATGCGGATGTGGACGCCTGGGCGCCCTTGCTTGCCATACCGGATATTCAGGTGGTCAACCTGCAATATTCGGCCCGGGAGGAGGAGGTTGCGGCCCTCGGAAGGGAAGGGCGAGTACTGCACACCATGCCGGATCTGGACCTTACCAATGATCTTGAGGGACTTGCCGCCTTGGTCGCCAATCTGGATCTGGTGATTACGGCACCGACCGCCGTAGGGGAACTGGCAGGAGCGGTGGGCACACCCGTCTGGAGAATTGTTAGAGATCGCGACTGGTCAACTCTTGGTGCGGGTACCCGTCCATGGTTCTCGTCCATGCGCCTATTCTTACATTCATCAGGCGTTGAAGCCGGGCTTGCAGAAATTATACGATTTCTTAAGCAAAATTTGCCCCCGCATGGCTGATATTTTATCTGTGACCAGTTTTCAGCGGGGAAATGGGATGCTATCGTATGCGCCATTGCCGATCCGATAAGACTTGGTGGGCTTGCGGCGTCGGTATCTGATTTAAATTCCGTTACCATTGGTTGGCGGGCAAACAGAATGTCGGTGGCGGGTGTCGAGAGCGTTGTAGACACACACGATGGCATGATTGCATCGGTGGGTTCCGCGCGCCCGGCGCTGACGCGGGCCGACCGCCGCATGGTGACGGCCTTCTTCTGCGATATTGTTGAATCATCCAAGCTGGTGATCCCGCAGGATCCGGAAGACGCCTATGACCAGTTGTCGGGCATCATCGATATCATGCGCCGCCATGTGCTGGCCTTCGGCGGCACTGTTTGCCAGACCCTTGGCGATGGTATCTACGCTGTTTTCGGTGCTCCTGTTTCCCAGGAAAATCACGCGATCCGGGCTTGCTACGCTGCCGATGCCATTCTTCGTGAGGTTGCGCGCGGCGGTCGGGCTGTTCGTATCGGTATCTGTTCAGGCGAAGTGTTGTGGGACCATATGGCGGTTGGCCGGCAGTCGGCCAATCCCGCGACGGGTCCCGCCATCCACATTGCGGCAAAGATGCAGCAATCTGCCCCGCCCAATGGCGCCCGGTTGGCGGATTGCACAGCGCGGCTGATCTCTGATTGGGTGGAAACGCGCCCTTCGATGCTGCTGGCGCTGGGCGGAGATGAGCCGACGCAGAGCCATGAGTTTCTGGGTCTGCGCACCCGGCGCCGCCAGTATGATGATTGCCTGCCGCTTGTGGGGCGTGAATCGATCCGCAAGCAGCTTGGCCTGGCCATGGCCGCCCTGGATGGTGACCATTCGACGCCATTTTCCGCGCATTTGGTGCAGGGTGCAGCCGGCCTGGGCAAAACGCGCCTGATCCGTGCCCTGTCCGACATGGCCCGTTCGCGGGGCTTGCGAGTGATTGAATGGCAGGTGCCCGCGGTGGAGCCTGTGGGCGCCCCCAGCCCGTTGCACCAGCTGGTTGTGGAGCTTCTGGATTGCCCCCTGCCCCGGACGGGGGGTGGTATTGCGGCCATGCTGCGTGCCGCAGGCGCCTCCCCGGAAGAGGCGGATGCCTTGGTCGGTGTGCTTCTGCCCAGCAATGATGAAAGCCGGGGTGGAGCGTCGGCCATTCTGGCGCTGGCGGTCAGTGCCGTTGTCGCCCTGGCCCGGTCTGCCGCCACCCGTCACCCCCTTGTCCTGCTGGTGGAGGATGCGCATTGGGCGGACACGGCGGTGCAGGCCACCCTGTCCGCCCTGCTTCAGCAGACCCCTGCCGATACACGGATGGTTCTGGTCCTGTCCAGCCGAGAGGAAGGCTTGGCGGCCAGCATCGCCAGCCAGACGGTCCTGCGAAAATATCCGCTGTCCCCGCTTGCCGCGTCCGAGGTGAACAGTCTTCTGGATATGTGGATGGGGCAGTCGCCGGCGCTGGAAGCGATCAAGGCTGACTTGTCCCGCCGCGCCAGGGGCAATCCGTTTTTCATGGTCGAATGCATTCGCGTCCTCATGATGAACGGGGCGCTGCTTGGCGATGTCGGGGCTATGCTGCCCGGTCCCGTACCAAAAATCCCGCTACCGGATACCGTGCAGTCATTGCTTGCGGCGCGCCTGGACATGCTGGACGAGGAAGCCCGCCAGTTGCTGCGGGCGGCGTCCGTGGTCGGGCCGACATTCGATATCGCGGTGCTGGCCGCGCATTTCCGCAGCGCCACCATAGGGGATCGTCTTCAGGACCTGATCCGTTTGGGTTTCATTGATGAAACCCGACTGCTGCCCCGGCAGGAGTGCAGCTTCCATCATGCCTTGCTGCATGAGGCTGTTTATACTGGCATCACGCGGCGTGACCGCCAACACCAGCACGCCGCCCTGGCCCTGCTGCTGGGGGATAAAGAATTCGTGCAGCTGCCAGGCCGGTTGGCAGCCCAGGCGCGCCATGCGTCCAGTGGCTGCCTCTGGGATACCGCCGTGCAGGCGGGCCGTGCCGCCGCACAGGATGCGTTGAGCCGATCCCTGGCGGTGGAGGCTGTTTCCCTTCTGTCCATCGCTGTGGAAGCGAATGAAAAGCTGGAAGACACGCATGAGGTTATGCTGGATGGCATCGACCTGCGTCTGGCCCTGGCCAGGGCGGCCATGCCCGCGGGTGACGGGGGGCGCGCGCTGTTGGCATTGGACCGTGCGGTCGTTCTTGCGCGCGCGGCTGGCGACGAGTCGCGTGCCCTGGCCGGCATGGTGCAGCAGATAAATTACGAACGGGTTTATGGCCGTCTGGACCAGGCTGTCGCCTTGACGGAGACGGTTATCGCCTATAGCGGCGGGATGACCCGTGCCCATCCGGAATTGCTGATCATCGCCGCTGCCTGCCTTCTGGATGATGGGTCCGCAGAACAGGCCCTGACATTGCTGGATCTGGCGGAACGGACGGAAGCCTGGATCAATCACGAACGCGGGCTTTACCTGACCCTGGATGCCGGGATGGTGATAGCCGGAAAGCGGGCCTGCTGCCTGTCCCAGCTTGGACGGGACGCAGAGGCGGAGATATTTGTTCAGAAGGCGCTGCAGGGCGCGCAGGCCAGCAGCTATCCGTTCAACCGTATTTATGCCCGCCTTGACCTTGCCGATGTCCGGATGCGGCAGCGCCGTTTTGGCGATGTCCTGGCTTTCAGCTCCGAGGCGCTCAACATCTCGCGTGCAACCGGATCGACTCTATTGGACGCCATCAATCTGGCCCGGCGCGGTTTGGCATTGGCCTATCTTGGCCGGGTTAGTGGCGGGCTTGCGGATATTGAGCGCGGGCTGCGGCTTGCACAGAGCAGGGGAGCGGCTCTGCATGGGGCATGGGCACGTCACGCCCGCATGCTCGTCCTTGCCCTGGCAGGTCGGATGGAAGAGGCGTTGAAGGAGCGGCAGGAATTGGCCCGCACCGTACAGGAGCGGGGTTATGGCCTGCTTCGCCGGTCCATGCCTGAAGAGAGCGATCTTAAGGCGATGGCCCATCACCTGTCCACCAACAGTCTTGGTGTGGCCGGGCGATCCGCCTTGCTTCACTGAGCCATAATGGCTTGCGCAAATAAAAGGAGCGGTACCGCTTTGCGGCCGCTCCTGTTTTATTGGCAAGGCCGGATAGATCCGGTCGGGTCTAGAACTTGAGATCGGCCGGCAGGTCGGACAGATCACGCAGCAGCATGGTCGACACGCCCTTGGACACGGCGCGATAATATGCCACCAGGAAGGCCCGGATCGTGGCGGTCAGCGACGCGTTCTGGTGCTGGCGGCGCGACACGATCGTGATCACCTGATGGATGCTGAACCCTTCGCGTTCAGCGATTTCATGCAGTGCCTGCCACATCACGGCTTCCAGGCGAACACTGGTCCGATGTCCGTCAACCCAGACATTGTGGCTGATCAGCTGCCCATCGATCTCCAGATCGTGGGGCTCATAGACCGTAATATCGTTACGGGAATGCGGAGCGTTCATCGGCGACCTCGCCTTTCTGGATCAAGTGGATGCCTATCGCCCTTTGATGCGATCGGCCGCGCTTTGTGAACACACCATAGCGTTCCTTCTGCATACGATGCTGTGAACCACTTCACACAGCAAAACGGACGTACCGGATTACGGTCATTGGCGAGGCCAGACACATGCGCTCTGCGTTGTCAGGTTGTCACTCGAACAAACTCTAAGCTGTAATCCAAGGAGAACACATATGCTGACGCGTGGTGCCGATGGCCGCCTGTACCGTATTGGCCCGAACGGGGCCGTGGTTGTGACCGAGGAGCAGAACCTGTCCCGCGGCCGCGTTCCGGCGCAGCGCGCGATGGATAATGGCGCTTCCGCCGACCTGCACTTCGCGAGTGCCGATCTGCATATGGCCAAGATGTAACGACTGGTGGGTGCTGCCCTGGAGGATTCCGGGGCAGCCCCAACCGGTGTTGTTGCGTATCTGATTGAATGTGAAAGGGAACGGCAATGGATCAGGTTCGCTTGACCGACTGGGACAATCTGGAAGCCCCGCAATGGCGCCGGTTAGTCTCGGCGGAAGAGACGCTGGCCCGTGTTAAACCGCTGTTCCCGTTATTCGGCATCACCCGCGTGGCCAATGTTACCGGCCTGGACACGATCGGTATTCCCGTCGTCATGGTCAACCGCCCCAATTCTCGCGGTTTGGCCGTTTCGCAGGGTAAAGGCGTCACCTTGGCTGCGGCCAAGGCGTCTGCGGTGATGGAAAGCATTGAAAGCTGGCATGCGGAACGGGCCTCGCACCTGTCGCTGCGTATCGGTTCCTATGAGGATCTGCGCTACTCGCTGCCCGTGGTGGACCCCGATCTGCTTCCCTGCAACATGGACAGTGTCTACACCCCGCACCATCAGTTGCTGTGGGCGGAGGGCACCAATCTCCGGGATGGCAACAGCCTGTGGATCCCGTATGAGATGGTTCACAGCAACTATACCCTGCCGCTGCCAACGGGTCATGGCTGTTTTCAGGCCACGTCGAACGGTCTGGCGTCGGGCAATCACTGGATCGAGGCGGTGATCCACGGTCTTTCCGAAGTGATTGAGCGGGATGCCCGCACCTTGTGGAATCTGCTGCCCGAAGAGGCGCAGGAAGATACCCGCGTTGACCTGGAAACCATCGCCGATCCGGCTTGCCGTGCGCTGTTGGCACGCTTCGCCCATGCCGGTGTTGCCGTTGGGGTGTGGGACCTGACGTCCGATATCGGGGTCCCCACCTTCCTGGCCCGCATTGTTCAGGCCGATGCCGGCCTGGGGACGACGGTGCGCCCGGCCGCCGGCTATGGCACGAATCTGGTGCCGGAAATCGCGCTGTCCCGCGCCCTGACCGAGGCTGCGCAAAGCCGGCTGACCTTCATCTCCGGTGCGCGCGATGACATGCGCCGCGAGGAATATGATCATTTCCTGGCGGAAGAGCAGCAGATGCTGTGGCTGAACCGCATCCGTCTGGGCGCTACAGTACGTGACTTCAACGAGATCAAGGGATGGCGCGGTCAATCCCTGCGCGGTGACCTGGGCGAGTTGCGGCAGCGCCTTACCAATGTCGGTATCGAAGATGTCGTCGTTGTAGACCTGACCCGTGCCGAGATCGGCATCCCCGTTGTCCGGGTTGTGGTGCCGGGCCTCGAAGGTGTGGATGCGACGTCGCAATATAGCCTGGGTGCGCGCGGGCGCCGCGCCGCCGGGCTTGCCTGACCCCTGGAGGGATAGACCATGAGCAATCCTGTGATCGTCTTCCTGGGCCCCACCCTGCCTGTATCCGCCGCGCGCAAGGTGTTGAACGCTGATTTCCGACCGCCTGTCGCACAGGGCGACGTGCTGCGCGCAGTTCAGGATAATCCGGCGGCCATCATCATCATTGATGGCTATTTCGGGAATGTCCCTGCCGTCTGGCACAAGGAAATCCTTTTTGCCATGGCGCGCGGTATCCCGGTGTTTGGGGCGGCCAGCATGGGGGCCCTGCGGGCAGCCGAACTGCATACGTTCGGGATGGAAGGCCATGGGGCCGTGTTCCAGGCCTTCGCCGATGGTCGGCTGGAAGATGATGACGAGGTGGCAGTCACCCATGGACCGGCGGAGCTTGGCTATCCTTCGCTGTCCGAAGCCATGGTCAATATCCGCCGCACCCTGTCCGACGCGCATGCCGCTGCCATCCTCTCGGTAGAGGGACGGCGGCGCCTGGAGGAGATTGCCAAGGATCTCTGTTACCGCGACCGTAATTATGGTCGCGTCCTGCGCGAGGCGGAGGAGGAAGGCGAGGTCGATCCTTTCGAGTTGTCCGCTTTCCGTGACTGGCTGACCATCGGGCGGGCCGATCAGAAGCGCGAGGATGCCGTGTCCCTGCTGACCCATGTGCGCGATACGCTGGCCAGTGGCACCCTCAGCGTCCGACCGATCTACGCTTTCGAGCATACGGCCATGTGGGAGCGGGTGGCCCGTCCGGCATCGGCAATGCCCGTCTGACTTGCATTTTCCTGCCGCGGCATCAATCCTGGCAATGTAGGGGGAACGTGGTTACCGTTCCCCCGGAGATGACAGGGGGATGTCAGTGGCACCTGCCTTAGATACCGCGCTTCTGCGCCGCAACAGTCTTTTCGCGGTATTAGACGACACTGAAATGGAAGCGATGCTGGAGTTCGCCAAGGTTCGGCGGGCCGCAGCGGAGGAGCGTATCTTCGCCAAGGGTGACCCTGGCGACAGCCTCTATGTCATTCTGCGTGGACGGGTGGCGGTACAGACCGAGTCGGATGAGGCGAAGGTCATGCTGCTGAACATCCTTGATACGGGCTCCCTGTTCGGGGAGATCGCCATGCTTGATGGTGGCGAGCGGACGGCAACGGTGGTGGCGCAGGAGGCCACGGAACTTCTGCGGATCGACCGCCGCGATTTCATGCCGTTTCTGTTGCAGCGTCCTGATCTCTGCGTTCGCCTCATGACGGTTCTGTGCGAACGGGTGCGCTGGACAAGCGCGATCATCGAGGACACGGTTTTCCTCAACGTACCGCGCCGACTGGCAAAGCGCATCCTCATGCTGTCCCAGGCCTATGGCCGCGCCACCGATGCCGGTACACGCATCACCACCTTCGTCAGCCAGGAAGATCTGGCCAATATGCTGGGCGTGTCGCGGGAAAGCGTGAACAAGACGTTGAAGCAGTTCCAGACAGCAGGGGCCATTTCCTACCGTAACGGCTACATCATTGTGCATGATGAAAGCTTCCTGGATCAGGTCTCGCGCTAGGCGTAGTGTATCGGCGGGAATCGGCAAGCTGGTGGCGTGGCGTGAAGAAGGCATCTGACGCTCGGAATATGGTGATCCTGGTGCTGGGTCTGGCCCTATCGGCCTGCGCCAGCCATGAAAGCCAGGTGAACGACAATTACATGTATGTTCCGACCCGCCCGCCGGCCCCGGCTCCAGCCACGGTAGCGGCCCCTGCGGCTCCGGCCCCTGTTGCGGCTCCCGCCCCGCCCCCGGCAACAGCGCCCGCCCCGGCACCGGTACCAACGACACCGGCACCCGCGGCAAAGCCACCCCCGCCCGCCAAGCCTGCCCCCACCCCCCCCGCGCCAAAGGCGGGCACCTGACATGGATGTCAATTCAGCGATCGATCAGGCCATCGCACGCCATCAGGCGGGCGATTGGGCCGGGGCGGAGGCTGCCTATCGGGATATCCTGGTCGCGGCACCCGCGCTGGCGGAAATACATTACCTGCTGGGCATGTCATGCCTTTCCCAGGGCAAGGCAAGCGCTGCCGTGAAGGCATTGCGCACGGCCCTGCGGATGAAGGATGGCCGCGGGGATTGGTGGCACAATCTGGGTATCGCCCTGCGGCAGTCCGGTGACCCGGCGGCGGCCCGGCAGGCCTTTGCCACGGCCATTACCCAACTGGATGCAAACCCCGCCCAGCAGGCGGAGGCCCTGGCGGAGCAGGGTGCCCTGCTTGCCGGCACGGACCCGCAGGAGGCGGAGGTGCTGTTGCGCCGGGCCCTGGTGCTGGTACCCGGTTTGCCGTCCGCAGCCGGCAATCTGGCGGCGGTGCTTTTCAACCGTTGTACTGATGGAGAGTTTCTGAACCGGCCCGAGGCTGTGTCATTGCTGACAGAAGCGCATCGCCTGTCGCCGGCCAATACCGTCATCGCCAATCGCCTGGGCATTGCGTTGCTGCGGGCGGAACGACATCAGGAGGCGCTGGCCCTGTTCGATGCCGTGCTGTCGCGGGAGCCGGATAATGGCGCCGCCCTGCTGGCGCGGTCGGATGTGCTTTCCATCCTGGGGCGTTTCGAGGAGGCTGCCGCCGCAGCGCGCCAGGCTGCGGTCGGGTCGTCTGGCCGGCCTGGGCCCCTCGTGGCGCTGGGTGTTGCCCTGCATGGCCAGGGCTCTCTGGAAGACGCCCGTCAGGCGTTCGATGCCGCCATTGTGATTGATCCGGATAATCTGCCCGCCCATCTCAATCTCGGTACGCTTCTGCGTGATCTGGGTGATGATGAGGGGGCGGAGCGTTGTTATCAGCGGTCGCTGCAACTCGCCCCGTCAATGCCCGTGGTGCATTGGCAACGCGCGCAGGCCCGCTTGATAGCCGGGGATTTTGTTGAAGGCTGGCGGGAATATGAATGGCGGTGGGACATACCGGGCTTCAGCCTTTCCCCCGTCTTGCGTGCCCTCCCCGTCTGGGACGGCAGCAGCTTGCCGTCAGGCGCCATCCTGTTGGTCCATGCGGAGCAGGGGCATGGCGACAGTTTGCAGTTTGTGCGTTATCTGCCGTTGCTGAGGGCGCGGGGCCTGAATGTGCTGTTGCAGGTGCAGCCGGCTCTGGTCAGGCTGTTCCGTGAAAGCCTGCCGTCGGATATCGCGGTTGAACGGCTGGGAGCGTCGGTGCCAGAGACGGTATCATGCCGTTGTCCCTTGCTGGGCCTTCCGTTGCGCCTTGGTACCTGCAATCTGACAGACATTCCAGCGCAGGTACCATATCTCTCGGCCCCGTCGGATCGTCGTGATCTGTGGCGTCAACGGCTGCGCGATCTGCCGGGATTGAGGGTGGGGTTGGTCTGGGCCGGGGATTCGCGGGAGGGTGATCCGCGGGCGGCGGCAACGGATAAAAGACGCAGCCTGTCCCTGTCGCAATTGGCGATCTTGGGCACGCTCCCCGGCATTACGTATGTCAGCCTCCAGAAGGGACCCAAGGCAGCTGAGGCAGCGCAGGCGCCTTTCCCATTGCATGATTGGACAGATGAACTGACGGATTTCGCCGATACCGCGGCACTGGTCAGTGAACTGGATTTGGTGATCGGTGTGGATACGGCTGTCATCCATCTTTCGGCGGCGCTGGCCAGGCCGACCTGGGTGCTGTCGCGCTTTGATGGCTGCTGGCGGTGGCTGCGCCATCGGGCAGACAACCCCTGGTATCCGGAGTTGCGTCTTTTCAGGCAGAGACAATGGGCTGATTGGCGCCTCGCAATCGCCGAATTGGTTAACGCGCTGGCGCTGTCACCACCCAAAAGATCTGGATAAGTCAAACTGTTGGATTTCAAGCTTATCTTTTTGCCATATCTCTGTTGGCCAAATGAAAATGGTATCATCCGTATAGTGGGGATGGGGTTCGTGACTCCTCAATGATTCTGCATATTTAGCGGTTTCAAAGATTCCGTTTGCGTGTTCCGTTGAGCTGCGCTAATGTTCACCGGTCTACGAGAAGGCTTACGGCCATGCAGATTGAGGGGATCAGGAGCGTATCAACGCCTTATGTGTCTGCGGTGACGCAAAGCAGCGCCGCGGCTGAAGAGCGTTTGACTGAAGCCCCTCCGGCCCGTTCATCCAACCTGCCCTATGTCAGTCCCGTCCTGCAATATGACAGCGATGCTGCGGTTGCTGTTCTGTTGTTCCGCGATGGCGGCAGCGGTGACGTCGAGACGCAATACCCGTCGAAGCGCGTTGTTCGCGAGTATCAGCTGCGTGGTCGGGAGGCAGGTGTTTCGGAAGCATCTTCCAACACGGGTGAGCGTTCTGGTGGGAATCAGCTTCTAGCCCTGGCGCGCGGCGGGATCAGCGCAATCAGCGGCTCTGCCCCTGCAGGCTTTGCCGGTGCCGGTGCGACCACCGTTTCGCCGACCGTGGCAGCGTCACCGACCGTGGTGATCGCTGGAGGCGGCAACGTGGTGGGCACGGTCAATTTCGTCGCCTGATTTCAGTTCTCGACCGTTTTATCTTGATATGCCGGAGCACCCGTCAGGTCTCCGGCATTTTATTTAATTCTGGATCGAATTGTTCTGGCTTGCCGTCTGGATTTATTTAACGCCTCTGTGACATGGTGCCGTCAGGCAGGGCCATGGTGGGGCGGAAAACATGGAAGCGGGATTTTTCGCCCGGCAGGCGGAGCAGTTGCTGGCCGATGGCGACCCGGCGGGTGCACAGCTTACCGCCGCGAAGGCCGTCTTGCTTGATCCCAAGGATTCCTATGCCCAGGCCCAGTTGGGGCAGGCTCTCCTGCGACTACATAGGCCGCAGGAGGCCATTGAGGCTTTTCAGGCTGCCCTCATCGGTGCTCCCGATATGCCTGCTCTACACCTGCTGTTGGGCAACGCCTATCGGGCGTCTGGCGACAATGCGCGCGCCGTCCCTGCCTATGCGCGGACCGTCGCGCTTGCGCCCGACATGGCTGGTGCATGGCGCAATCTTGGTCTGGCACAGCTGGGGAGCAACAGGGCTGCGGAGGCGTCGGTAACGTTGCGCCACGCCTGTGCGCTGGAACCGGATTCCGCAGCAAACTGGAACTCGCTGGGGGCAGCGCTGCATGCGACCGGGGCGGTCGATGCAGCCCTTTGCGCCTTCACCGAGGCGGGCCGCCGCGGGGCCGTCGGCACGCCGGAGGGAAACAGAGCGCGCTGGAACGAGTCGCTGCTGCGCCTTCTCACAGGGGACATGGCGCGCGGCTGGATGCTGCACGAATTTCGTCGTGATGGGCCGGCGGGCGCCAGAGCGGCACCGTTCGGCTTACGCTTTCTGACGCAACGGCCGGTATTCGGGATGCGGGTGCTGGTGACGGTGGAGCAGGGGCTGGGCGATATCCTCATGATATTGCGGTTCCTGCCTCTGCTGGCGGCGGAAGGGGTGCGTATCATCATGCAGCGCCCGGCCCCCATGCGCCGGCTGCTGGCCGATTTTCCAGGTGTGGAAGCATTCCTGGATGAGGGGATGCCGGTTCCGCCCGTGGATGGCATTCTGCCATGCATGTCACTGCCGGGCCTCTTTGTTAGGGATGCCGGGCACGTTCCGGGCAGGGTGCCCTATCTGCATCCCGACCCGGTGCTTGCCGCCCGTTGGGAATCCCGTCTCTCAGAGGCGCGTCGATTACGGGTTGGCTTTGTATGGGCCGGCAATCCCGACAATGCCCGCGATCTTGAACGCTCCCTCAGCCTGGATCAGGTGCTGCCACTGATGTCCATTCCGGGGATCAGCCCGGTCGTGGTGCAGGTGGGGGGCGGACGGCAGCAACTGGCGCGGTATTCATTGCCACCAGGCACCATCGATCTGGGCGCAGAGATTGCCGACATCGCCGACACGGCTGCCATTCTCTCCCGACTGGATGTTCTGGTCAGTTGCTGCACAATGCCGGCCCATCTGGCGGGGGCCATCGGCATTGCCACGAATATCCTAGTCACGGCGGTTCCCGACTGGCGCTGGGGCCTGGGACGGGTGGATACTGCATGGTATCCTTCTGTCCGTCTGTTCCGCCAGGAAAGGCCAGGTGACTGGTCCGTGCCACTTGCCGAACTGGCGCGCGATCTGTCCATGCGTATAGGTGCTGGCGTCCGTCGTTAAACGGCTTGACTCCTCCCCGAAATAGGTGTTCCCTGCACTTAACCCGAAAAATTCGGGTAAATCATACCTCCAAAGGAGAGACACTATGTCTGGTAATGACGTCAGCTTGACCGCTGGTATGCGTAATAACCTTCTGCTCCTGCAGAAGACCAACAAGCAGGTCGAGTCCATCCAGTCGCGTCTGGCGACCGGTAACAAGGTCAATTCTGCCCTTGACGGCCCCAACTCGTTCTTCGCTGCGAAGGGTTTGAACACCCGTGCGGGCGATTTGTCGAGCCTCAAGGAAGCGATGGGCCAGGCCATCAGCACGATCCAGGCCGGTGACAAGGGTATCACCGCCATTGAGGATCTGGTTGCACAGGCCCGTGGTCTGACCACGACCGCTTACTCCAATCTGGGCAATGACGCTTCCTCCATCGCTGCGCGCAAGTCGCTGGCGGAGCAGTTCAATCGCCTCAAGGATCAGATCGACAAGATCGCCGGCGACAGCGGTTATCAGGGTAAGAACCTGCTGAAGGGCAATGGTCTGACCTTGGACAGCACCGCCGACAGCCGCAAGGGTGTCAACAGCATCTCCGGCCTGTCGAACAGCCGCGTGACGAACGTCGTCAGCGCCGACACCTACTCCGTTAAGGTCAGCGGCACCGGTGCCATCAGCGCCGATCTGGAAGATATCGCGAAGGCGGAGGATAGCCGCGGCTTGGCCTCTTTGAAGGTCGCCGGCACCATCTCTGCGACGTCCGGTAACTTCTCCGACATCAGCGTCGAGATTCGCGGTAACAGCGGTCGTGAGCGTACGGCCATTGTGACGGAAAACGGCGAGTCGCGTACATTCAAGTTCTTCGACAACACGCAGTCGGCGGTCGCCAGCACGACGACTGCTGGTGCTTCGGGCACGCCTCAGACGTCCCGCGTCACCATCAGCGGCTCTATCGAAGAGGGTGATACCTTCACTGCGACGGTGAATGGTCAGTCCTTCTCATATACGGTTGAGGCGGGCGATCTGGAAAACGCTGGCGTTGCTCGTACGCCGGATGAACTCCGCGAACAGATTGCCAGCAAGCTTGCCGATGCAGTGGCTGCCGGCTCGGACTTCTCCGCTGTTGGCACCAGCGCCACGGCGGACGGCACGGGCGAGCGTTTCAATGTGGTCTACAATGCCGGCAATGACTATTTTGAAGTCAGCTCGGATCTGACGACCGGCACCGGCACCAGCTTCACGATCGGTGCAACCTCCTCCAATGCCTCGACGAAGGCAATTTCGCTGACATTCTCCTCCGGTACGACTGTCTCGTTCACGGTGGATCGTACTCTGCTTGAGGCGAAGGGCACTGCCGCCAACGGCGTCTCGACCATTGAGAAGAATGTCGACATCACTCTGTCGGCCACGAACCTCAACGGTGTGACGGTGGAACGTTCGGGCCTGAATGCCCGCGGCAATTCCAAGCTGAGCGAAGGCGAGAACTCGCTGACCTTCGATAGCGGCACCGTTCGTGTGACTGTTGATGCCTCTACCGTCAAGGCGGCGGCCTCGGCTGCGAAGTCGGCTAACCTGACGACGGTTCAGCGTACGGATGCCAACACCGAGAACGATCTGGCTGTTCAGTTCAACGCCGACAACACCTCCAACATCCAGGTGGTGAGCCGGAACGTCACGTCGGACGGCCAGGGCCTGCGTATCGACTATGCCCAGAACAACTTCCTTGACCGTGCCGATATCGACAAGGCCGTTGCCAGCCTGGACTTCGCAACCTCCACGCTGCGCAGCGCCTCTCAGGCTCTGTCAACCAACCTGAACGTCATCCAGACCCGCGAGAGCTTCACCAACGAGTTCTCCAACGTTCTGGTTGAAGGTGCGAACAAGCTGGTCCAGGCCGACCAGAACGAGGAAGGCGCGAACCTGCTGCTGTTGCAGACCCGTCAGCAGCTGGGCACCATCTCCCTCTCGCTGGCCAATCAGGCTCAGCAGTCGATCCTGCGGCTGTTCTAAGCCACAGGGCCGTAAGGCAAAGGGAAAGGCGGGCCAAAAGCCCGCCTTTCCTGATTCTGGTCGGTATTCACCTCCCCACGCCAGCCTACCTGGGGCAAAATGTTCGGGTGTGCTGGTGCGTTTTTTCGTGACCGCCGGGGGGTGGCTGGCTTACTTCCTTGTGCAGTATGGACGCCGCCGAGCGGGCTCGTGCGTCCTTGAACGGGAAATGCTGCCGTGCCTTTGAAACTTGTTCTGCGTCCGGGTGAGAAGCTGATCGTGAACGGTGCCGTTCTGGGCGTCGGCGATCATCCGGTTTCGCTGTTCTTCTACAACAAGGTCAATTTCCTGCGGGGCCGGGAAATCCTGAAGGAAGAGAACTGCGACACGATCGAGAAGAAGCTCTATTTCATCATCCAGCTGATCTACATCTTCCCCGAGGATGCTGAACTGAACCTGATCAAGTTCGGCATCATCCTGGAAGAGGCGCGGCTGGCGCATCCTGCCGAGTCGGCCCTGTTTGACGAGGTTCAGACGCTGGTGCAGTCCGGCAACTACTATCGCGCTTTGAAAATCTGCCGGAAGCTGTTTCCGGCTGAGACGGCGTCGGGTGCTGGTGACGCTGCGGACAAGCAGGCCAAGGCGCCGGTGGTCGTGACCAAGGTTCGCCGTCGCCCGGCGATCAACCAGCCGGAATGACGGTGCCCGTTTGATTCACCAATATGGTCCGGCATATCCGTGCCGGACCCGTGGTCCAAACGGCAGTTCCCCAGGACCAACCGACCCCGAAGCCGCACAGCAGCAGGGTCCGTTTACCCGACATCAGCTGACCGGATAGCGCGTCGGTCATGGCCAGCGGGATGGTAGCGGAACTGGTATTGCCCCGATCCGCCAGCGCCAGGACCAATTGATCCTCACGCGCGCTGATCTTTGCACCCAGCCGTCGCAGCATCATCTCATTCGCCTGATGCAGCACGACATGGTCGATGCCGTTGATGTCGGTGCCGGCAAGGGCCAGGGTGGCCGCGATGGTTTTCGGCACCTCCCGCAGGGTGAAGGCGAAAACCTGGGTGCCATCCATGAATAGCAGGGGGCCATCGGGCTGCCGGGTACCGCCACCGTGCTGGATCAGATACGGCGCGCCGGCCCCATCAGTGCCCGTGTCCACCGTCAGGCAGCCGCCTTCCGCGTCCCATTCCAGGGCCGTGACGGTGGCAGCATCCCCAAATAGGGGTGCGACAGAGCGGTCGTCGGGGGCCATGGTCCGGCTGGTTGTATCGCCTGCCACCAGCAGCGCCCGGCCCCGCCCCATCCCGGCCAGCAGCGATGCCGCCAGCCACAGGCCATAGACATAGCCGGAACAGCCAAGACCGACATCGAAGGCGGCGCATTGCTTGCCCAAACCCAGACGGTGCTGCAGCAGGCAGGCAGTGGCCGGCAGCGGATGGTCCGGTGTCTGCGTGACGCAGATCAGCAGGTCGACCGAGTCGTCACCCCAACCCAGCCCGTCCAGCAGGTCGCGTGCCGCCGGTAGGGCCAGATCCGACATGCATTGGCCGGGGGCCGCGATGTGGCGGCGGCGGATGCCGGTGGCGGTGGCAATCCGCTCTGCCTGATCGCCGCCGAACCGGGCCGCCAGATGCGCTACATCTTCCACCCTGACCGGCAGGGCGGAGACAATGCCGCGAAGGGCGATGCCGTTGATGCGGGCCTGGGCCATGCGCCTTACCTTCCGCTCAGCAGGTGATGCCGCCGTCGATGGTCAGCGTCTGCCCGGTAATATAGCGCGCACCATCGCCCAGCAGGAACAGAATGGCAGGCGCCACATCATCGGCTTTGCCCAGACGTCCCATGGGGGTGCGCCGTACGATCTGGTCGCGCTGCCCTGCCGACAGGGTGCCGGACATTTCCGTGTCCAGATAGCCGGGGGCCACACTGTTGACCGTGATCTGCCGCCGCCCCACCTCCCGCGCCAGGGCACGGGTCAGCCCATCCAACCCTGCCTTGGTCGCCGCATAGGCGCTAAGGCCGGTATAGCCGCGCTGCCCGATGATGGAGGAGATATTGATGATCCGCCCCCCACCGGGGCGTGACAGCATGTGACGCAGGACGGCGCGTGCCACCTGGATGGCCCCTGTCAGGTTGGTCTGGATCAGGCTGTCCACCTCCACCAGCGGCAGGGTCGCCAGAATCCCCTCCCGCGCGATGCCGGCATTGTTGATCAGTCCCCAGGGCGCCCCGAAACGCTGCACCGTGGTGTCGATGAAGGATTGGGTCGAGGCAGGCTCCCCGATCTCTGCCTGCTGCCAGAGCAGACGGTCGGGATAGGCGTCCAGCAGGGCCGGCAGGGCATCGCCCAGGCTGCGGCTGCAGGTCGCCACATTGTAGCCGGCATCCAGCAGGGTGCGGGTCAGGGCAAGGCCCAGGCCCCGGCTGCCACCGGTGACGATCACGGTACGGGTCATGCTTCCTCCGCGATGCGGCGCTTCTTGCCGGCGGCTGATAGGGGGAGCGCCTCGACAAGGCGCAGACGGCGGGGGCGGGCAGGGGGCGGCAGGTCGGCAACGGCCTGTGTTGCCAGCATCCGCCACCCCTCATCCATTTGCCAGTCTGGTGCGATGATGTCGGCGGCCAGGATGGCGCCGGTAATGGGGTTAGGCACGCCATAGACCACAGCATCGGTGACTCCCGGCAGGGCCAACAGCCGCCGTTCGGCCAGGACGGGGTTTACCTTGGCGCCGCCGACATTGACGACAAGATCATTTCGGCCACGGAATAATACCCGGTCACGGTCAATCTCAACCAGATCTCCAGTGTCATGCCAGACAGAATCGACCCTGGCTTCCAGTAAATCATTCTGAATACGGAATGATATTTTATCCGGTGGCTGCGATAGCCATGCGACGGGAAATCCTTCCCGACCGTCGGCCACCGTGAACAGGCGCCCCAGCTCAGTCGAGGCGTAGATGCAGCGGATGGGCACACCGGGAAAGCGTCTGGTAAGGGCGTCCAGCAGCGGTTGGTCCACCGCCTCTCCGCCCAGCGTGATGCGGGCCAATGGCGGTGCAGCACCTGACAGCAGCAGCACACGCCAGAAGCTGGGTGTGGCGCTGATATGGCTGGCACCGCCGGTTACGGCCAGCCGCGCCAGACTTGCGGCGTCCGCCATCGGATCGGCTAACAACCGCCCGCCCCCGGCCATGACCGTCAGCAGCACCTGCAGCCCTGCGAAGCCGCAGGCATCATAGGTCAGCAGCCAAATGCCACCATCCCCGCCGCGTGTGCCCGTGATTCCGCGCAGAACATCGTCAAATGACCGGGCAATACGCTTTGGCGTGCCCGTGGTGCCCGATGTTTCCAGCAAAAGCGTCTGGCCCGTTGCCTCAACAACGTCGGGTGCCGGCAGGCCGCCGCGCAGCAGGGCAAGTGGTACCTGCCGGTTCCAGGCCGCCAGCAGGCTGGCGATCAGCCGGGGCAGGTCCTTGCCATCTGCCGATAGCGGCCCATCGGGCAGGCTTCGCGCCATGGCCGACAGGTCGGGCCCTGTCCAGGTCCGGCCACCGGTGATCAGGAGGAATGCGGGATTGACCCAGGATGGGGTGGCGGCGTCTTGCATGGCGCCATCATGCGGCAGGGTGGGGCAGCATTCCAAGGGTTTCAGCCGCTGGCGATGGTAATCCAGGCCCAGATGACCCCGCCGACGAAGCCGATGAGGCCCGCGACGATCACCATGCCCCAGAGGAACTGCTTGAACTCCCCCTGTTTCCAGGCGCTGCGGGCCAGCAGCAGCAGGTAGAGCAGGACGCCAATGCCGATCCATCCCCAGATACCGGGCATGGCCATCACGCGGCGGCGTAAAGGGCGGCCAGTTCGCCAGCCGTGTTGAACTGCCGGAAGCCCTGACGGAACGGGTCCTTGCCCGTCACCCCCTCTAACGCCACGATCAGGGTGGCAAGGTCCAGGCTGTCGAAGGGCAGGGGGCCGTCAAGGAACGCGGTGTCCGTCGTCACGGAGGCCGCCGCGGTTTCGCCCTTTTCGGCCAGGATACGGGCGGTTTCGCGGGCGATCAGGTCCAGCATGCTCTGGGTGTCGGTCAATGGAAGCTCCCGATCAGGGCGTTGACGCGGCTCGCCGCCTCCACATGCGGCATGTGGCCGGCGCCGGGCAGAAGATGGAAGGGAATACCAGTCGGGATCGACTGAGGAGAAGGCGGTGGAACGATACTGTCCTGCGCCCCCCAGATCAGTTGCACCGGCACCTTTGGTGCCCAATCGCGGGTTACCAGCCGTTCGGAAAGATCGGCGCGGTTGGCATCCAGCAGCGCCTTGATCGCGACCCGGTTGGCCGGCACAGATTGGCGCAGCGTCAGGGCGCGGGCCATCGGCTCCACCAACGGGCCGGGTTCTGCGAACAGCTTGGCCGCAGCCAGCCGCGACTGTTCCAGGTCCGATGCATCGGCCAGACGGTCCAGGAACTGATGGTCCAGATCACTGCCCAGCCCCGCGCAGGCAATCAGGGTGGCACGCCCGACCTTGGCCGGCTGCTGATGGGCCAGCGACAGGGCGATGCGGGCGCCGAGCGAATGGCCCACCAGATCGACCAGGGACAGACCCCAGGCATCGATCAGGTCGCCGACCCAGCAGGCCAGATCATCGACATGGCCGGGCCCGACCTCCAGCGTGCTGGACCCATGACCCGGCAGGTCGGGGGCCAGCACAGCCCGGTCGGTGCCGAGCGCTGCCAGGTTGAACTGCCAGGTCAGGGCATCGCCGGCCAGACCATGCAGCAGCACCAGGGGCCGCAGCGTTCCTTCCCCGATACCCAACCGCCCGCCATTGATCCAGGCGGCCGGACGACCGGCAAGGTCGATCACCTGCCGTCTGATGCGGCTGATGGGTATGGCGGGGCGGGGCAGGGCGGACATGGGGTCAGGCGAGGTTGGCGCCGGTCAGGGCCAGCAGGTCACCAATGGTCTTGGCCTTGGCCAGATCCTCACCGGCCACGACATGGTCGAAATGTTCATCGACCAGGGCGATGAAGCTGATGACGGCCAGACTGTCCCAGCTATCCAGGCTGTCCAGGGCAGTGTCGGGCGACAGGCTGCCGGCATCGGTTTCCAGCATCTCTTCCAGGGCGGCCAGGAATTCAGCGCGCGTCATGACACACTCCTCACGTCAGGTCGGGGGAAGGGTCTTCTGAACCACATCCCGGTTGATCAGCGCCCATTGCGGATGGGCGCGCATGGCCGCATCCGCGTCGCGCCAGCCGAACGCTGGCTTAACGGGCAAAAGCGTTTCCAGCAAGTGCCGTACCAGGATCAGATCCTGTTCCGTATCGACGCACCAACGCCAGGGTGCCTCCAGCGAGGGACCGGACAGCCAGTTCAGCCGGAACCGGTCGGGCCGGCGCCATAGGAAGGGCATCACATGTTCCCGCTCGAACGGCTCCGTTGCCTCTTCCCAGGCGGCGCGTAGATCCGCCATCCCAACGATTTCCGCATCCAGCCCGCGCGGGTAGCGGGCAACATCGATGGCGGCATAGGACAGTGGTGGGTCAGCAGTGCAGTAGAGTGTGATCAGGTCGTCGACCAGAGCCGGGTCGATCAGCGGGCAGTCGCCGGTAAAGCGCACGGTGATATCGGCCTGCTGGGCAAGGGCTGCCCGGTAGAAACGATCCAGCACGTCACTTTCGCTGCCCCGGAAGACCGGCACCCCCAGCGCTTCCACATGGGCGGCCAGCGGGTCGTCACCCGGCAGATCGCTGGTCGCCACGCACAGGCCAGAAAGAAGGCGGGAACGGCGCAGGCGGTCGATCTGGTGGGCAATCAGGCTTCTGCCGGCCACCGCCATCATCACCTTGCCGGGCAGGCGGGTGGAGCCCATACGGGCCTGGATGATGCCGATGATCCGGGGGGCCATCAGGGGGCCTTGCCCAGCATGGTCCAATCCACCGGTTCCCCCCGCGTCAGGTCGCGGGCGGCAGTCCGGCCCAGGACGTCGGGAAGGTGCTTAGGCGCCAGACCCAGGCCGGGGCGGATGGAGCGGACATCGGCATCCGTCAACACCGTTCCCGCCGGCACGTCGCGGCTGACATAGAGGGAGCGGCGGAAGGTCCGCCCGCCCGCTTCGGATGGTTTCAGGGCATAGGAGATGTTGCCCAGGGCGGCATGGGCCACGCGGCAGGCCTCTGCCATGGCCTTGAACTCCGCCGGTTCCAAGGAAAAGGCGCAGTCCGGGCCGCCATCGGCGCGGGCCAGGGTGAAATGCTTTTCGATGATGACCGCGCCCAAAGCCACTGCCGCGACCGGAACCGCCACACCCATCGTGTGATCCGACAGGCCGACGGGCAAACCAAAGGCCTGGGCCATATGCGGGATGGTCGCCAAGTCGCAATCCTCCACCGGCGTCGGATAGCCCGAGACGCAGTGGAGAAGGGCGATATTGTCGTTGCCGGCCTCCCGCGCTGCCGCCACAGCCTCCGCAATTTCCCCCAAGGAGGCCATTCCTGTCGACATGATCAGCGGCTTGCCCGTGGCGGCGGCCTTTCGGATCAAAGGCAGGTCGATGAGTTCAAAGCTGGCGATCTTGTAGGCGGGTGTATTCAGGCTTTCCAGAAGGTCGATGGCCGTGGGATCGAACGGACTGCTGAACAGGGCGATGCCGGTGTCCCGCGCATGGTCGAACAGGGCCGCGTGCCATTCCCATGGGGTGTGCGCCTCCTGATACAGCTCATACAATGTCTTGCCTGCCCATAATCCGCCTTCCAGCCGGAATTCCGGGCGGTCGACATCCATGGTGATGGTGTCGGCGGTGTAGGTCTGGATCTTGACGGCATCGGCACCGGCATCGCGCGCCGCGTCGATCAGGCGGCGGGCGCGGTTGATATCGCCATTATGGTTGCCCGACATTTCCGCAATCAGGAAAGGCCGCTGGCCGGGCTGGAATCGGTCGGGAAAACGGGTCATGCCTGATGCCGGATGGGAAAGCGAAGGTCCCATGGTAGCATCGTGGAAGGTCAGAGAGGAAGCGGGCCGGTGAGATCAGGCCCGCCGCGTCATTTTCTTTGTCGCCGGACTGTCCACGTTATCCAGATAGATGATGAGGTTCAGCGAGCCGGCAATGACCTCCACAAACTTGTTCGACATGGAGGGCAGGCGAATCTTCCGATTGATACAGTAATTGACCAAAGACGCCGCTAGTTCTGCGGCGTTGCGGGGTACCATCGTGCGCTTACCGTCATCGTCCTCGATGATCAATTCAGCCGCGACCGGGTCCTCATGCAGCTCCAGGCCCACAACCTGGCCGACCGGCAGTTCCAGCCGTTGCTTGCGCATCAGATCGATGATGGCCTGGGTCGCCTCACGTTCCGTGAAGCCCAGGGTGCGCATCTCCTTCACCGGACTGCCCTTCTTGTTTCCACAACATATCCTTGTACGACATTAGGCAGAAATCCGCCGGTCAACCCAGCGATTTTTCAACCTCCAGCCCCGCAATATCGTGCAAACGCAGCAGACCAAGCGGGGAACCGTCACCGTCCACCACCGGCAAGACATTGATCTGGTGCGGTGTTTCCATGATTTCGAGTGCCTCCAGCGCCGTGGCATCGGGGCCGCAGGTGCGGCGCACGGGCGAGGTCATGCAGGCACCCGTATCCCGTTCCAGGAAGGTTTTGCCATGGGCGGCAAGGCCACGGCGGATGTCGCCTTCGGTCACGATGCCGGTCAGCCGGCCCGCCCCATCCACCACCAGGGCGGCACCGTTGGGGAAGCGGGTCATGGCCAGCAGCGTTTCGAAGATCGGCTGTTCGCCCGTGACCAGGGCCACCTGTTCGGGCGCCGTCACCATCAGGTCACGGACCTTCCCGGCCAGCACGATGCCCAGCGTGCCACCGGGATGGTTGTCGCCATAGTCGGCGATGGTGAAGCCGCGCCGGCTGGCGACGGCCACGACCAGCGCATCGGCCAGGGCCAGCATGGCGGTGGTGCTGGCGGTCGGCAGCTTGGTTTCCGTCGCTTCCCGTTCCACATGGCAGCGCAGGGTCCAGTCCGCGATCCGCGACAGGCCCGACGGCACGCGCGATACCATGGCCGCCACCTTCACCCCGCGCCGGGCCGCCACCTTGCCCAGGTCGATCAGTTCCTGGGTCTGGCCGCTGTTGGACAGCAGGATGACCAGGTCGCCTTCGCGCAGCGCGCCCAGTTCGCCGTGCAGGGCGTCCAGCGCCGAATAATAGAAGGCCTGCGCCCCCACCGACGCCAGTTTGGACGAGAGCAGCCGCGCGATCAGGCCGGATTTGCCTACGCCCGCCACCAGCGTATTGCCGGCCCCGCTGGCAATATGGCTGACGGTCGCCAGGAAATCGGCGTCCAGGCTGTCCAACTGGGCCAGCACGGCCTTGGCCTCAATCCGCAGCAGGTCGGCGGCGGCCATCAGGGCCGGGTCGTCACGATGGGTCATCTCAAAGTCCGAATGGCGTTCAATCCGCCTTAGATAGGGTCTGGATCGTGGCATGGAAATGACGGATGCGGTCCTCGTTCGCGCCCAGCAGGGCTGCCCCTTCGACATGGCGCAGGCCGGCACCCACCGCGGCGCAGACGGCCCTATCCTCCGACAGCAGCTTTTCATTCAAGGCCGCCAGATGGGTGGTGACGGCGGCCAGGGCCGCCTTGCTGGCCCCGTCCCTGGCCTTGGCCAGACACAGGCGATAGCGCAGGGTGAAGCTTTCCGGTCCCGTTGGCTCCAGCGTCTGCACGCTCATCATCCGTCCCGCCGTGATGCCGATGGCGAGGTTGGGGAACAGCAGCAGGTGGACATAGCCCTCCACCCCGGCCACAGCATCGACGGGGATCAGGCCCAGGCGTTTGCCAGCGCCTTCCCACCAGCGCTGCGCCTCTGCCCGGATGCCGGCATAGCCGATGGAGTGAGGACCAGACGGCACCACGCGCCAGGAACCGTCCACGACGGCGCGGAAGCTTTCAGCATGGACGGCATCGACGTGATAAACCTCCAGCACATTTTCGATCCCGACCTTCCAGTTGGCGTCCCAGGGCTGTGCCGCCTGCGCGAAGGGAGCGGACATGCCATCCGAGAGAGCCATCAATAGGTCGGTATGCGGACCCACGCTGTCCAGCAGGGACGGCCCGCCGGGGAGCAGCCGCACGAACAAGAAACGGCCGATGCGGTCCAGTTCATAGCGGGGCAGGGCCAGGGCCTGCTTGTCCGCCCTGTCCAGACCGAAACAATCAGCATTGCCGGGGATGCCGACGGGTACCCCGTCGCGGTCATAGGTCCAGCCATGATAGGGGCAGCGGAGCGGGCCACTGGCCGTGCCAGCCTCTCCCGCCCGCAACTGTGCGAAGCGGTGGGAACAGACATTGCGCAAGGCCCGCACCTCGCCGTCGAAATCCTGGATAAGGACCGACTGGCCCGCGATCTGCCGCACCAGCCAGGAACCGGGTTCCGCCACCTCATCCGTGAAGCCCACGAACTGCCAGGCATTGGCGAACAGGGACTGCTGTTCGGCCCGGTATCGATCCGCGTCACGGTATTCGGCGGCGGTCAGGGCGGCGGCGTGGGCCAGCATCGGGGAAGCCTGCGGTCAGGTTTGGGGGGCGTTGCGCAACGGGGAAAATTTGCTGTTTCGGAGTTTGGATCTTATCGGCTCCGATTGCGGATTTCTCCGAAATCTGGCGGTTCGTGCAACGGGTTGAAACAGAAAATAAGGGGGTGTTTCACCGCTTACGGCTTTCCCATACCCAAAGCCGATGGCTTTGGTTTGGGGTGGGCGCAAATCGGGCGTCGATGGGAAGGAGCATATCAGAAAGAAGGCTTTGGGGCAATTTACACCTCCCCCACGACCTGCCCGTCCATGTCCTGAAACAGGCCGAAGCGGTGGCGCACGGCGGCCCAGTCGGCGGCCCGCATTTCGAACAGATGGACGTCGCGTGGTTCGCCGTTTTTCAGGGCGTGGTCGCGCAGGACACCGACATGGCGGTAGCCCAGCATGGTTTGCCCCTTCAGCACACGTTCATTGCTGGAAAATACCTGATTGACCAGCTTGCGCAGGCCCAGCGTGTGGAAGCAATGGTTCAGCATGGGCGCGAAGTTGAGCGCACCGATGCCGGTGCGGCCCCGCCGATCCCCCATATAGACGCCGATGGTGCCGATCTTCCAATCGGCGTGGGTGATGGTGACGCTGCCATAGCCGACATCGATGCCATCGACCTGAATGATGCGGTGGACATAGTCGGTGCGGGCGTTGGAGCGGTCGATCCAGGCGCGCTGCCGGTCGATATCGTCGGGGACCTCGCTGAAGGATTGTTCGGCGATTTCGGGCAGGCGCCGCCAGGTCAGCAGCAATTCGGCGTCATCGGGCGTGGGCAGGCGGAAGGTCAGGGCGCTGGTCATGGGGCGATCCCGTCTGTCGGCAGCAGGGCGGACAGCGCCGCATGCACATCACCGATGCGTTGTTCACGCCAGCCCAGGATGCCGGGGCCGGTGGCGGCGATGCGCGCCTGCTGCACCTGTTCGCACAAGGGGCGGTCCTCATCGATCACCTGCCGGGCCGACGCCGCCAGCATGGAGACAAGGCCGCGCCGGAAGCTGGCGGCCTTGGCATCATCGGACGCGGCGGGCAGGAAAGTCCGCCATTCCAGGCGGGTCCGGTCCACGGCCAGCGGCATCACATGGTGGACGATGACCATGGTGCCATGGAAGCTGGCGACATAGAGATCGGGGAAGATGAAGCAATGGTCGTAAAGGTCCTGCACCGCGAAACGGCGCAGATGGCCGCGCGTGATCAGCTTGTCCCACCAGACCGCCGTCGGGTCCGACAGTTTCCATTGCGAGCGGCTGTGCGGGCCGAAACGGTCGGTATGCAGATGGCGGCGCCAATCGGCATCGACGGCGGGGTGAATGGTCTGCGGATGGACGGTGGAGCCGTGGAAATCATCCAGGGTGTTTTCCACCAGGATTTTCCAGTTGGCGGCAAATTCAGTGCTGTCGCTGGCCACCGGACTGTCGAGTGCGGTGGAGAGCAGCGACAGACGGTCGGCCAGGGGGCCAAGCCAGTCGGTCAGCGGTGGGACATCGTGCGTCTGGCGGCGGAACAGGAAGCCACCACAGGCGGCGTCGCCCGTACCCCCTTCATGGGCCAGCCCGGCAAAGCGCCAGGGCAGGCGGGTGGACAGGGCCGTCTGTTCGGTGGCGAAGGCCGAAGGATCGTGGAACCAGCGGGAGGCCAGCAACCGCCGGCGGGGTGGGGGATTATCGTAGTTCAGCATGCCCCCTCCCGCCGGGCAGAGGACCGGTACAGGATGGCGGAGCCAGGACCGATCACGGAACCGTCAGGCAGGGTGCGTTCCGTGCCATTGTCCGCCGTCCAGTCGGCGGGGACAGCACTGTCCGCATTCGGGTCCAGATGCGCGAAGACCAGACCGCCGGCCATGGCTACGCCGATAGCGGGCAGGGCCAGGGCGCGGCGCGCGGCATCGTCCAGGTGAAAATCGCTGTCATTGAAGGGAATGGCCTTTGGCACCCCATCCTGATCATAGACCCAGGCGTGATAGGGGCAGCGGAGCGGACCCTTGCCGGTGGGTTCCGTCAGCATCAGGGCGAAGCGGTGTGAACAGACATTGCGGAAGCCGCGCAGGGTGCCGTTGAAATTGCGCACCAGCACCGGAATGGCGCCGATCCAGCCCGTGGCCCAGCAGCCATGCGCCGCCAGATCATCACCATGGGCCAGCAGCACCCACCCGCTCATGCCGTGCGGCCCCCATCCACCACCATGGAGGTGCCGGTGATCCAGCGGCCCGCATCCGAGATCAAAAAACAGATGGCGTTGGCGACATCGTCGGGATGGCCGAAACCCAGCGGCTGCAACCTTTCCAGATGCGCGATCTGATCGGCATTCAGCTTTTCAAAGCCGCGTTCGATCAGTTCGGTCATTACGATGCTGGGCACCACGCAATTGACACGGATGGCATCGGGCAGCAGTTCCGCCGACAGGCCCTTGGTGGCGGCGATGATGCCGCCCTTGGCCGCCGCATAGACGACATTGGCAGGCGACGACGCGGTGGCGGCGGTGGAGGAGATATAGACAAGGCTGGCTTTGTCCGCCTTCACCCCCTTTTGCCGCAAACCCTTAGCCAGCGCCAGCGAGGCCCCCAGGTTGGTCCGCATCACAACGTCAAAGAAATCAGCCTGGAAGATGCGGATGGGGCGCAAGGTCTGGATACCGGCGCAATGGGCCAGACCGTCGAAGGGGCCATTGGCCTGTGCCGCCGCCTTCATCCAGGCGGGGATGGCGTCGATGGCGGACAGGTCGAAACTGTCGGCGCGGTGCCCGTCGCCGGGCAGTTCGGCCAGGGTGGCGGCCAGCCGGCCCTGATCGCGGCCCGTAATGGTGACGCGCGCCCCCAGCTTTGCCGCCAGGATGGCCGTGGCGCGACCGATACCGGCAGAGGCACCCGTGACCAGGATATGGCGGTCCGACAGGTCCATGGGATTGATGATGGCGGGCATGGGATTACCCCTTGATGATACGCGTCAGAGCGTCCACGACCCGATCCTGATCGGCCATGGACATGGCGGGATAAAGCGGCAGGGACAGGCAGCGATCATACCAGCCCGCAGCCCCCGGCAGATGCAGATCACCATAAAGACGCCGGTAATAGGGCTGGGTATGGACGGGGATGTAATGGACCTGACTGCCCACGCCATCCTGGCGAAGGGCGGCCATGAAGGCGGCCCGGTCCATGCCGAGCGCTGCGAAATCGATCAGTGCGACATAGAGATGCCAGCCCGCTGCCACGCTCGGCATGCGGGCCGATGGCGTCAGGATCGGGGCCAGCGGGGAGAGCGCCGTGTCATAGGTCGCGACCAGTTTGGCGCGGGTGCGCACAAAGGCATCCAGCTTTGCCAACTGGCTGATGCCCAAAGCCGCCTGGATATCGGTCATCCGGTAATTGAAGCCGGGTTCCGGCATCTCATAATACCAGGGATTGGGCTTGCCATCGGCGGCCAGGGCGGCGGTTGGGTTAGTGAACCCGTCCGGGTCGCGCGCCATGCCGTGGGACACGCCAGCGCGGACGCGCTTTGCCAGCGCGTCATCATTGGTGGTGACCATGCCGCCTTCACCCGTCGCCATGGTCTTGACGGGGTGGAAGGAGAAGCAGGCCAGGCTTGAGCGGTCGCAGGCACCCACCGCGACCATGCCCCCATCGGCCCCGGTCAGGCGGGTGCCGACGGCATGGGCCGCATCCTCCACCATGGTCAGGCCGCGTTCGGTGGCGAGCGCCGATAGGCCTTCCATATCCGCTGTCTGTCCGGCCAGATGCACGGGCGCGATGGCCCGCACGCGCCAGCCCCTGGCCTCCGCCCGTGCGATCGCGTCCTCCGCGTCCTGGCGGCGCATCAGGCCGGTATCGGGATCGACATCGGTGAAGGCCACCTGCGCGCCGACATAGCGTACGGCATTGGCGGTGGCCAGGAAGGTGACGCTGGGCACCAGGACGGCGTCGCCCGGTTCCAGGTCGAGCGCCAGCATGCAGATATGCAGGGCGGCTGTGGCATTGGCGCAGGCGATGGCATGGCGTGCCCCCACCTTCTCCGCAAAGGACCGCTCAAACCAGCCGATGCTGGGCCCTTGGGTCAGCCAGTCGCCGCGAAGCACCTGTTCCACGGCGGCGATGTCGGCCTCGTCAATCCATTGCCGCCCATAGGGCAGAAAGGGACCCTTGCTCACGAAGACCGCTCCAGCAGGGCGCGCATCGCATCCTCTGACAGCCATTCGGGATTGGTGTCGCTGCGATAGCTGAAACCATCGGGGACAGGCGTCGCCCCCTGCTTGGCATAAGGGCCGCGATCCCACCATTTGAAGGCGGGTTCGATGATGTAGCGGTCGGGTAGTTCCACCGTCTGCCGCGCGTCATCCTCGGTGATCATGATCTCGTGCAGCTTTTCACCGGGCCGGATGCCGACAATGCGGTGGGGCAGGGTCGGGGCCATGGTGTGGGCCAGATCGACGATGCGCATGGAGGGGATCTTGGGCACGAAAATCTCGCCCCCCTGCATCATGGCAAAGGAGGTGGCGACGAAATCCACGCCCTTGTTCAAAGTGATCCAGAACCGGGTCATGCGGTCGTCGGTGATGGGCAGTTCCTTCGCCCCATCCTCAATCAGCTTGCGGAAGAAGGGCACCACCGACCCGCGCGAGCCCACGACATTGCCATAGCGCACGGCGGCAAAGCGGGTGCCGACGGAGCCGGACAGGTTGTTGGCCGCCACGAAAATCTTGTCGGACGCCAGCTTGGACGCACCATAAAGGTTTACAGGGCTGGCCGCCTTGTCGGTGGACAGCGCCACCACCTTCTTCACCTTGTTGGCCAGCGCCGCCTGCACCACGTTCTCCGCACCGTTCACATTGGTGCGGATACATTCGATGGGATTGTATTCGGCGGTGGGCACATGCTTCAGGGCGGCGGCGTGGATGCAAAAATCAATTTCCCGCATCGCCATGGACAGGCGCTGCTGATCGCGGACATCGCCGATGAAGAAGCGCAGGACGTCGCGGTTATCCATGTCCGCGAATTGCTGCTGCATCTCATACTGCTTGAATTCATCGCGCGAGAAGATGACCAGCCGGCGCGGCTTGCCGTGTTTCAGCAGAAAACGCGTGAATTGCCGGCCAAAGGAACCGGTGCCGCCAGTGATCAGGACGGACGCGCCCTTGAACAGGGCGGGGGCGCGGGTGGGCTCTGTGCTCATCTCAATCCGGTTCGCTGACGGGCGGGCGGGACATACATGCTAGCCAGTTTGGCGGGCAGGGTTAAGTATTTCCGCAGATTGAGGCTTTCACCTCATCCCAAGCTTGTTGGATGCGGCGATGTGCTTGGGCTAAGGTAGCGGCATCCCGCCCCAGACGGACCGGAAATGGACCGCAAGCCACCGCCCCCGACCGACTCGCCCGACCGTCTGCTGGATGCTGCCATTGCCCGCCATCAGCAGGGTGATCTGGCCGGGGCCATGGCCCTGTACCGGCAAATTCTGACAAGATGGCCGCGCAATGTCGATGCCGGGCACCTGCTGGGTCTAGCCCTGTGGCAGGCGGGCGAGGCAGAGGAGGGCTTGCGCCGCGTGATGGCGGCGGCGGAGGCGGCGCCCAAATCGCCCGCGATCCAGAATAATCTGGGCGGCATGCTGATGGCGGTGCGGCAGTTCCGTGCCGCCGAGCGGGCGTTTCGCGCGGCGCTGGCCGCCAAGCCAGACCTTGTGGATGCACAATCCAACCTTGCCGCCGTGTTGCTGGACCTGAATCAGCCGGCGGAGGCGGAGAAGGCGGCGCGGCAGGCGCTGGCCCTGGCGCCGACGCGGGCCGATGCCTGGTCCAACCGGGGTGTTGCCCTGCTGGAGCTGGGCCGGTTCGAAGAGGCCGAGCGGTGTCAGCGCAAGGCCCTGTCGTTGAACCCCGATCTGGCCGTGGCCCATGCCAATCTGGGCACGCTTCTGCGCCGCAAGGGGATGACCGACGCGGCGGTGCCCTGTTTCCAGCGGGCGTTGGAGTTGGACCGCGATCAGCCGGTGGCGCGGTTCAATCTGGCGCTGGATCATCTGGTTCACGGACGCCTGGAACCGGGCTGGGCCGATTATGAGGAAAGGTTCCGTGCCCGCCTGCGTCAGCCCCGGCGGGAACTGGATATCCCGTTCTGGCAGGGCGATATGCTGGCGGGCAAGCATCTGCTGATCTGGCCGGAACAGGGGCTGGGGGATGAGATCCTGTTTTCCAGCATCTTCCCGGACCTGAAGGGGCTGGACGGTCCGGTGACCGTGGAATGCGATGTGCGGCTGGTGCCCCTGTTCGCCCGGTCCTTTGCGCATCTGTCGGTGGCGGCGACGGGGGCGACCCCCAGCGCGGATTTGCAGATTGCCGCCGGCAGCCTGCCGCGCATGGCGCGACCGGTGCTGGCCCGGTTTCCGGGGCAGCCCTGGCTGCTGGCTGACGGGGCCGGGACCGACCACTGGCGCCGTGTATTGGACGCCCAAGGCCCGGCGCTGAATGTCGGCTTCTGCTGGCGCAGTGGTTTGAAATCGGGGGAGCGGGCGGGGCTTTATCCAAGCGTGAGCGACTTCGCGCCCTTGTTCGCGCTGCCGGGTATCCGCTGGGTGCCGCTGCAATATGATCTGGATGATCCGGCGACATTGGCGGAAATGAAGGCCGCCCTGCCGGATGGGATCAACCTGTTCCGCCCGGATATCGATCTGCGTGATGACCTGGACGGGGTGGCCGCACTGACCGCCGCGCTGGACCTTGTCATCAGCGCGGGGACGGCGGTGTCGGAATTGTCGGGCGCGCTAGGCGTGCCAGTCTGGCGCATCGGTGGCGAGGATGAATGGACGCGGCTGGGCACTGCTGTCAGGCCCTGGTATGCCACCATGCGCTGCTACACAAGGCAGGCCGGGGCGGGTTTTGCGTCGCTGCTGTCCGATATCGCCCGCGACCTGACCGCCCTTATGCATCAGGGTGCGGGAACGGAGGATGCGGATGATCTGCATCGTCGGGGCCATGCCCTGATGCAGCAGGGAAAGGCCGGGGAGGCGGTGCCGCTGCTGGAGCGGGCGGCGCGGTTGCGGCCCGGCGATGCCCTGCTGCTGGCCCGCTTGGGCGGTGCGTTGCGGGCGGGGGACCAAGCGGCGGCGGCGTGCGACCGGTATCGGCAGTCGTTGGCGCTTCGGCCCGGCCATGCGGTCACCATCGTCAATATCGCGCGCTGCCTGCTGGATTTGGGTCAGCTGGACGCGGCGGAGGCCGAACTGGCACCGCTGCTGTCCGGCCCCGGCCCCTCCCCGCATGCCCATGACACGCTGGGCCTGATCCGGCAGGCGCGCGAACAATATGACGCCGCCGCCGCCGCCCATCGCGACGCGGTGACGGCAGACCCGGCTCTGGTTTCCGGCTGGATCAACCTGGGCGGGGCCCTGCGCGCCGGCCATCGCTTTGCCGAGGCGGCGGCGGTCTTCCGCACCGCGCTGGATCTGTCGCCTGATCAGGTGGAGGCCTGGACGGGTCTTGCCTATGCCCTGTTCCGTAACGGTGATCCCGGTGGGGCGGAGGCCGCACTGGATAGGGCCCTGGCCCTGGTGCCTGATTACCCGCCCGCCATCACCGACCTGTCCCGTATCCGGGAAATTCAGGGGCGGGAGGGGGAGGCGCTGGCCCTGCTGGACCGGTTGCTGGCCACCCACCCCGGCGATGCGCTGGCCCGCTGGAACCGGTCGCATCTGCGGCTGTCGCGGGGGGATTTGGCGGAAGGATGGGCCGATTACCGCGCCCGTTTTGCCGCCGGTCAGGCCACCCCGGTGCGCCAGCTGGCGATGCCGGAATGGCGGGGCCAGGATATCACCGGCAAGTGCCTGTTGGTCTGGCGCGAACAGGGGCTGGGGGATGAAATCCTGTGGGCGGGCCTAATCGCCGACCTGCGCGCCGCCGGCATTCAGGTGATTGTCGAGTGTGACAGGCGCCTGACGGGCCTTCTGTCCCGGTCCTTTCCGGGGGTCGTGGCACGGGCCGAAACACCCGATCCGCGCGATGCGGATTTCCATTGTCCGCTGGGTGATCTGCCCGCCATTCTGCGCCCCGATCTGCGCGGTTTCGGGAGACAGGCAACGGGCTGGATGAAGCCCGACCCTGCGCGTGTGCAGCATCAGGCGTCCTGGCTGGACAGTCTGCCGCCCGGCCTGCGTGTCGGTTTCTGCTGGCGCTCGCAGCGGCAGGATGGGGATCGTAAACAGGCCTATCTGTCCCTGGCCGACCTGCTGCCGCTGCTGACCCTGCCCGGCATCGTGCCGGTCAGCCTGCAATATGACGGGGCAGGGACGGAGATCGCGGCATTGCGCGATGCAAGGGATGTCACGGTCCATCAATGCCCCGATATCGACCTGAAGGATGATCTGGAGGGGGCGGCGGCCCTGATGGCCGGGCTTGATCTGGTGATCTGCGCACCCACGGCGGTCGGGGAAATGGCGGCAGCGCTGGGCTTGCCGGTCTGGCGGTTCCAGAACAGGCCCGACTGGTCGGCGCTGGGCACGGCGGTGCGGCCCTGGTACCCCGCGATGCGGCTGTTCATGGCACATCCGGTGGGTCAGGCCGTGCCCGCCATGCTGCGGGAATTGACCCGGCTGTTGCAAGCCCCGACCCTGCCGCTGGCGCCGCCAACAACGGAAGCTGTGTTAGAGCTGCACCGCCAGGGTGATCTGGTGGCGGCGGAACAGGGATACCGCGCCGTCCTGCGGGCACAGCCCGATGAGGTGGATGCCCTGCATCTGCTGTCGCAGGTGCTGTTGCAGGGTGGTCGTGCGGCGGACGCGCTGCCCCTGGTCGACCGTGCCCTGGCCCTGGACCCGGATTATGCCAATGCCCACAACACACGTGGCAGCCTTCTGAAGGCGCTGGGCCGGTTCGCGGAGGCGGAGAAGGCGTTCCGGCAGACCCTGTCCCGCCGTGCCGACCATGCAGAAGCCTGGTCCAATCTGGGCGCGACGCTGGTCGAACTGCGCCGTTATGCCGATGCGGAGAAGGCCAGCCGCCGTGCGCTCGCGCAACGGCCAGACTATCCCCGCGCCCTGGTCAATCTGGGCGTGGCGCTACGCCATCTGGGGCGGTGGCGGGAGGCAGCGGAATGCCAGGAGAAGGCCTTGTCCCGTGCCCCGGACATGCCGGACGCGTGGGGCGAACTGGGCCTGTGCCGGACGGCGCTGGGGGATGCGGCGGGGGGGCGGCAGGCGCAGGAAAAGGCCCTGTCCATCGACCCGACCTATGCCGAGGCGGCGGTCAACCTGTCGCTGGACATGGTGGGTCGGGGCGATGTGCCGGGTGCCCGTACGGCTCTGTCCCGTGCCCTCGCCATCCGGCCCGGCTTTGCCCGCGCGCTCTATAACGACGCGCTGCTGGCCCTGGGGCAGGGAGACCTGAAGGCCGGTTGGACCCGGCATGAGGCGCGGTTTGACAGTGGGGAGGTGGCCTGGGGCGGCCCACCATCCGTTCCCCGCTGGGACGGAACGCCCCTGTCGGGCCGGCGTCTGCTGGTCTGGGGGGAACAGGGGCTGGGCGATCAGGTGATGATGGCGGCCCATTACGGACCTCTGTCGGGGCTGGGTGGCTCTGTCACCCTCTGGACCGATCCACGGCTGGTGCCGATCCTGGCGCGGGCCTTTCCGTTTGCCACGGTGATGGCTGAAGGAACGGCGGTGGCGGTGGATTGCCAGATGCCGGCGGGCAGCCTGCCCCTGCTTCTGGCCCCTGATATCGCGGGTTGGGGTGGGGCGGCGTTTCTGTCGCCGCGCCCCGACCTGACCCTGCTGTGGCGCGACAGGCTGGCGGTCCTGCCGCCCGGACTGCGCATCGGCCTGTGCTGGCGCAGCCAGTTGCGCACAGCCGCGCGGGAGGCGGCCTATACGGACTTGTCCGACTGGCTGCCCCTGCTGCGGATGAGCGGTATCCAGGTCGTCTCCCTGCAATATGACGGGGCAGCGGAGGAGATTTCAGCGGTGGAGGCAGCCCATGGCGTGCATATCCACCACTGGGACGGGGTCGATCTGCGTGATGATCTGGAAACGGCCCTGGCCCTGACGGCGCAGCTGGATCTGGTTATCACGGTGGCCACGGCGGTGGGGGAAATGGCGGGTGCCGTGGGCGTGCCGGTCTGGCGCCTTTCGGGGCCGCTGGATTGGACAAGGCTGGGTACCGCTGTGCGGCCCTGGTTCGCCAGTATGCGGGTTTTCACACCCGCACCCATGGCCCCTATGGCATCGCAGGTGCCGGCGGTGATTGCGGCCCTGACGGCCTTGTTGCCACCGGATGGTCCCGATGGTGATCCGTCCACCTGGTTAGAGCGCGGTATCGAACGGCAGAAGGCGGGTGATCCCGCCGGTGCCATGCCATTCTACCGTGGCGTCATCGCACGGGACGGGGAAGTGCCGGTGGCCCTGCACCTGCTGGGTCTGGCCCTACAGCAGACAGGTCTGCCTGCTGATGGTTTGCCCTTCATGATGCGCGCCGTGGCAGCAGCGCCGGATTACACGGCGGCCTGGGTCAATCTGGGCAACCTTTACCAGACCCTGGATCAACCCGCCGAAGCGGAAGGGGCATATCGCAAGGCGCTTGCCCTGCGTCCCCTTGATCCCGGCACCTGGACCAATCTGGGTAATGCCCTGCGCGCGCTGGGCCGGCTGGAGGATGCGGTCAAGGCGCATGGCCGCGCCATCGGCATGGACAAGGGGTCCGCCATTGCCCATGGCAATCTGGCGGCGGTGCTGAAGGACCTGGACCGGCTGGACGCGGCGGAGGGCGAGTATCGAATGGCCCTGTCGTTGGGCGGGGCGGACACGCATCTGCATGCAGGATTAGGGGATGTTCTGCGCCAGCGGGGGCAACTGGTTCCGGCCCGCGCGGCGTTGCAGGAGGCGCTGCGCCTTGACCCCGGTAATGGCGAGGCTTGGAACAATCTGGGCCGGGTGGCGGAGATGGCGGGCGATCCCGCCGCCGCCCGTCATGACTATGACCAGGCCCTGGCCGCAATGCCGGGGTTGCCCACCGCGCTTTATAACCGTGGCCTTCTGGACCTGACCGAGGGAGCGCTGGAGGCCGGGTGGAAGGGCTATGCCATGCGGTTCCGGGGGACGCAGACCATCCGTGGCCGCCATGTCTCGCTGCCCATTTGGGACGGGTCCGACATCGCGGACCGCCGGCTGCTGGTCTGGGGCGAACAGGGTCTGGGCGATCAGTTGATGTTCGCGGCACTGTACCCGGCCTTGGCCGCCCGTTGCGGCCATCTGGTTATCGAGGGGGACCGGCGGCTGACGGGTCTGTTGGCTCGTGCCTTCCCCCAGGCCACTATCCGGCCCGCAACGCCCGACCCGCGCGATGCCGATCTTGCGGTTGCGGCGGGGGATGTGGCGGGCCATCTCTGGTCCCATCTGAGTGATCTGTCACCCCATGCCTATCTGACGGCCCGGCCCGATCTGGTGGCGGTGTGGCGTGACCGGCTGGCCACGCTGGGGCCGGAATTGAAGATCGGCATCTGCTGGCGGTCCAGCATGATGACGACGGAGCGGCGCCGTTCCTATGCCAGCCTGTCCGACTTTGCCCCGCTGGCCGCCATTCCCGGTGTGACCCTGATCGGGTTGCAACGCGGCCTGGAACCGGGGGAGGTGGAACGGGGCGGTGTGCCCATCACCCGCTTTGACGATCTGGACCTCAATGATGATCTGGAAGGTCAGGCAGCGTTGATCACCGCGCTTGACCTTGTCATCACGGTACCGACGGCGGTGGGGGAACTGGCGGGTGCGCTGGGCGTGCCTGTCTGGCGCCTGGGGCGGGCGGATTGGACCGGGCTGGGCACGGTGGTGCGCCCATGGTTTCCCAGCATGCGGCGGCTGGACAGCCGGTCGGGCATGGCGGCGGCCCTGACCGAGGCCGCGCGCCTGCTGATCAGCGCCAGGCGTAGTTGAAGCTGATCGATATCCGCTCGCTCTCCGCCTGGTTCAGCACCACCTCATGCCGCAGCCAGCTTTCCCACATCAACAGGGTGCCCGCCTTGGGCGCTACGGGAATGCTGGGCAGCAGGTCGCGCGCCGCCTTCGGCTTGCGCGGCGGGGTGGCCATCATCAGGGCCAGACGCGGATCTTCAAACCGGATGGAGGAGGCACCGTCGGGGATGTCGACGTAGTAGGTACCGCTGATCACGCTGTTGGGATGGATGTGGGAGCCGTGGAAGCCACCGGGATCCAGGACATTGATCCAGAGGCTGTCCAGTTCCAGCTTCTTGTCGCCCAGCTGCCATTCCTGCACCTTGGCAAAGGCCTTGGCATGCCGATCCAGATGCGATTTCAGAACCTTCACCGCCGGGAAACGCCAGGGCAAATCATCCAGGGATGAATAGGAGGTATAGCCCGTATAGCCATTCTTGGCGGACCATTTCTGGCCGGCTATATCATCCTCTGCTGCCGACCGGCAGCAGGCGGCCAGTTCGTCGTTCAGCGTCTCCATCCCGTCCAGTTCGGCGCGGTAGAGGCGGGTTGCGAACAGGGTTTCGATCAGGGGGGTGTTGGCATCTGTCATGATGCCCAAGGCTTACGGTGCGCCGTGGCGCCCGTCAATGGGCCACCGGATCGGGACCTGCCCGATCCGGTGGTCACCAACGATTACTTGGTCTTCAGGAAGGCGACGACGTCCTTACGCTCCTGCTCGTTCGGCAGCTTGAAGGCCATCTTGGTGGCGCCCACAGCCTTGTCGGCCTTGCCCTTTTCGGTGAGGAACGCCTTCAGGAAGCCCTGCGGGTCGGCCAGATACTTCACGATATTGTCTTCGGTCCAGGTCAGACCGGCCTCACCGGCATTGTGGTTGATATCGGAGTACTTGTAGCCCTCCACCTTGCCGGCGGTACGGCCCACAACGCCGTTCAGGATGGGGCCGACCAAATTCTTGGCATCGGGGCCCACGCGATGGCAGGCCATGCACTTCTTAAATACGGCCTCGCCCTTGGCGGCGTCCTGCGCCATGGCGGTGCCGGCGGATAGCATGGCGACGCCCGTCAGGGCAAAAGCGGCAAACAGGGACTTCATCGTGATACTCCCTCGGGGGCTTTGACGCCGGAAAATTGGCGCTGACCACAAGACATACGGTGTGGAAGCTGTTGGTCAAGCTGCCAAAAGGTCCCAACCCATACGGATTTGGCCATAAGCGTGCAATTGTTTCAACCGAACAGCTTCACCACGCTTTGCAGCGTCTGATAGACGCCAAACGCGATGGGGATGCCGACGGCCAGCCAGGCCAGCAGAACCTTGGCGTCCAGGCCGCCGCTGCCCACGCCGGCACTGCCGACATGACCGTTGCCCGCACTCACCACCGGGGCGGCCGCATCCTCATCCTTCATGAACCACTTGCGGTCCACAGGCGTGATCAGGGCATTGGCGATGAAGCCCAACACCAGGAAACCAGCCAGGATATACATGGTATAGTCATAGACCTGGGCACGCGGCACGCCCGCCGCGATCTGCGCCTCGCGGATATAATTCACGACGACGGGACCCAGGATGCCGGCGGTGGACCAGGCAGTCAGCAGACGACCATGGATGGCGCCCACGAATTTCGTCCCGAACATGTCGGCCAGATAGGCCGGAACGGTGGCGAAGCCGCCGCCATACATGGACAGGATGATGCCGAAGGCCACCACGAAGCCGATCTTCGACCCCATATGGGCCAGCGACGGGGCCGAGGCATAGAGCACGATACCCAGGGCGAAGAAGGTGAAATAGGTCATCTTCCGGCCCATCTTGTCCGACAGCGAAGCCCAGAAGAACCGGCCCACGATGTTGAACAGCGACAGAAGGCCCGTGAAGCCGGCGGCCACACCCGCGATCATCTTCTTCTGGTCGGGGTTCAGGTCGGAGAAGCCCAGTTCAGGTTGCCCGAACAGGGCACCACCGAAAATCTCCTGCAACATGGGCGACGCCATGCCCAGCACGCCGATGCCGGCGGAGACGTTGAGGCAGAGGACGGCCCAGATCAGCCAGAACTGCTTGGTCTTGTGTGCATCCTTCACATGGACATTGCCCTGCGCGATCATCGGCTTGGCGCTGGCCGCGGGCGGGATCCAGCCGGCGGGGGCCCAACCCTGCGGCGGGATGCGGTAGCCGAAGGCACCGGCCATCATGAACACGAAATAGATCACGGCCAGTACCACGAAGGTTTCCCAGACACCCACCGACGTTTCCGTCTTGAACCCGTTCATTAGCATGTTGGCCAGTGGCGAGCCGATCATGGCTCCACCGCCAAAGCCCATGATGGCCATGCCGGTCGCCATGCCGCGCCGGTCGGGGAACCATTTCACCAGGGTGGAGACGGGCGAGATATAGCCCAGGCCCAGGCCGATACCGCCAATGACACCGGACCCCAACCACATCAGCCAGAGCTGGTGGGTATAGATGCCCACCGCCGAGATCAGCAGGCCACCGCACCAGCAGCATGCGGCGACAAACCCGGCCTTGCGCGGGCCTTCCCGTTCCAGCCAGCCACCCCAGATGGCTGCACTGGACCCCAGCAGGACGAAGAACAGGGTGTACATCCAGCCCAGATCGGCGACCTTCCAGTCGCACGCGGTGGTGAACAGGGCGTTCATCAGCCCCGCATCGGCGGGGCAAGCCACCGGTGCGGTAATGCCGATCGACTGGCTGAGCGGCAGCCAGAACACGCTGAAACCATAGGCCATGCCAATGCAGAGATGGATGGCTAGGGCCGCCGGCGGCACCAGCCAGCGGTTGAAGCCCGCATGCGCGATAATGCGTTCTCGGTCAAGAAGGCCGGGCTGTCCAAAGCCCTGCCCCTGGGTTTGATCTGCCGCTACCATACCCTTGTTTCCTCCTGTTCGTTCGCCCCTGTAAGGCGGAATGTGGGTGGACGCGTGTTATGTGCCGGGGCTTCTTGGTGGCCCCTCATGGATGCGCATTATGCTTTGCGCAAACTCTCCAACGCCTGGATGACGATGGGGTTCAACCCCTCGCCACCCTTGTCGAGATGGTCGAGGATTCCGGCCCGCATACGCGGGTCCCAGAAGCTTTTGATATGATCGGCCACACCCTTTACCCCGCCCGGCCCCTGGCTGGCGAAGAAGGCGCCGATCTGGTTGGCCATCATGACCAGCTTGTCAGGCGACACGGATCTGCTCCTGCTCCGGTTGAATGCGGTGGGGGTGGCTGAAAATCTCAAACCCGTCGGAACGGGCCACGGCCACCAGTGTCATGCCAGCATCATCGGCCAGTTTCACGGCCAGCGTGGAGGGGGCGGAGACGGCGGCCAGGATGGGGGCACCGGCCATCGCCGCTTTCTGCACCAGTTCCACCGACACGCGGCTGGTCATCAGAATGGCGCCCTGTGTCGTGTCGATGCCGGTGCGGGCCAGGGCGCCGATCAGCTTGTCCAGCGCATTGTGGCGGCCCACATCTTCGCGCACCGTCATGCTGCCATCAGGCGCCAGGAAGGCAGCGGCGTGGGCGGCGCGGGTCAGGCGGCCCAATGCCTGCTGTTGCGACATCGCATCGAACGCGGTTGCCAGTGCAAGCGGTGTCAGGGGGCGGCCAGCACCCACGGGACGCGCCGGCTTCACCGCCTCCCCCAGGCTTTCCACCCCGCACAGGCCGCAGCCGGCGGGACCGGTCAGGCGGCGGCGGCGGGTGGTCAGGGCGGCGCGGGGGCGTTTGGAGAGCCAGAGACGCACGACCCAGCCCAGGTCGGTCTCGACCAGTTCCAGATCGTCCACCTCGTCGGGGGTGTCGATGATGCCCTCGGTCAGGCTGAACCCGATGGCGAAATCCGTCAGATCGGCAGGGCTGGCCATCATCACGGCATAGGTGGCGCCGTCATGCACGATGGCGACGGGCACCTCGTCCGCCACCATGCGGGTGCCGTCCCGCATGGCGCCGTCATGCCAGGCCAGCCGTTGAAGGGGTTTCGCCGGATGGTTCATTCGGCGGCCTCGACCGCATGGCCCTCAATCCGGCGGGACTGCTTGGCCTGGGCCTCATACTCCTGCTGCCATTGGGTGGGGCCATTGGAATGGCCGACCTGGACGGCGGTCACCTTATATTCGGGGCAGTTGGTGGCCCAATCCGAATAGTCGGTGGTGATGACATTGGCCTGTGTGTCGGGGTGGTGGAAGGTGGTGTAGACCACGCCGGGGGCCACCCGGTCGGTGATCAGGGCACGCAGGCTGGTTTCCCCGGCCCGGCTTTGCAGCTTCACCCAGTCGCCATCCCGGATACCCCGGTTCTCCGCGTCATGCGGGTGGATTTCCAGGCGGTCCTCATCATGCCAGACGACATTGGCGGTGCGGCGGGTCTGGGCGCCGACATTGTACTGCGACAGGATGCGGCCCGTGGTCAGCAGCAGGGGGAAGCGGGCGCCGGTGCGTTCCTCCGTCGGGATATATTCGGTGATCACGAACTTGCCCTTGCCGCGCACGAACCCGTCAATATGCATCACGGGCGTGCCCAGCGGGGCCTTGTCGTTGCAGGGCCACTGGATGGAGCCCATTTCTTCAAGCCGTTGATAGGACACGCCCTTGAAGCTGGGTGTGACCTTGGCGATCTCGTCCATGATCTGGCTGGGATGGGCGTAATCCATGGCAAAGCCCATGGCGCGGGCCAGCAGCATGGTCACTTCCCAATCAGCATAGCCATTTTTGGGCGCCATGACACGTCGCACCCGCTGGATGCGGCGTTCAGCGTTGGTGAAGGTGCCGTCCTTTTCCAGAAACGTGCAGCCGGGCAGGAAGACATGGGCGTAATTGGCCGTTTCGTTCAGGAACAGGTCCTGCACGATGACGCATTCCATGGCGGCCAGGCCGGCGGCGACATGGTGGGTATTGGGATCGGATTGCAGGATATCCTCGCCCTGCACATACAGGCCCTTGAACGTGCCATCGACGGCGGCGTCCAGCATGTTGGGGATGCGCAGGCCCGGTTCGCCGGACAGGGGCACGCCCCACAGCTCCTCAAACATCTGCCGCGTGGCATCGTCGGAGACATGGCGGTAGCCGGAGAATTCATGCGGGAACGAGCCCATGTCGCAGGAACCCTGGACATTGTTCTGCCCGCGCAGCGGGTTCACGCCCACGCCGGGCCGCCCGATATTGCCGGTCGCCATGGCGAGGTTGGCGATGGCCATGACCGTGGTCGTGCCCTGGGAATGTTCGGTCACGCCCAGGCCATAATAGATGGCACCATTGCCGCCGGTCGCGAACAGGCGGGCGGCGCGGCGGATGGCGTCGGCTTCCACGCCCGCCATCGGCCCCACGACTTCCGGGCTGTTGCGGGGTTCGGAGACGAAGGCGGCCCATTCCTGGAACTCCGCCCAGTCGCAACGCTCACGCACAAACGCCTCATCCACCAGCCCTTCGGTGACGATGACATGGGCCAGCGACGTGACGATGGCGACATTGGTGCCGGGCAGCAGGGGCAGGTGAACCTCTGCCTTGATATGGGCGGACTTCACCAGATCGATGCGGCGCGGGTCGATGACGATCAGCTTCGCCCCCTGCCGCAACCGCTTTTTCAGGCGTGACGCGAAGACGGGGTGGCCGTCGGTCGGGTTGGCGCCGATGACGATGACGACGTCTGTCTGTTCAACGCTGTCGAAATCCTGGGTCCCGGCCGAGGTGCCGAAGGTGGTTTTCAGGCCATAACCGGTGGGGGAGTGGCAGACGCGGGCGCAGGTATCGACATTGTTTGTGCCGAACCCGGCGCGGATCAGCTTCTGCACCAGGAAGGTTTCCTCATTGGTGCAGCGGGACGAGGTGATGCCGCCGATACTATCCTTGCCATACTTGGCCTGGATGGCTTTCAGGCGGTTGGCGGTGAAGCCAATGGCTTCTTCCCAGCCAACCTCCCGCCAGGGCTGATCAATGCTGTCGCGGATCATCGGCGACAGAATGCGTTCCTTGTGCGTGGCATAACCCCAGGCGAAACGCCCCTTCACGCAGGAATGGCCCCGGTTGGCCTTGCCATCCTTGTAGGGGACCATGCGCACCAGCTCATCCCCGCGCATTTCCGCCTTGAAGGCGCAGCCGACGCCGCAATAGGCGCAGGTGGTGACGACGGAATGTTCGGGCTGCCCGATCTCGATGACCGATTTTTCCTGAAGCGTCGCGGTGGGGCAGGCCTGGACGCAGGCACCGCAGGACACGCAATCGCTGTCCAGGAAGGCATCATGCTGGCCGGGCGAGACGCGGCTGTCGAAACCCCGGCCTTCAATGGTCAGCGCGAAGGTGCCCTGCACCTCCTCACACGCCCGCACACAGCGGGAGCAGACGATGCATTTGGCGGGGTCGTAGGTGAAGTAGGGGTTGCTTTCATCCTTGGGCAGGGCCAGCGGGCTGTCGGCCTTGAAATGGTTGGCCCCATCCATGCCATAGCGCACCTCCCGCAGGCCCACGGCCCCGGCCATGTCCTGCAACTCACAGTCACCGTTCGCCGCACAGGTCAGGCAGTCCAGCGGATGGTCGGAGATGTAAAGCTCCATCACCCCTTTGCGCAGTTGCTTCAGGCGTTGCGTCTGGGTCTTTACATTCAGACCGGGGGCCACGGGCGTGGTGCAGGAGGCGGGTGTGCCGGGCCGCCCCTCAATCTCCACCAGACACAGGCGGCAGGACCCAAAGGCATCCACCATGTCGGTGGCACAGAGCTTGGGGATTTTCGTCCCCATCTCCATCGCCGCCCGCATGATGGACGTCCCCTCCGGCACGGTGACCGGCTGCCCGTCGATGGTGAGGGTGACCAGCTTCTCCGACTTTGACGCTGGCGTGCCGAAATCGGTTTCGTGGATGAGGGTCATGGTGACACCCTTATTCCGCCGCCACGGGGCATACCCCGCGCCGGAAATCCTCGGGGAAATGGTGAAGGGCGCTGAGCACCGGGTAGGGGGTGAAGCCGCCCAGGGCGCACAGAGAGCCGAATTTCATCGTCTGGCAGAGGTCTTCAACCAGGGCGATGTTGGCCTCAACCTCCACCCCGGCGCGGATACGGTCGATCACTTCCGTGCCGCGGGTGGAGCCGATGCGGCAGGGGGTGCATTTACCGCAGCTTTCAATGGCGCAGAATTCCATGGCGAAGCGGGCCTGGGCCGACAAATCGACGCTGTCGTCAAAGACCACGATGCCGCCATGGCCGATCAGGCCGCCGCGTGCCGTGAAGGCTTCGTAGTCATAAGCCGTGTCGAACAGGCTGGGTGGGAAATAGGCGCCCAGGGGGCCGCCGCACTGCACCGCCTTCACGGGGCGGCCTGTCAGGGTGCCGCCGCCGATATTGGTGACCAGTTCGCCCAGCGTGATGCCGAAGGCGGTTTCAAACAGGCCGCCGAATTTCACATTGCCGGCGATCTGGATCGGCATGGTGCCGCGCGACCGTCCCATACCGTAATTGGCATAGGCCTGCGCGCCGTTGGCCAGGATGGTGGGGATGGTGGCCAGTGACAGCAGGTTGTTGACCACGGTCGGGCGACCGAACAGCCCCTTGATGGCGGGCAAGGGCGGTTTGGCCCGGACCACGCCGCGCTTGCCCTCCAGGCTTTCCAGCAGGGCGGTTTCTTCGCCGCAGACATAGGCACCGGCACCGACCCGCAGCTCGATGTCGAAACCGACATCGCTGCCCAGCACCGATGGACCCAGCAGCCCTGCCTGACGGGCCACATCCAGGGCACGGGTGAAGGTGCGGTTGGCGTGGGGATATTCAGACCGCGAATAGACATAGCCTTTGGTGGCCCCGACCGCGAAGCCGGCGATCACCATCCCCTCGATCAGGGCCAGGGGGTCGCCCTCCATCATCATCCGGTCGGCAAAGGTGCCGCTGTCGCCCTCATCCGCGTTGCAGACGATGTAGCGACGGTCGGCGGGTGCCGCCGCAACCGTGCGCCACTTGATGCCGGTGGGGAACCCGGCCCCGCCGCGCCCACGCAGGCCTGAGCGCACCACCTCTTCCACCGTTTCGGCGGGGCCCAGCGACAGGGCGCGTTCCAGGCCCTTGAACCCGCCATGGCTGCGGTAATCCGCCGCCGACAGCGGATCGATGATGCCGCAGCGGGCGAAGGTCAGGCGATTCTGCCGGGCCAGCCAGGGGATATGGTCGGTCAGGCCGAGGCACAGCAGATGGGAAGCGCCCGTCAGCATACCAGCCGCCAAAAGGCCCGGCACGTCAGCGGCGGTGACAGGGCCATAGGCGACGCGACCGGCGGGTGTTTCCACCTCCACCAGCGGTTCCAGCCAGAACAGGCCGCGCGAACCGGTGCGGATGATGGTGACGCCGTCACCGGCCTGTGCCGCGATGGCCCTTGCCACCGCATCGGCACCCACGGCCAGGGCCGCCACATCCTGGGGAATGAAAATCCGGGTCATGACCAGCGCACCCCCTCCACTGCCGCCGCCAGCTTTGCCCCGTCCAGGCGGCCCAGCGGGTCACCATCAATCAGGGCGGCGGGGGCACAGGCGCACAGGCCCAGGCAATAGACAGCTTGCACCGTGACAGTGCCGTCCGCCGTGGTTTCGCCCCAGCCGATACCCAGCCGTTCCAGCAGCGCCGTTGCCGCCCGTTCTGATCCCAGCGACTGACACGCCTCTGCCCGGCAGACCTTGATGATGTGGCGGCCTGCCGGTTCGTGGCGGAAATCATGGTAGAAGGTCACGACGCCATGGATTTCGGCGCGCGACAGGTTCAACGCGTCGGCCAGCAGGGGCACGGCATCGTCGGGAATATGGCCAAACGCCTCCTGCAACGCATGCAGGATCGGAAGGGTCGGACCCTCCAGATGCAAATGCCGATCAATGATATCGGCGGCGTGGCGCGCGTCCCAAGGCAATGGGGGGGTCATTGGGAACTCCAGCGAGCAATCACGAATGCAGGTTTTGCCCAAACGACCCCATGATCAATGGGATTGTTTTGTTGAGCGATTGCACATCCCGATCAAACCGTTCGCACGCGCACAAATTCGCCGGGGACCGACACCGTCCAAACGCATGGTAGGGCTGGCATTTCGCCATGGGCGGCGGGCCGTGGAAGCCCATATCTTCACCGCGTCACCCCTTTCCGACACGCGAGCCAGGTTACTGGAATGAGCCGTTTCTGGAGTCCCATCGTCCACACCCTCAGCCCCTATGTGGCGGGGGAGCAGCCCCAGATTTCGGGGCTGGTGAAGCTGAACACCAATGAAAGCCCCTATGGCCCGTCGCCCCACGCCACCGCCGCCATTGCGGCGGCCAATGGCGAGGCGCTGCGCCTGTACCCCGAACCCACGGGCATCCATCTGCGCAAGGCGGTGGCAGAGACCTACGGGCTGGATGCGGGCGAGGTGTTCGTTGGCAATGGCTCTGACGAGGTGCTGGCCCATGTGTTCCAGGGGCTGCTGAACCATGAGCTGCCGCTGCTCTACCCGGATATCACCTACAGCTTCTATCCGACTTACTGCCGGCTCTATGGCATCAAGTCGGTGCTGGTGTCGCTGGACGCGGGGTTCGAGATCCGGCTGGAGGATTACCGGCAGCCGTGCGGCGCCATCATCCTGGCCAACCCCAATGCGCCCACGGGCATCGCCAAGCCGCTGGACTGGATTGAGGCGCTGGTCGCCGAACATCCCGATCAGGTGGTGGTGATTGATGAGGCCTATGTTGATTTCGGGGCGGAGACGGCCATCCCGCTGGTCAAGAAATATCCCAACCTGCTGGTGGTCCATACGCTGTCCAAATCGCGCGGGCTGGCCGGCCTGCGCGTCGGCTTTGCCGTGGGGCAGCGGCATCTGATCGATGCGCTGGAGCGGGTGAAGGACAGCTTCAATTCCTACCCGCTGGACCGGCTGGCCCAGGCGGGCGCGCTGGCCGCGTGGCAGGATAAGGAATGGTTTGAGCGTCACCGCGACATGATCATCGCCACGCGCGAACGGTTGACCGGTGCCCTGCGCGCGCTGGGGTTCGAGGTGCTGCCGTCATCCGCCAACTTCGTCTTTGCCCGCCATCCTGGGCATTCGGGTGGGGAACTGGCGGCAGCATTGAGGGCCAAGGCCATCCTGGTCCGGCATTTCAACAAGGCCCGGATCAGCGACTTCCTGCGGATCAGCATCGGGACGGATGGCGAGACGGACAAGCTGTTGACGGCGCTGGGGGAGATTTTGGGGTGAGTCTGTACCCTCACCCTCCCAAGCCCTAACGGTCTTGGGCCCCTCCCTCTCCCGCAAGCGGGCGAGGGGCAAAAATTTCATCCCTCGCCCACGAAAGTGGGAGAGGGAGGGGAGGGTGAGGGAACGTCGCCTACATCCCCTGTTTCTGCGACAATTTCCGGGCCGCCGCGATCATGGCGGCGGCCATGGGGGAATGGGGTTCGCGGTCCATCATCACCAGCCCGATCGTATGTTCGATCACGGGGTCGATCAGGGGAATGGCGGCCAGTTCCGCCGGCAGGCCCAGCGCCTCCATCAACACCGTTGGCATGATGCTGGTCCAGCGGCCCGTGCGGACATGGGCGGCGAGCGCGGTCATGGAATTGCTTTCCACCGCCACCTCCGCCTTCACCCCCACCTGGTGCAGGGCGCGGTCAATGATGCGGCGGTTCTGCATGTCGGGTGATAACAGGCACAGCGGCACCCCCTGCAGCTCCGCCCAGCGTACCTCCGTGCGGCCTGAAAACCGGCTGTCGGGTCCGGTGATCAGGTGATACCGCTCCCGGTACAGCGGGATCTGGATGAAGTTCCCAACCGGTTCATTGTCCAGATAGGTCAGGCCGGCATCGATGGCCAGATTTTCCACCTGTTCGATGATCTTCTGGGAGTTCGACGCCAGGATCAGGAAATCCACGCCCGGATGCTTGTCGATCACTGCGATGGTCAGTTTCGGCACCATGGCCAGGGCGGTCGGCACGGCGGCCAGCCGGAAATGACCGCAGACCGTCTTGCGCAGCGCCTCGATATCTTGGCGCATGGATCGCCAGTCGCCGACCAGCCGGCGCGACCATTCCAGCAGCCGTTCCCCCTCTGCCGTGAAACCCTGAAACCGCGATCCGCGTACCACCAGGGGTACGCCCAGCATATCCTCCAGATGTTTCACGCCGGCGGAAAGCGTGGGCTGCGACACCCCGGCCTCTTCCGCCGCGCGCCCGAAATGGCGGGCACGGGCCAGCGCCAGGAACAGTTCCAGCTTGTCGATCATGGCCCTGCCTCCCCCGCCTTTTCATGCATGTCGGCATGGATCGGCGGGGTTTGCAAGGGCAGGGGGCCGAAGCGGGAAAGCAGTTCGGGGAAAACCTCCCACATGGGCAGGGGTCTGGCGTCGGCGGTGGGCAGCATGCCGGGGGTCAGGTCCAATCCTGCCAGACGGTCTAACAGGGTGGCATCGCGGGACAGGATATGGATCGGCACGCGATCGCCCTGGCCGCTGGAAATCCAGTCCAGGGCGGGATGGTCGCCCAGGATGATGATCAGGGCATCTTCCGGCACCTCCTGCATCACCCAGTCGCCAAGTGCGCGCAGGCTGTAATCCAGTGAGCGGCCATAGGAGGCGGCCATGTCGGTATAGTCGGCGGTCAGGTCATCGCCAGCATAGGCGGACCCGTCGATCAGGCCCTGGCTGTAGGGCTTCCAGGCGGGTAGCGGGCTCCAGGGGGCGTGGCTGCTGGTCAGGACGATTTCCAGATAGAGCGGGCGGGGGCCGGACCAATCCGGCGACAGGCTGGCCAGCATCGCCTGATCCGGGATGGGCGACCAGCCATAGGAAGGGCCGGCATAGGCGAAGGTAGGGCGGTTCATGACCTTGTCAAAGCCCCAGGCCGGCCCTTCCAGCCAGGGCAGGGTCAGGCCCGGCATCGCCGCCTGGGTGCGCCAGCCAGCCCGGTTCAGCGCACAGACCAGACCACAGCGGTTGGACGACAGCACCATGCGCTGGGCCAGGGGCTGATCCTGGCGGATGCCGGCGCGCAGCGTGCCATGGGCCAGCCAGGAGCGTCCGCCGATCACCGGGCTTTCCACCAGACCGGAGCGGATATGAAAACCGGCCTCCGTCAGGGACCGCTGCATCATGCGCAGACGGTCGCCCACCGGACCCGCCTGTCGCGGATCGGTCAGGGCAGACTGGCCATAGGATTCGACCCAGGCCAGGATGAGGGGCCTGCCCCGCAAGGCGGCGAAGATCTGATCATCCGGCAGGGCGGCGGCGGGGTCGTGGGACAGCGCCTCGGCCATCCCGGCCTCCAGCTGTGCTGCCGCCTGCCATCGCTTGCCCTGGTCCCACAGGACACCGATGGGGCCGTGGGTCAGCGGCTGCATGGTCAGCATTGTCAGCGGGGCCAGGATGGCGAGCGTCGGCAGGGCCGGCGGGGATGCGCGCAGCATCAGGCCCATCAGCCAGCGACACAGGCAGAGCAGGCCGGCCAGGGCGGCCAGCAAGGCGGCCCCCACCAGCAACCCACCCGGCCCGCGCGCCAGCACATCCCACAAGGCCGGCACCAGAGCGGGGTCGAAGGCCGGTTCGAACAGGCGGCCCGCCGTCAGGATGCTGACTAGATCGGCCAACCGCAGCAGCAGGATCAGCCAGCAGAACACGGCCAGGGCCCAGATGGCGCGCGGTCCGGGCCGGCGGGCCAGCAGCAGGGTGGCGGCGAATAGAACCGACAGTTCCAGCAGGGGACCGCGATGTTCGGGCGTCAGCATGTCGCCCGGTATGGCGGGCAGGCCCAGCAGCAGCGACAGGGCCAGCAAGGCGGCCAGCCCGATCAGCGCACTGCCGACGGCCTTAAGCGCCATAGCGGTGCAGCCGGGCGCCGTTGGCGCGCAACCAGTCACGATGTTCGGTCACACCGTCCGTCAGGCTGGCGCACAGCGCCCAGAAACGCGCGGAATGGTTCATTTCGCGCAAATGCGCCACCTCATGCGCCACGACATAGTCGAACACCGGGTCGGGCGCCATCACCAGCCGCCAGCAATAGGACAGCCGCCCGTCGGGGGAGCAGCTTCCCCAGCGGGAGCGGGTGTCGCGCACCGTGATGCCGGTGATGCGGGCGCCCAGGCGGGCGGCCTTTTCCTGTGACCGCGCGGCCAGAAGCCGGTGCGCCTCCGCCTTCAGGAAATCGGCTACGCGGCGGGGCACGAATTCCAACTCTCCGCCCACACGCAATTCGTGTGTGCCGTCCGGCAGAGTCGCGGGCTGGGGCGTGCGGCGGCCCGTGGGGGCATGGCGGATGACATGGTCGATGCCCAGGATGGGCACGATGGCTCCGGGAACGAAGGCCACCTTGTCCGGCACCGCCGACAGGCGCTGTTCCAGCCAGTCGCGGTGCCGGCCCACGAACAGGTGCAGATCTTTATCCGGTACGCGCGGCGGCGTGGAGATGCGCACGATGTTGCGCGCGGCATCCACCCGCATGGACAGGCGCCGCGCCCGCGCCGATACTCGCACCTCTACCGGCACCGGCACGCCTTCCACCGCCATCAAGCGCGGCGGGGGGAGGGCCGCACGCACCCGCTTCTTCACGGGTGCTGCCTTGGGGGCCAGGATCTTGCGCAGAAAATTCAAGGCGGCCTCATCGCCATTCCGGTCCGGGGCACCAGCAACCCAACCCGTCTAAGGCTGGGTCGCGGGTGTCAATCGTCAACCCTCCAGGCTGCGCGCGATGATCTCATAGACATCGCGGGACAGGTCGGGCGTGTGGGCCACCCGTTCCAGCGCCACCTTGGCCGCCGCCTGCCGTTCGCCATCATATTTGCGCCAGCGGGCGAAGGATTTGGCCATGCGGCTGGCAACCTGCGGGTTCAGCTTGTTCAGCTCAATCACCCGGTCGGCCAGGAATTCGTAGCCCGAGCCATCGGCGGCGTGGAAAGCCACGGCATTGCCGGTAAAGCCGCCGACCAGGGAATAGACCTTGTTGGGGTTGCGGATATTGAAGCCGGGATGGGCCAGCAGGGCGGTGACATTGGCCAGCGTATCGGGGCGGCAGGAGGCGGCCTGGATCATGAACCACTTGTCCATGACCAGCGCCTCATCCTTCCACTTCGCCGCAAAGCCCGCCAGGGCATCGCCGCGTTCGGGCATATCGCTGTCGGCGATCAGGGCCAGGGCCGTGATCACGTCGGTCATGCCGGTGGCGGTGCGATACTGCGCCAGGGTCAGCGCCTTGCCCTCTGCGTCGTCGGCGGCCATCAGGTAGGCCAGCGCGGCGTTTTTGCACGCGCGGCGGCCGATGGCTTCCGGGCTGACGCTGAATTCACCCTGTTCGGCATTGGCGAGGTAGGCGGACAGCAGCGCGTCGCGGTGGGTGCGCCCGATGGCGGTGCGGACCAGATTGCGGGCGGCATGGATGCCATCCACATCAATCTCCTCCATCAACTGCCCCAGATAATTCTCCGACGGCAAGGTCAGGGCCAGCGCCGCGAAGGCCGGGTCCTCTCCCGCCCGCGCCAGGGTGGCGCCGATGGCATCGATGAAGCCCTTGGGCACCACCATGTCGCGCCCCGCCGCCCGGTCGGCCACCAGGCCCAGCAGCAGGCGAGAGGCCAGCGTCTGGCCCGCTTCCCACCGGTTGAACGGGTCGCTGTCATGGGCCATCAGGAAGGTCAGGTCGGCGTCGGTATAATCGAAGGACAGCTTGATGGGGGCGGAGAAGCCGCGGAACAGCGACGGTACCGGGGCCGCCGGCACATCGGTGAAGGTGAAGCTCTGCTCCGCCTGCGTCAGGGCCAGGACGCGGGTTCCCTCTGTCGCAGCACTCTGGCCGGCCAGCCGCAGCGGCTGGTCCTTGCCATCCGGCCCGACCAGACCCAGGGAAACGGGGATCAGCATGGGCAGCTTCACCGGCTGGCCCGGCGTGGGGGCCAGGGATTGGCGCAGGGTCAGGCGGTAGGTGCGGGTGGCGGGGTCATAGCTGCCTTCGCCGCTGACGCCCGGCGTGCCGGCCTGCGCATACCAGCGGCGGAACTGCTCCCAATCCACGCCAGCATCCGGGTTGGCATCGCGCATGGCGGACAGGAAATCGTCGGTCGTGACCGCCTGCCCGTCATGGCGGGCGAAATAGAGGTCGATACCGCGCCGATACCCCGCCGCACCCAGCAGCGTATGGTACATGCGCAGAACCTCCGCCCCCTTTTCATAGACGGTGGGCGTGTAGAAATTGTTGATCTCGATATAGCTGTCGGGCCGCACTGGGTGGGCCGTGGGGCCGGCATCTTCGGCGAACTGCACCTGGCGCAGGCGCGTCACATCCTGGATGCGCTTCACAGGGGCGGAGTTCATGTCGGCGCTGAACTGCTGATCGCGGAAGACGGTCAGGCCTTCCTTCAGGCTCAACTGGAACCAGTCGCGGCAGGTGACGCGGTTGCCGGTCCAGTTATGGAAATATTCATGCGCCACAACGGCTTCGATGCCCAGGAAGTCGGTATCGGTGGCGGTGTCGGGGCGGGCCAGGATGTATTTGGTGTTGAACACGTTGAGAGACTTGTTCTCCATCGCCCCCATGTTGAAATCGCCGACGGCGACGATATTGAAAATATCCAGGTCATATTCCAGACCATAGACATCCTCATCCCACTTCATGGATTTGATCAGGCTTTCCATGGCGTGGCCGCACTTATCCTCGTTCCCCGGCTCCACATAGATGCGCAGGGTGACATCGCGGCCCGAGCGGGTGCGGAACCGGTCCTCGATATGGACCAGATTGCCGGCGACTAGCGCGAACAGGTAGCAGGGCTTGGGCCAGGGGTCCTCCCACAGCGCCCAATGGCGGCCCCCTTCGGCATCACCCTGATCCACCAGATTGCCGTTGGACAGCAGCACGGGGTAGGCAGCGCGGTCCCCCTCCACCCGCACCCGGTATTTGGCCATCACATCGGGCCGGTCCTGGAAATAGGTGATCTTGCGGAAGCCTTCGGCCTCGCACTGGGTGCAGTAATTGCCGGAGGACTTATAGAGGCCTTCCAGGGCCGTGTTCTTTTCCGGGTGGATGCGGGTGACGATCTCAATCGCCAGCTGATCGCCGGGCAGGTCGGGGATGGTCAGGTGGTCGGGGGTGATGGCGTAATCGTCGGGGCCCAGCGGGCGATCGCCCACCGTGACGGACACCAGTTCCAGTTCCTGCCCATCCAGGACCAGGGGGGCACGGACCACATCCAGGTTGCGGCGTACGCCCAGGCGCGAGGTAACGAGCGTACCCCCGTCGCGCAGATCGAACGACAGATCGACCGTTTCGATCCACCAGGCCGGTGCGGCGTAATCCTTCAACAGGATGGCCTTCGGCGAACCCTTGTCCATGACCAGCATCCCTAAATATCAGACGGTTTGGCGCGTCCATCCGCGCCCTGGCGGCCAGGATAGGACAATGGCAGGTGCGACAGGTGAAAAATTTCACTGTCGCGCGGCCCCCGTCTTCGTATCATCGGCGGCGACAAAGCGCCCCGGTCCATGGGGGCTGGTTTGGAGGCTGGATGTATCTGGAACTGTCGACGTCCGACGTGATCATCCTGTCTTCGGCTGCCGCCTGTCTTGTCGCCATTGTGCTGCTGGAGATGCTGCGGGTCGTCATCCCCGATGTTTATGAATGGGTTGCCGATCACGCGAAAGTGAAGCGGGAGACGCGCGAGGGGCAGGCCGCCCTGGAACGGCTGATGGCCGTCAACCGGGAGAACGCCGCGCAGCGCGACCGCCGCAGCGCAGAGCGGTTTCGCATGAAGTCGCAGCTGGCCCGGCTGGAGATGACGCTGTCTGCCGTGGAGCGCGACCGGGTAGAGGTATGGCACGAGCTGGGCCGGCAGGGCGTGGCCGACAGCCTGTACACCGCCCGTGTCGCCAACCGCATCCTGGCCGACCAGTCGGGCCGCGATTTCGACAGCGCCCCCAGCATCTGGCGCTACACCAACAATGTCCGCATCTGGGCGGCGGGGGAACGGCCCGCCCGCCAAATGCTGACTGCGGAGTTCTCGCCCGATTCGGGTTTCGCGGTGCAGGAACTGACCTTTGTCACCTCGGCGCGGAGCATGGACGGGCCATGATCGCGACCTGGATGAACCTGATCAGCCTGTTTGCGCTGGCACTGGCCGGGTCCGGTCTGGTGCTGGCAGGCCGCCGGCTGATGGCCGTGATCCGCGTGGTGGAACGCAAGCTGTCGCGCGCCGTCGACGAGAAGAACATGGTTGCCGCCGCCCTGCGCCACGCCAAGAAGGAGGACGCCGCCATCCGGCAGGCGTTGGACGATGCGGAACGCCATATCACGCAGATGCAGGGTGTCATAACCACGGCGGAAACCCGTATCGAGCGGCTGCGCGCGTCGCCCCGTCGGGTGGTTTCCATGTTGGATAGGCAGTGGAACCGATTCGACCGGCTGTGGTGCGTAAAGGTCACCAATCCGTCGCTTGGCGGTGGCCATGGCGGTGCCGGCGGTTGGGCAGATGGAAAGACACTGTACGGTTTCGCCCGATCGGGTGATGATCTTGCCAGACGGGTAGCGGCGGAATATTCGCCGGGCGACGGATTTCTGCTCGGGACGCCCATGGTTGTCGATCTGGCGGATGACGGAAGTGGGTCGAACGCGGTAGACCAGTCAAAGGGTGCTGGATGAAGGGCGGGGGAAAGATGGATTTCCAGGTGGCCGGTGAAACGCTGGACAAGGCCGAACGGACCCGGATCGCCGCCGAGCTGGGACTGCCCGTTGCCGATGCCGGTCCGCATGGCGAGGGCACGATCGTCCGGGTGATCGCCGAAGGGGCGGCCCCCGATCTGATCGCCGCGCTGCGGTCGGGCTGTGCCGCCATCGTAGAACAGGGGCCGCCGGGGACCCTGCCTGTGGCCAAGCTGTCGGCGGCGCTGGCCGATGGGCATCTGCTGGTCTCCTTGACCACGCGGCTGGCCTGGACCTTGGATACGGCGGCGCAGTTCTGTGAGGGGCTGCTGGTGCGGGGCCTGTTGCCGGCGGCGGTGCGCCATGATGCGGAACTGTCGCTGCATGAGGCGATCATCAATGCCGTCCTGCATGGCAATCTGGCCATGGGCGGGTCGCTGGTCGATGATCCCAGCCAGTTCGACGCCTTTTGTCAGCGGCTGACATCGACGCTGGCCGACCCGGACAAGGCGACGCGCCGCATCGACCTGTCGGCCTGGGTGGCGGATGGCAAGCTGCATATCCGCATCGCTGACCAGGGCGGTGGCTATGATCCCGACAGCATCCGCCCGCCCGTGAATGTTGAAGCCAAGTCCGGCCGTGGTCTGGAGATCATGCGCGTCATGTCGGCGGGCCTGACCGTCACCGATGGCGGGCGGACGGCGACGCTGGCCTTCATGGTCTGACGCCCCGTTCAGAACGACGCTTTATGGAGCAGGAATTGACCGAGTTGCGGGTTCACCAGGGCGATATCACGGCCCTGGATGTTGATGTCATTGTCAATGCGGCGGCCCCCGGCCTGGGTGGCGGCACCGGTGTGTCGCGCGCCATCCATGATGCGGCCGGTCCGGACCTGTTCGCCGCCGCCACCGCGCTGGACCCGGTGGGCCGCGGCGATGCCGGGATCACGCCGGGTTTCGCGCTGAAGGCGCGCTGGGTCGTGCATGCCGTCGGCCCCGTCTATGTCACCGGCAAGATGGGAGAGGACAAGGTTCTGGCCCGCTGTTACCGCCGCGCGCTGGAACTGTGCGTGGAGAAGGGGGGGCGGTCCATCGCCTTGCCGGCCATCTCCACCGGTGCCTATCGCTTTCCCAAGGCTCTGGCGGCCCAGGTTGCCGTGGCGACCGTCAGGGCCTTCATTGCGGATCATCCCGATGCGCTGGATCAGGTCTTGTTTGTTGCCACGGGCGGGGACAACATTCAGGCATTAACGGCGGCGCTGACCGCCTGATCTGAAACCAGATGGGGAGGGGTGATATGCCCACTGTCGTCATTACCGGCGCCAATCGCGGTATCGGCCTTGAATTTGCCCGCCAATATGCCGCCGACGGCTGGAAAGTCATCGCCACCTGTCGCGATCTGTCGAACCCCGGTGGGCTGGCCGATGTGGCGGCGGTGGAACTGTTTGCCCTGTCGGTCGATGACCCGGCCTCCATCAAGGCCTTTGCCGGCGCGTTGAAGGGCCACTCCATCGATCTGCTGATCAATAATGCCGGCATCATGGGGCCGGATCTGGCGGCGCAGTCCAAGGACGGTATTGATGCCGAGGGCTGGCTGGAGACACTGAAGGTCAATGGCCTGGCCCCGATCCTGGTGTCACTCGCCCTGCGTCCGCTGTTGTCGGCGGGTGCGAAGGTGGCGACGGTGTCCAGCCAGCTGGGTTCCATCACCGAGACCGAAAGCGGCGGCATGTATGCCTATCGCGCGTCAAAGGCTGCCATCAACATGGGCAACCGCACCCTGGCCGCCGATTGGCGCGATGATGGTATCACCTGTATCGTGATGCATCCGGGTTGGGTCCAGACCGACATGGGCGGGCCGAAGGCACCCGTGGCGCCGACCGACAGTGTGGCCGGCATGCGCCGCGTCATCGCGGCGGCGGGGCCCGGCGACAGCGGCGCCTTCTTCGCCTATGATGGACGCCGTATCCCCTGGTGATAGCCAGGGTCGGGAGGTGCGGAGATGAGCGGCAATCCCATCGATTTCTATTTTGACTTCGCCTCTCCCTATGCCTATCTGGCCTCGGCCCGCATTGATGCGCTGGCCGAGCGCTGGGGCCGGGCGGTGCGGTGGCGGCCCATCCTGCTGGGGGCGGTTTTCAAGATCAGTGGCGGTGTGCCCAACCTGAACAAGCCGTTGCAGGGCGACTATCTGCGCCACGACGTGCCCCGCTGTGCCCGCCTGTGGGGTGTGCCGCTGCATCAGCCCTTACCGGCGCCGTTCCCGTCACTGGCGGCGTCGCGCGCCTTCTACTGGCTGGATCAGGTCGGTGGGGAACACAGCCCGGCGGCCCTGGCCCGCGCCCTGTTCCATGCCCATTGGGCGGAGGGGCGCGACATGGCCATGCCGGAGAATGTGTTGGATGTCGCCGCCAGCCTGGGCCTGGACCGGGATGCGGTGGAGGCCGGGATCGCGGAGCCTGCCGTGAAGGAACGGTTGCGGGTGGAGACGGAGACGGCCATCAGCCGGGGCGTGTTCGGCGCGCCGTTCTTCTTCGTCGATGGGGAACCGTTCTGGGGTGCCGACCGCATGGACCAGATCGAGGAGTGGCTGCGTCGGGGCGGGTGGTAGCCCGCCCGCCCCCGGAGCGCTGATCACAGCGCGTCTGCCGCCTTCTTCACCGTCACCTTGTTCTGCGCCGTGCCGAACCAGCCCAGGACAATGTTGTGGTGGTCGATGATCTGTTCGAAGGTCAGGTCGCCCATATCGCAGGTCGTGTGGCCATCACCGACCAGCGTGACATCGAAGCCATGGGCGATGGCGCTGCGCACCGAGGTGTCGATACAGAAAGGCGTCATGCAGCCGCCGATGATGACATGGCGAATGCCGCCATCCAGCAGGGCCTGCTTCAGGCCCGTCTCCAGGAAACTGTCGCAGGTGGTCTTGTGCACCACAAGCTCGCCCGGCTGCGGCGTCAGCTCGCGGCGGATTTCCCAGCCGGGTGTGCCCTTGGCCAGACGGTGATCGTCAGCGGCATCATGCTGCACATGGATCAAGGTGGCACCGGCGGCCCGCGCGCGCGCCTGCAGGTCGGCCAGCCGAGCGACGACCCCGTCCAGCGCCTTGGCGGCGGCGACATTACGCGGCCCGTCGCCGGCGGGCAGGATGCCGTTTTGCACGTCGATGACGATCATGGCGGTTTCGTTGGCGTTGGGCATTGTCATGCTCCTGTTTGTCCGGTCACGCAGAGGTATGGGAGATTTGTTTCTGGATGATTTCAAAGGGGCCCGGACCCTTGCAGCGGGAAGCGGATGCGCTACGCTGCCCGTGCAATCCACAAGCCCTTGACGGGCAAAAAATCAAGGAATGGGACACGTGCGGATCATCGGACATTTCATGCGCGGCAGCGCCCTGGCGCTGGTGCTGGCTCTTTCTGCCGGGGCCGTGTCGGCCCAGACGGCGCCCACCAAGATTGAGCGGGTCCAGAACGGCAATATCGTCACCGAAAATATCCCCGCCGTCGATGCGGCCCTGGGTGAGCGCCTGTCGGCCTATCTGTCCGCCCGGTCCGCCGGCATGCTGGACTGGACGCCCGACGGCAAGGGCATCCTGATCACCACCCGGTTCGGGGAGACGTCGCAGCTGCATCTGGTGAACGGCCCGATGATGGCGCGACAGCAGCTGACCTTTGCCGCCGAACCCATCACCAGCGCTGCCTTCAGCCCGGCCAAGGGGTCGACCGATCTGGTCTATGTCTGGGACAAGGGCGGGTCGGAGAATTTCCAGTTCTTCCATCTGGATGTTGCCACAGGCAAGACGACGCTGGTCACCGACGGCAAGTCGCGCAACCAGGGGCTGGTCTGGAACCATAAGGGCGACAAGTTTGCCTTTTCCAGCACGCGGCGCGACGGCAAGAACACCGATGTCTATGTCGGCGGGTTGAAGGATGCCGCGACGGTCGCCCCGCTGGTGGCGCAGACCGGGTCGTGGGGTGCCGTCGCCTTCTCCCAGGATGATGCCAAGCTGCTGGTCGGGCAGTATATCGCCATCACCAAATCGTACCTGTCGGTGGTCGATGTCGCCACGGGCCAGTTGACCCGCATCAAGCCGGACAAGGATACCATCGCTCTGACCGGCGTTGGCTTCACGCCCGACGCCAAGGGCGTGTTCCTGACGTCGGACGAGGAAGGGGAGTTCAAGCGCCTGGGCCTGCATGATCTGGCGTCGGGCAAGACCACCTGGATCACCGCCGACGATCCGTGGGACGTGGAGGAGGCGGTGCTGTCGCATGACGGCAAGCGTCTGGCCTATGTCCTGAATGAGGGCGGCTGGTCCACGGTGCGGGTGATTGATACCAAGACGCTGAAGCCGGTGAAGCTGCCCGCCCTGCCCAAGGGCATTATCGGTGGCGTGTCCTTCAGCCCCGACGGGTCGAAGCTGGCCCTGTCGCTGACCACGCCCACCGCTCCCGCCGACGTGCATGTCGTCGATATGGGCAAGGGCAAGGTGGAACAGTGGACCAAGAGCGAGGTTGGCGGTCTGAACACCGAGACTTTCGCCGATGCCAGCCTGATCCAGTTCCCGACCTTTGATCAGCGGCAGATCCCGGCCTTCCTGTTCAAGCCGAAGAACGCCAAGGGCAAGCTGCCGGTCATCATGCTGATCCATGGCGGGCCGGAGGGGCAGAGCCGCCCGAATTTCAGCGCGACGGTGCAGTTTTGGGCCAATGAGCTGGGCGCGGCGGTGCTGTTACCCAATATCCGTGGCTCGGAAGGCTATGGGAAAACCTATCTGGGCCTGGATAATGGCTTTAAGCGCGAGGACAGCATCAAGGATATCGGCGCCCTGATCGACTGGGTCGCGACGCAGTCGGACCTGGACAAGGACAAGATCGTGGTGGCCGGCGGGTCATACGGCGGCTACGCCACGCTGGCGGCCATGACCCATTATAATGACAAGCTGGCCGGCGGCGCCGACACGGTCGGCATCTCCAATTTCATCACCTTCCTGGAGGCCACGGCGGAATATCGCCGCGACCTGCGCCGCCCGGAATATGGCGATGAGCGTGATCCGGAGATGCGCGCCTTCCTGCAGAAAATCTCGCCCCTGACCAACGCGTCGAAGATCACCAAGCCCATGCTGGTCATCCAGGGCTATAACGATCCGCGTGTGCCCGTGGGCGAGGCGGAGCAGATGGTGGCCGCCATCCGCAAGAATGGCGGCGAGGTCGGCTATGTCCTGGCCATGGATGAGGGTCACGGCTTTAGGAAGAAGTCGAACCAGTTCGTGGCGCAGATGGCCCAGGCGCAGTTCTTCCAGAAGGTGTTCGGGCAGAAGTAAGTCCGTGGCCGGCGGGTGGGGCGTGTCGGCCCCACCCGCCGATAACGCCGCCCTGCCATGGCCCCGCCGGGTGGCCCCTGATCTTGCATTGAAACCCTGTCGGCATTAGGGTCCCGCCGCATCGGGGGGCCGTCCCGGTGACGGTCTGCCGCCTTCCCACCCACAACGGAACGGGTAACGCGGGATGAAGTCCGCCGTCATCGTCTTCCCTGGTTCCAACTGCGACCGCGATATTGCGGTGGCCTTGGAACAGGCTTCCGGCAAGAAGCCCCACATGGCCTTCCACAAGGACAATGATCTGCCGGACGTCGATGTCATCGCCGTCCCTGGCGGCTTTTCCTATGGCGACTATCTGCGCTGTGGGGCCATGGCCGCCCATTCGCCCATCATGAAGGTGGTGAAGGAACGGGCCGCCAAGGGCGTGCGCGTTGTCGGCATCTGCAACGGCTTTCAGATCATCACCGAGGCGGGTCTGCTGCCGGGTGCCCTGATCCGCAACAAGTCGCTGAAATATGTCTGCCGCACGGTCGGCCTGCGCGTTGAGAACAACGACAGCGACTTTACCCGCAAATATGCCAAGGGCCAGGTGATCGGCATTCCGGTCGGCCATGGCGAGGGCAATTACGTCGCCGACGACGAGACGCTGAAGCGTCTGGAAGGCGAAGGGCTGGTGGCGTTCCGCTATACAGCATTGCCGGGCCAGAGCGCCGATCAGGCCAACCCCAATGGCGCGACCAACGACATTGCCGGCATCTTCAACGCCCAGCGCAACGTGCTGGGCATGATGCCGCATCCGGAGCGCGCCTTCGATCCGCTGCACGGCAACACCGATGGCCGTGCCTTCTTCGATAGCCTGGTGGAGACCCTGTCGTGAGCGCCCGCAAGGAACCCGTTGTGAACGAGGCCCTGGCTGCCGAACACGGCATCAAGGCCGATGAGTACGTCCGCCTGCTGGAAATCGTCGGCCGTCAGCCGAGCTTTACCGAGTTGGGCATCTATTCCGTGATGTGGTCGGAGCATTGCTCCTACAAGTCATCGCGCGTCTGGCTGAAGAAGTTCCCGACCACGGCCCCCTGGGTCATCTGTGGTCCGGGCGAGAATGCCGGCGTCATCGATATTGGTGACAATCAGGCCGCCATCTTCAAGATGGAAAGCCATAACCACCCGTCCTATATCGAGCCCTTCCAGGGCGCGGCGACGGGCGTGGGCGGCATCCTGCGCGACGTGTTCACCATGGGCGCGCGCCCCATCGCCAACCTGAACGCGCTGCGCTTTGGCGAGCCGGACCATCCCAAGACCCGCCAGTTGGTCGCGGGCGTGGTGTCAGGCATCGGCCATTATGGCAATTGCGTCGGCGTCCCCACCGTGGGCGGCGAGACCAATTTCCACAAGGCCTATAACGGCAATTGTCTGGTCAATGCCATGACCGTCGGCATCGCCGACCAGGACAAGATCTTCTATTCCAAGGCCGCAGGCGTTGGTAACCCGGTCGTCTATGTTGGGTCCAAGACGGGCCGCGACGGCATCCACGGCGCCACCATGTCCTCGGCTGAGTTCACCGAGGACAGCGAGGCCAAGCGCCCCACGGTGCAGGTCGGCGATCCGTTCACGGAAAAGCTGCTGATCGAAGCCTGCCTGGAGCTGATGAACACCGACGCCATCCAGTCCATCCAGGACATGGGTGCCGCCGGCCTGACCTCCTCGTCGGTCGAAATGGCGGGCAAGGGCGGTCTGGGGATCGAGCTGCATCTGGAAAAGGTGCCGCAGCGTGAGACGGGGATGACGCCCTATGAGATCATGCTGTCGGAGAGCCAGGAACGCATGCTGATGATCCTGAAGCCCGGCTCGGAGGATGTGGCCCGCGCCATCTTCGAGAAGTGGGAACTGGATTTCGCCGTGATCGGCCACCTGACCGACACGGGCCGTTTCGTCCTGAAGATGAACGGCGACACCTATTGCGATCTGGAACTGGCCCCGCTGTTCGATGCGGCCCCGCTCTATCACCGTCCGACCGAAGAGACGCCGGCCCAGCCGCCGCTCGACCTGGACGAGGATGAGTTGTGGCCGGAAGATTTGTCGCTGGGCGATATCCTGACCAAGCTGGTCTCCTGCCCCGATCTGGCCTCCAAGCGCTGGATCTGGCAGCAGTACGATAGCCAGGTGGGCGCGGATACCCGCTTCCTGTCGGGCCAGGCCGATGCGGCGGTCGTGCGTGTGCATGGCACGAACAAGGCGCTGGCCATGTCGTCCGACGTGACCCCGCGTTACTGCTTCGCTGATCCGGTGCAGGGCGGGCGTCAGGCCGTGGCCGAGAGCTATCGCAATGTCTCCGCCGTTGGTGCCCTGCCGCTGGCCATCACCGACAACATGAATTTCGGCAATCCCGAAAAGCCCCGGATCATGGGGCAGTTCGCCGGCTGCGTCGAAGGCATGGCCGAGGCTTGCCGCGTGCTGGATTACCCGGTCGTGTCGGGCAACGTGTCGCTGTACAACGAGACCAACGGTGTGGGCATTCTGCCGACCCCGACGGTGGGTGGCGTCGGCCTGCTGGCCGATGGGCACAAGGCCGTGGGTCTGGGCTTCAAGAATGACGGCGACGTCATTCTGCTGGTGGGGGAGACCGAGGGGCATCTGGGTCAGAGTCTGTATCTGCGCGAGATCCTGGGGCTGGAGGAAGGTCCGGCGCCGGCGGTTGATCTGGAAACCGAGAAGCGTCACGGCACCTTCGTGCGCGAGGCCATCCAGGCTGGCCTGATCACCGCGTCGCATGACGTGTCGGATGGTGGTCTGCAGGTGGCGCTGGCCGAAATGGCCATGGCCGGCAACAAGGGCGCGGACCTGTCGGGCCTGGACGGCTGGCACGTGGCTGAACTGTTCGGCGAGGATCAGGGCCGTTACGTCCTGACCGTCACCGCTGCCAATCTGGACGCGGTGGAGGCCAAGGCGGCAGAAGCCGGTGTCACCCTGTCGCGCATCGGTACCGTCGGCGGCGACGCCCTGACGGGTGCGTCGGGCGCCATTATTTCGGTCGCGGACCTGATTGAAGCGAACGAGGCTTGGCTGCCGAACTATATGAATGGCAAGGTGAACTGATTTCACCCGTTCCAGGCCCGCCATCCCGGTGCCCATCCGGAATGGCGGGCGTTTTCATGTAAGGACCCGACCCATGGCGATGCACGCTTCCGAAATTGAGGATCTGCTGCGCGAGGCCTTCCCGGACGCTGTCGTCCGCATCGACGATCTGCGCGGCGACGGCGACCATTACGCCGCCTATGTGGAAAGCCCGAGCTTCAAGGGCAAAAGCCGCGTGGCCCAGCATCAGGCCGTCTATGCTGCACTGAAGGGCCGTATGGGTAATGAACTGCACGCCCTGATGCTGACCACGGCGGCACCCAAGGACGCATGATTGGCCTGCCGAACGAACCCCCTGTTAAGGGAAACGGTTCGGCGCTATATGTCGATGGATTTCCCACGGGACCGCAGGGGCGGCGCTGTGGTGTGGACTTGAGGAAATGTGAAAGATGGACCAGACGGTTGCCGAGCGCATCAAGCGCGATATCGCCGACAATGACGTCGTGTTGTACATGAAGGGGACGCCCGTGTTCCCGCAGTGCGGCTTCTCCGCTGCTGTGGTGCAGGTGTTGAGCCACCTGGGCGTCAAGTTCAAGGGTATCGACATCCTGGTCGACCCGGCCCTGCGCCAGGGCATCAAGGAATTCACCAACTGGCCGACCATCCCGCAGCTCTATGTGAAGGGCGAGTTCGTGGGCGGTTGTGACATCATCCGCGAAATGTATGAAGCGGGTGAGTTGCAGGACCTGCTGCGTGAGAAGGGCGTGGCCACCGCCGACGCCGCCTGATCCGTCAGGATTGGCAAAGAAAAGGGCCTTTCCGAAAGGGAAGGCCCTTTTTTGTTGTCTGTACTTAAGGTGTCGTTGATTTCAATTTAGCAAATGATTGCACAAACTGTAATCGTTGCAATCTATTTACTATACAGCATTTCCGGATTGGTTAATATCTCGTCTCGGGGCGAATAATAATCAAGCTGGAGTTGGAAATGCGTAATGTTGCAATGATCGCGGCTTTGCTTTTGCTTGGGGTTGCTTCGGCGGGGGCCCAGGAACAGGCGAAGCCGGCGACCGAAGCCATTGTCCAGACGGCACCGGCCGACAATGATGGTGGCCGGCTGATCTGCAAGACGGAAAAGGAAACCGGGTCGCGCGTGAAGCGCAACAAGGTCTGCAAGACCAAGCAGGAATGGGACGATATGCGTCTCAACACCAATAAGCAGCTTAACGAATATTCAAAGCAGACGCCGGCCAACCCGCTGCCGTCTTCGTGATAGGCGCCGGACATTGCTGGCATGACAAAGGGCCGCCCCGGATGGAGCGGCCCTTTTGCTTTGCAGCGGTGCTGCCGGACGATCAGGCCTTCTTGGCCAGCAGATTGTCCACCGCCAGGGCACCTGCACCATGGCCGGCCAGAACCAGGAAGCCACCGGCCATCGACAGGTTCTTCCAGAACATGATGGACTGGATATAGGCCATCTGCGCGTCCGTCACGGCCCAGTAATTATGGAACAGGATGGCGGACACGATGGAGAAGCCGGCCAGCGCCAATGCTGCGGCCCGCGTCTGGAAGCCCACCACAACGAGGGCGCCACCCACCAGTTCCGTCACGATGGCGGCCAGCAGCAGCAGTTCGGACGGCAGCGGCAGACCAGCGGAGCCGACATAGGCGAGGCTGCCTTCCCAACCGGTCACCTTCGACAGGCCGGAAGAGATGAAGATGGCGGCCAGCAGCACACGGCCGGCGACGGGCAAGAACTTGGCATTGTTGGCGATCAGGGTGTTCATGGTCGTAAACCTTTCAGATCTCTTGGGAGAGGGGCGCCGGCAAGGGGCGCCGTCGTCTTGAGATGAAAGCTACACCCACCGAACCATTGCGACAATGCGCGCTGAATACGATTAATTGTCCTGAAAAACAGGACAATATAGCGACAAAAAAGGCCGCATCCCGAAGGATGCGGCCTGATCTGTGCCCGCAGGGCCGAAACCCTTAGCGCGAATAGAATTCGACGACCAGGTTCGGTTCCATCTGGGTCGGGTACGGAACGTCGGCCAGGTTCGGGGCGCGCAGGTAGGTGCCCTTGAAGTTGCCGGTGTCGACGGTCACGTAATCCGGAAAGTCACGCTCGCCGGACTGGATCGATTCCATGATGATGGCGAAGTTCTTGGCCTTGGCGCGAACCTCGACAACGTCATTGTCCTTCACCTGGAAGGAGGGGATGTTGACGCGCTTGCCGTTCACCAGGATGTGACCATGGTTGATGATCTGGCGAGCCGAGAACGGGGTCGGGGCGAACTTCATGCGGTAGACGACGGCGTCCAGGCGGCGCTCCAGCAGCTGGATCAGGTTCTCGCCCGAGTCACCCTTGCGGCGAACGGCTTCCTGGTACAGCTTGCGGAACTGCTTCTCACCGATATTGCCGTAGTAGCCCTTCAGCTTCTGCTTGGCCATCAGCTGCAGACCGAAGTCCGACGGCTTCTTGCGGCGCTGACCATGCTGGCCGGGGCCATATTCACGCTTGTTGACCGGGGACTTGGCACGGCCCCACAGGTTCACGCCGAGGCGGCGGTCAATCTTATACTTGGCTTCTTGACGCTTGCTCATCACAAACTCCGTTATGCTGCCCGATGATCAGACAGCTTTGTTGTCCCGGTAGTTCCCTGCCCTTTGACCGCTGGACGGTTCCAAAAGACAAAAACAGGGACGGGGCGCCAAATGACCGGCGCCCGCCTTCCCAGGAATGGTGGCGGGTATAGAGGATGGCGGGGGGCCTGTCAAACCCGTTGGCAGGCCGCCCCGCGCAACCCTGATTGGCGCGTCAGAGGCAGGCGTTCAGGGCCGCCGCAAACCGGCCCGCCGTCTCCACCGACAGGCCGGCGACGTTGATGCGGCCGGAGCCGGCCATATAGACTGCGTGTTCTTCGCGCAGACGCTTCACCACATCGGGCGACAGCGGCAGCAGGGAGAACATTCCCCGCTGCTGATCCACCCGGCCCAGCACGCCGCCATGGGCGGCAAGGGCCGCGCGGATGCCCAGCAGGCGGTCGCGCATTGTGTTCAGTTCCAGCGTCCAGTCGGCCACCAGGGCGGCATCATCCATCAGGGTGGCGATGACGGCCCCGCCATGGTCGGGCGGCATGGACCAGTTGGCACGCGCCAGGGCCAGCATGTTGGACGCCACGCGGTCGGTATCGGCGGCACTGCCCGTCTGCACGAACAGGGCGCCGACACGGTCGCGGTAGACGCCGAAATTCTTGTCACAGGAATAGGCCAGCACCGCCTCCGGGCAGGCATCCATCACCATCCGCACGCCAGCGGCGTCCTGCTCCATGCCCAGGCCCAGACCCTGATAGGCCAGATCCAGGAAGGGCAGGATGCCGCGCGTGGACAGGGTGTCGGCAATCACCCGCCACTGTTCCAGGCTGAAATCCGCGCCGGTCGGGTTGTGGCAGCAGCCGTGCAGCAGGGCGACATCGCCCGGCTGCGCCCGGTTCAGCGCGTCCATGACGGCATCGAAGGTCAGGGTCTGGCTGGCCGGGTCGAAATGCTTGTAGGTCTGGGCCTTCAGACCGGCAGCGGCCAGGATGGGCGGATGGTTCGGCCAGGTGGGTGTACCCACCCAGACGGTAACGCCGGGCCGGCTGGCGGCGATCAGTTCGGCGCCCAGACGCAGGGCACCGGTGCCGCCCGGCGTCTGCACGCCCGTCAGGCGGCCACCCAGTTCGACATCGCCCAGGGCCAGACGCGCCATATGGCGGGCAAAGGCGACATTGCCCTCGGGACCCAGATAGGACTTGCTGTCCTGGCTTTCCCACAGCTTGCGTTCCGCCGCCTTGACCGAGCGCATGACGGGCGTATGGCCGGCATCGTCACGGAACACACCTACGCCCAGGTCGATCTTGCCCGGACGGGGATCGTTGCGGAACATGCCGATCAGGGCCAGAAGGGCGTCGGCGGGCTGTTGGGCCAGCGGCTGAAAGAAGGACATCGGAACCTCGGGTGGGAGGAAAAAAGCAGTGGGCACAGGATAGGCCTTCGCCTGCGCAATTACTGTGCGAAGTGGGGATGATCCGGGGTGGTTGTGCCGATAAACCATGGGGTCATGGACAAATTATTGCGCGGGCCGGCGGGTGGCCAGCCAGATACCGGGCAGCACCAGGGCCATGCCGGCCAGATGGAACCCCTCCAGCCGCTCCCCCAGCAGCAGGGCCGCTAGGGCGGCGTTGTAAAGCGGGGTGAGGTAGAGCGTCATGCCGGCGCGGCCCGGCCCGAACACCGTCACCAGCCGCCCATAGACAAGGTAGGAGGCTAGGCCCGGCACGAGCGCCAGGAAGAACAGGGTGGCGATGGTGCGGACCGACCCGTCTGCCACCTGTCCCAAGCCCATTTCCAGCCCATAGAAGGGCAGCATGGCCACCACCCCGCCGGCGCAAATGCCGGAGAAGCGGGCAAAGGGCGTCAGGCCGCTGGCCCGGTGACGCAGCAGCAGGGAATAGAAGGCCCAGCCATTGGCGGCCAGCACGATCCAGAGATCGCCCGCCGTGAAATGCAGATGCAGCAGCGCCCTGGGATCGCCCTTGGCGATGACGGTGACGACGCCGGCCAGACTGACCGCCACGCCCGTGGCCTGAACGGCGCTGACCCTCTCCCGCCAGAACAGGCGGCCATAGAGCACAATCAGGACGGGGGCCGAGGCATAGATCAGGCTGATATTGGTAGCCGTCGTCGTCTGTCCCGCCAGATAGACGGGCGCGCCGCAGATACCCATGCCAAGCGCACCCAGCAGCAGGAACCCGCGCCAGTCACGCCGCAGTTCCGGCCAGCCGGCGATCAGTTCATGGCGAATGAACGGGGCTAAGATCAGCAGGGCGAGGGCCCAGCGCCAGAACGCCATGGCCACCGCCGGTATCTCCCCCGCCACAAACCGCGCAGTTAGCACGTTCGACCCGAACAAGAGGGGCGAGGCAGCCAGCAGCAGGAACCAGGAGAAGAGGGAGGGGCGATGGGGCATGGTCAGCGGCTATAGGCCGACATCGGGCCATTGCCAAGCGTCAGATCAGAAATAGAGGCTGACCGGGATGCGGAGCAGGGGCGATGCCAGTGCTTTCGAAACCCCAACTCAACGGACCGTGTCCTGCAATCGGTTCAGCAGGTCCTCGATCTTTTGCTGCTCCTGCTCATTGCCATTGGTCCAATGCCCTTTCAGGTCCCAGAACTCACCCGCCACGGTGCCGCACAGACGCAGGGCCATGGCGCCGCCTGTTGGCTTTCCATCCTGCTCCGGCAGCCAGGAAACCCGCACGCAGCTTGGCCGGCCGGGAACTGGTTCGAGGATTGATCCATCCCCCTCTGGGGCTACGCCATTCAATACCTGAGTGACGAAGGATGAGAAGGGGCCGGAGAAAAAGCCACGTTGCGCCAACCCCTCGGCGGCATGATCGCGCGATAGGAACAGGTACCCTGTCTTGCCATCCTGAAAGGTTTGGACCTGCGCCATCCAGGGGGAAGCAAAGGTAACGTTGATCCCGGTAACGGGGTTTTGCCATGTCGCGGATGCGGTTATGGCAGGTGCAGTGGTTTTCCCGGCGCTGTCGCCCCCTGATGCCTTGTCAAACAGGGCCAGCCAGATGCCGTTGAACTGAATCAGGAAATAGAAGACGACAGCGATGGTGGGGCGGACCCATCCTGCGTGGCGTTCATAGACAACAAGCCCGTTTTCTTCGTCCCATGCGGTCGGCTTGCCGTCCCGCACCAATGTCCTGTTGGCTGCAAATGTCAGCAGGTTGAGGAAAGGGATGCCGTAGGCCCAACCCGCACCCCACAGGCGCCACTGTCGGCGCATCAAGGTTCGCAGTGTCGGGCGCTGCCCGTCAAGATGGACGACCCGTAAGCCCAATAGTGCCTTGCCAGGGGTGGTACCCGGCATCCGCAGTAGGAAAGCCTGGGTGAACAAACTGATCGGGACGATGATGAACGCGAACAGCAGGCGGCCCCACAGCGTATCCAGCCAGGCAACACTGTCCGGTACGCCGGCCAGGAGAGCGCCGACACCCAAGACGAAGCCGACAATCAGTCCGATCAGGTTTACATCAATGATCTGCGCTGCCGCACGGGCAATGGGCCGTGCCGGCAGGGGCGCCATGGCATCGGGCAGCGGACCCTCGGGTTCAGGCTGCTCTGTCATGGATGGAGAAACGCCACGGCGCTGACTTTGGAGTTCCTCTATCTCCTCCAACCTTGTCCAACCTGGAAGTCCTGGACGCCACATCCAATTCTTAGGCCCGATCGAACCATTGAACATTAAGATGTAGAGAATCTTATCGTTGATAGGGCCGAATATCTTCTTGTCCTGAGCATACCACCATTTTGAAGGCATAATCCCCATCCCCTGACAACCCCAGGGTATGGTGTCGGCATTCGCCTGTGTCGTCAACTTGATAACCGGTTAACGGATGGAGGTTTCCAACCCGTCCAGCAGGCTTCTGACCCGCGACTGCTCGGCCTCGTCCCCGGCAGGCCACCAGCCGTGAATGCGCCAGATTTCACCCGATGACAGGGCACAGACGCGCTGTTCCTCGAATTCGTTCTCATCAGGGGCGTCGGATGGTGGCGTGACATGGTGCATGCAGACCGGCTGTCCTGGTGCGGGTATCGGCAGGGTGGCGGGCACCATCTGTCCGGTGTCCTTCATGAGGGCGGTGTAGAATGCTGGGAAAGGCTCTTTCAGAAAATCGCGTTCGATCATGCCGCGCCCGTCGCGACCGGTTTTCCAGAACCAATGCCTGTTGCCGCCGCTTTCCCGTGGTTCGACCTCCATCTCCCAGCCGGTCACCAGCCTTGCGTCCTTGCCCGTGACGGGATTGCGCCAGATGGCGGATGTCGTCTGCGGCATGCTGTAGGCGGAGGAATAGTCCACCACCGGTTCGGGTGCGAAGGCGCGCAGCGGGTTGGGCAGGGCCAGCAGCATGCTGGCCGCCAAGCTGTAGATGACGGGGCCAAACGGGTGGCGCGACCATCCGGTCCCATCCTGCACCACCACAAGGTCCAGCGCCTGATCCCAGCGTGTCCGCTGCCCCCGGACCAGACGGCGACGGCTTTGGGCCATGGTGAAGGGGGCGATCAGGTGCAGGCCCAGTCCGAAGCCTTCAATCCACACCCTGACTTGCCGTATCAACATGGTAAGCAGCCCCGGCCTGCCGCCATCGCCACGCCGGATGCGCAGGCCCATGGAGCGTTTTCCGATTGTGTTGCCGAACAGGGCTACCATGAAGGCCTGCGGCAACAGCGTAGCGGGCAACAGCCAGAAGGCCAGGGTGAAATCAGCGAGGTTGATACCGATCTTCCCCGGTGGCTTGAGCGCGTAATGCATACCCAGGACGAACCCAGCCAGAATCACGCCCACCGTAAAGTCGATCCCCTGGGCCAATAGCCGCGACAGCGGGCTGGCTGGGCGTTTGGCACCGTGATCGGGCAGGGGGATATCGGGGCCGATGTCAGACACGTCCGCTTCAGATAGGAGGGGCAGGCCTGACTGCAGGGCGGCGATGTTCCCTATCCGGGTCCAGCCGGGCAATGACGGCTGCCATGCCCAGTCACCGGTATGCAGCATCCCATGCCGAAGCATGCCGGTCAGGTGGAATGTCGAGGTTGGTCCCAGGACGGCCCCATCGCGTACATACCACCATTCTGTTGACATCAGCGCCCTTACCCCCGTTTGTCCGGGCGTAGTGTAGAATGTTGGGCGCCAGCGTCAACGGGTTGCAGTTTCCAGCCTGATCTCGCTCGCCAGAAGCAGCCGGTCCAGGCGCGGGTCCAGCTTTACGCCCTTGCGTACCACCCACCGGCCCTGGGCATGCATCACGGGGATCCAGGCGACATCGTCGAAGAAGGCGCGGGTTGCCGATTGCAGCATGCTGTCCCGTTTGGTGGGATCAGGTTCCCCCAGGGCTGCCCGCAGCAGGCGGTCGATATCGGCGTTGCAGTAGCCGGCATAATTATGGGCGCCCCGGCTGGGTCCGCCGCTGCTGGTGCCCAGCAGGGCCCGCAGCGAGTCCGGCATATTGGCCGGATTGAAAATCCAGCCGCCATAGAACAGCTGAAAATCGCCGGTGCGCAGCCGTTCGATGTAGCGTTCCATCGGTTCGACCTGCACCTTGACGCGCACCCCCACCTTGTCCAGGAAATAGGCGATGGCGTCGCCGATCTTGGATTGCAGGGGCGTGACCATCAGGGTCGTGTCGAAACCGCCGGCCAGTCCCGCCTCGGCCAGAAGGCGTTTGGCTTCCTGCGGATCATAGACATCGTCGGGAATATCCGGCGTGTAGCCCGCCATGCCTTGCATGGCCATCTGGCCCGTCGCCGTGCCATAGCCGGGAACGATCCGGTCGGCCAGCAGCCGGGCCGGAATGGCCAGCATCAGGGCGCGGCGCACGCGCACATCCCGGAACCTGTTAGCGCTGCCGTCGCCCGGCACATGCTGATTGGATTGAAGATAGGTGACGGCGGCGGACGGCCCTTCCACGACCTGCATAGCCTGCTGGCTGGCGAAGAAGGGTAGGGCTTCCAGTGATACCCCGTCCAGCACGTCGATCCGCCCCTCCAGCATGGCGGGCACGCGCTCATTCTCCGCCAGCCGGATCATCCGGACATGGACCCAATCCGGCGACCGTCCCCAATAGTCGGGGTTGCGTTCCAGCAGGATTTCCTTGTCCCCGAAACTGATCAGCCGGAACGGGCCGGTGCCCACCTGCGAACCGGCGGACCCGAATTTTCCATCATCAAGCCAGTCGGTGAAGGCCGCACAGCCTTCCGCGCTGTAGCTGACGGGCGCGCGGCTGCTGGGCTCGCCGGGGGCGGGGATGATGGGGATATTGGCGACGTCACTGGGGAAGATGGTGACCTTGCTGCGGTGACGCACCAGGATGCTGTGCGCGTCCGGCACCGTCACAGATGCGACCTCTGCCAGCCGTGCCGCGAAGGGACGCGGTTCCGGTCCGACCTTGCCCGTGCGGCAGAAACTGTAGATCACGTCACGTGGGGTCAGCGGTCGGCCATTCTGGAACCGCACATCCCGGCGCAGGCGGAACAGCCAGGACCCATCGGACTGCATCTCCCAGCTTTCGGCCAGCCGGGGCGAGGGCTGGAACCGTGCGTCGGCCTGCGCCAGCCCCTCATAGACCTGATCATGCAGCATATATTCGTTGCGGTTGGCACCGACATGCGGATCGGTGCTTTGCGCAAGGTTCATGACGCCCAGACGCAGGTCGGCGGCAATGGCCGTGACCGGTACCGATGCGACCAGCGCCGCCAGCAGCAGCCCCCGCACGGTGTTCAGAAAACCCGGTCCCGCCAAACCAGACCCCGTTCAGACTGAAGAAACCATGCTCCGAAGCAGGCCGTGCACTGTCCGGCAACTTACAGACCAAAGCAATAGGCCGAACGGGGTGGGCCTGGCAATGTCACATCCCTTCGAACTGCACCACCCAGGGTTCCGTCTTCGCCGCATCGACCCAGTCCACCATGGCGGGCATGGTGTGGATGGTTTCAACATAGGCAGCAGATACAGGGTCCAGCGGTACGTTCCAGCTGCGCAACCGGGTGGCAACAGGCGCGAACATAGCGTCGGCAATGCTGAAGGCGCCGAACAGGAACGGGCCAGCCGCGCCGAATCGGGCGCGGCAGTCGGTCCAGATGGCCTGGACCCGGTCGATATCGGCCTGGGCCGCCGCCACGCGGTCGGGCCGGTCAAAGCGGCTGCGCACATCCATGAACAGGTTCTTCCGCAGGTCCGGGAACCCCGAATGCATCTCCGCCGACACCGCGCGGGCCACGGCCCGCACCGATGCGTCGGCAGGCCAGAGCTGTGCCGCCGGGAACAGCTCATTCACATATTCGCAGATGGCCAGGCTGTCCCAGACCACCAGATCGCCGTGGCGCAGTGACGGCGCCTTGCCGCTGGGGGCAAAGGACAGCAGCGTGGCCTTGGTTTCAGGCTGGCGCAGCGGCACCACCACCTCCGCGAAGTCGGCGCCGGCATGGCGCAGGGCCAACCAGGGGCGCAGCGACCAGGATGAATAGGCCTTGTTACCCATGACCAGCGTAAGGGGGGCGGAGTTTCTGTCGGACATCGCGTTGGCTCTGCTTCACCGTTGCGGAGAGGAGGACGGGAGAGTAGGGCTGTTGGCGAATGACCGCAAAGCCCCAACTTGGCACGGGGACAATCGCGGCACCCATGCACGACCGCTACAGCCCAAGGACGAGATTTCGTGATCGACCATCTCTTGACCGCCGCCGCTGCCGATACCGTTCCCCTGACGCTGGTGACCAAGGCCGGGCTGGATGCCTGGCTGGCCGCCGCGTCCCCGGCGGATGCCGCCTGGGTGAAGCGTCTGGGCTTCAAGGCCGCCCCCGGCGCCACGGCCATCTTGCCGGGCGCCGATGGACAGATTGCGCGGGTGCTGGCCGGGGTGGCCGACCGGATCGATATCTGGTCGCTGGCCGGTCTGCCGGGCAGCCTGCCCGCCGGCTCCTACGCGATTGAGGCCGATCTGGACGCCGACACGGCCACGGCGGTGGCCACGGGCTGGGTCCTGGCGACGTATCAGTTCACCCGCTACAAGAAGTCCTCCAAGGAATTTGCCAGCCTTGTCCTGCCGGCCAAGGCCGATGCCGCGGCGGTGGAACGGTTTGCCAAGGCGGCCTTCCTGGTCCGTGATCTGGTGAACACGCCGTGCGAGGATATGGGGCCGCCGCAACTGGCCGAGGCCGCGCAGAAACTGGCGGCGGAGTTTGGTGCCACCTTCAGCGCCATCGTCGGTGATGATCTGCTGACCCAGAATTATCCCATGATCCATGCCGTGGGCCGCGCCGCCGCGCGCCCGCCGCGCCTGATCGAATTGCGCTGGGGTGACGCGGCGCACCCGCTGGTGACGCTGGTCGGCAAGGGCGTGTGCTTTGATACCGGCGGTCTGGATATCAAGCCGTCCACCGGCATGCTGTTGATGAAGAAGGATATGGGTGGGGCCGCGCATGCGCTGGGTCTGGCGCGGCTGATCATGGAGGCAAAGCTGCCGGTGCGGCTGCGCGTGCTGGTCCCGGCGGTGGAGAATTCCATTGCCGGCAACGCCTTCCGCCCCATGGACATCATCCCCACCCGCAAGGGCCTGACGGTGGAGATCGGCAATACCGACGCCGAGGGCCGCCTGATCCTGTGCGATGCCCTGGCCGAGGCCGACAGCGAGAAGCCGGCCCTGCTGCTGGATTTCGCGACCCTGACGGGTGCGGCGCGGGTGGCGCTGGGGCCCGACCTGCCGGCGCTTTTCTCCAACAATGACGCGCTGGCGTCGGAAATCCTGGCCGCCGGAACGGCCAAGGATGATCCGCTGTGGCGCCTGCCGCTGTGGCAGGGCTACCGCGCGCAGTTGGACAGCAAGATCGCCGATTTGAACAATGCGCCGGGCGGCGGCATGGCGGGCGCCATTACGGCGGCGCTGTATCTGGAACAGTTCGTGTCAAAGGACACGGTTTGGGCCCATGTCGACCTGTTTTCCTGGAACCAGTCCAACCGTCCGGGCCGCCCGGAAGGGGGTGAGGCCATGACCTTGCGCGCCATGTTCGCGGTGATCGCTAACCGTTTTGGTTCGAAACAGTAACAATCCTTGCTGTCCCGGCTTGCCGAAGGGCCTGATCTTCGGCACACTCGCTTCCCGTGCCCGGCTGCGGATGTCGCATGGTGCCGGGTATGGGACGCGGGTTCGGGGGGCGGGGCATGTCACGTAACCTAGAGGCGCTGCAACTGTGGCGACGCGCATTGGTCGCCAGCGTGCGCAAGGATGGGCCTGACCTGTCCGCACGGCAGCTGGCGCTGTTGCTCACCGTGTTTCTGACGCCGCCGCCGCACACGGTGCGCGGGCTGGCCGCGACCCTGAACGTGTCAAAGCCCGCTATCACGCGCGCGCTGGACCGGCTGGGCCGGCTGGGCTACATCAAGCGCAAGCGCGATCAGGAGGATCGCCGTAACGTGCTGGTCCAGCGGACTGTCAAAGGTTCCGTCTTCCTGGCTGAATTCGGCCAGATGGTGATCGATGCGGAAAAGGCGCCCCCGGTCGGTGAGGAAGGCGGGATCGTTGCCGATCCCGCCCTGGATATCAGTGGTGTCGTCCCACCCGTGATGGTGGATGGCGCCCGTACGGAAGCCCTGGCCCCTTCGGCATGACCGACCAAGAAAAGCTCGACCCCCGTATCCATCCCTTCCGGGATGACCTTGCCGCCAGCTATCTGCGTGGCCGTGTGACCGCCGCCCGTTTCATCGATGGTGTGCCCTGCCAGATAAACAGCGGCTTCACCGCCCTGAAGGAGAAGCCGTCCTTCGAGGCGCGGCAATCCACCGAGTTGCTGCTGGGTGAAGGCTTCACCGTGCTGGACGAGCATGATGGCTGGGCCTGGGGCCAGAATGAAACCGATGGCTATGTCGGCTGGCTACGGGTTGAGGCGCTGGAAGCCGGGCTGACAGAGGCCACGCACAAGGTTACGGCCCTTCGGACCTTTTTGCAGCCCGAGGCTGACCTGAAGCTGCCATTTCTGGACCTGTTGCCGATGGGTGCCTGCGTCGTCGTGACGGGCAACCAGGGTGACTGGTGCCAGGTCGAGAGCGGTGGCTGGGTGCATGCACGCCATCTGGCGCCCGTGGATGATTATGCATCGGACTTTGTGGCCGTGGCGGAACGGTTTGTGGGCACGCCCTATCTCTGGGGCGGACGCACCAGCATTGGCATCGATTGTTCCGGACTGGTGCAACTGGCCCTGCTGGCTGCCGGGGTCGATTGCCCGCGCGACAGCGATCAGCAGGCGGCTTCGGTCGGTGCCCTGATCTCCGCCGATGGGGTGGGCGTGGAGTATCGCCGGGGCGATCTTGTGTTCTTCCCCGGCCATGTCGGCATCATGAAGGACGCCACCACCCTGTTGCATGCCAACGCCTTCCACATGGCGGTAGTGGCCGAACCGCTGGCCGATGTGGTGGCGCGGGCGGGCGCCAGGGGCATCAATGCCGTCAAGCGGCCCGGTTGACCGGCAGCACAGAAGCGAAAAGGGCGCCCCACTGGGAGCGCCCTTTTTTGTTGGCCGTTTGGCCCCCGATCAGCCGGCGCGGACCCGCTGCAGGAAGCCATCCACCTCTTGACGCAGGCGGGCAGCTCCGTTGGTCAGCCCTGTTGCCGCCTCGCGCAGGCCCCGGGCGGCATCACCGGTACCGGCGGCAACCTGGGCCAGGGACTGCACCTCGCTCGCCGCCTCGCGGCTGGCGGTCGAGGCGGACTGCACCGAGCGTGCGATTTCCTGGGTCGCCATCCGTTGCTGTTCCACCGCCGCCGCCACCGTCGTGCTAACGCTGGACACGTCGCCGATCCGGTCGGTGATTTCGGTCAGGGCGCCGACGACGGCGTTGGCGGCGTGGCGAACGGCACTGATCCGACGCTCAATCTCTTCGGTTGCCTTCGCGGTCTGACCGGCCAGCTGCTTGACCTCCGATGCCACGACGGCGAAACCTTTGCCGGCCTCACCGGCGCGAGCTGCCTCAATGGTCGCGTTCAGCGCCAGCAGATTGGTCTGGCTGGCGATGGCGGAGATCAGGTCGACGACATTCTTGATGCCCTCGGCCTCGCTGCTGAGATTGCGGACAAGGCCGTCGGACCGTTCAACCGCCGCAGAGGCCTGGCGCGTGCTGCCTGTGACGCCTTCCACCTGACGGGCGACATCGTTGAAGCTGACGGCCAGTTCTTCCGCAGCGCTGGCGACCGACTGCACGCCCTGATCCGAACTTTCGGCGGCGCGGGAGACGTGGCTGGCGGCGGTCCGTCCGTCCTCTGCCACCAAGCCCAGACGTTCCGCCTCGCTCAACACCGTACCCGCCGTGTCACCCACCGTGCGGACGGAACCCAGCACCGTAGCTTCGAAACTGTCCGCCAGCGCCAGAAGCGCCTGCCGGGCGCGGTTGTCCGCCTCGATCCGTTCAGCCGAAAGGCGTGAGGCCTCCTGCAGAGCGTTCTTGAACGAGAACAGGCCATCGACAAGGCTGTTCAACTCGTCTTCTCGGACCAGCGGCGCAGGATCGACGGTCAGGTCGTTGGCGGCAAGCCTGCCCATCACCTGTGCGATCCCATCAATCCCATTGCGGACCAGACGGGTGATGAAGAACACCAGCAGCGACACGATTGCCAGGGCAATCAAGAGGCCGACAACCAGAAGCCATGAGGCCGTCACAGCACTTTGAGCCTGGCGCTCAACACTGGCACGGGCATCGGCCTGGATCTGGCCTGCTGCCTTGTCCAGCGCCAGCACGATGGTTTGAACCTTCTCATTGAAGGGCAGGACCGCGCCGGCCGCTGTGGCCAGATCGACCTCAAGCATGGTCGACACAACATCGACGGCGCCGCTAAATCCCTCCAACTCCGTCGCCGAGCTTTTGACCGCTGCCTTCAAGGCTGGGTCGACGATGTTCGCAGAAATGGACTCCAGCCGCTTTGCCTCTTTCGCGATAGCGGCCTTAACGCTCTCAAGTTCCTTGATAGCCCCGGCCGCCGGATTGCCACCCGCCACAGACAGGACAGCAAAATAGGCCGAGCCCAGGCTGCCTTTCAGCTCCGTGACCAAACTCTGCATTTCCGCGGCACGCGCCAGTTTCTCATCCACCAGCACGCGGGTTTCCGCCGCCTGAGAACGAAGTTCGACAATGGAGATGCCGCCCAGCACCAGCATGGCAAGTGCGGCGACCACGGGGCCGGTCATCAGCTTTGCCAGCAGTGACAACCGGTCCAACCGGGAGAATATCTCAGATAACATTCAGCCAGTTCCTTCTGGATCGGTTCATACGAACGTATTTACGGCCAACCAATCTCAGGCTGGACTTCCCGGTGACCCAGGAAATCCAGCCTGACAAGCTGTTAGAACGACTGCGACAATGACACGTAGAGGCGGCGTTCGGTCTCCAGCGCCGCCGTTGCAGCGGTGCTGGACCGAAGGAAGTCGGATGCGGTCGCGCGCAGCTCGGTCCCTGTGGAGAAGGTATAGGCGACGGTCGCCGTGCCGGTGACGAAGGAGTCGACCTTCGTCGGTACCTGGAAACCAGTCAGGGTGCCCGTGCCCGGGCGCAGCAGATAGCGATCAGACTGCCAGGTCAGGCCCAGGTCAGCCGAGAAGCCGTCCTTAGACCAGCCGAGGCCGCCACGCAGCTTGTGCTCGGGCGTCGCGTCTTCGAACTTGATCGGGCGGGTCGCATTTGCGCCCCGGTTCACGGTCAGATCATCATCAATCTGCGTCCAGGTGTAAGAGGCGGAGTAGGTCAAGCCACCGACCAGGGCGCCATTCACGTCCGCCTCCAGGCCCCAGGATGACGAACTGCCGGCGTTCACCATCGTCTGGGTCAGAACCCTGTTGATGGTGACCCGGTCGGCCACACCACCCGTGAAGGTCTTCAGGTCCTTCGTGTGCTGACGATAGGCGGTGATGCCGAAGCGGCCATTGATGGCCTCAATGGCGCGGTCATAGCCCAGCTCGAAGCTGGTGATCCGGGACGGATCGATACCCGGGTTGCCGACGGTGGGGATGGCACCGGCGACGTAATATCCCCCCAGCTCCAGCAGGCTGGGCAGCTGATTGGCCATCCCGAAGGTGGCGCGCAGGGTATTGACGGCATCGGGCTTGAAGACCAGGCCGCTATTGTAGCTGATCTTGGTCATGTCGCGGTCGTAGTCAGCCAGCGTCCAGGGCGATGAAAGGCCACCGGAATAATCAAGGCTGAACATGTCCAGGCGAACGGCATTGGTGAAAGACACCGTATCGGAGACTTTCCAGTCCCACATGGTGGAGCCGGCGAAAACATCATACCCGATCGTAGCCCCAGGCGTCGGCCAGCGCCCCATTTCGGCACGCCGATATTCACCCGTGAACTTCAAGGTGTGATCGGACCCGACCTGAAGAAGATCGGACAGCTGAACAACGGTCGTGGTCACATCAGACGCACCGAAGGCAAGATAGTTGAAATCCATCTTGTTGCGGTATGCCATGAGGTTCACCAAACCGATGGAACCCGCGTCAATGGTCAGATCGGTCTTCGCAGACTCGGCCACATACTTAATGGCAAGATAGCTGTTGGTGGTGTTGTAATTGGTCTGGAAGGAATAGCTTCGCGACAGTTCCACACCCCACTGGATGTTGTCGCTGACCTGCGCCAGACCCGACAGTGAGACATAGTTCGCCTCGGGGCCGGTCAGGCGCGTGCGCTCGACAGCGGTCAGATTACCCTTGTCGAACTCATCCTGCTCCTTGTAACCGGCAGACAGCTTTACGCCGACACGGTCGCCCAGCTTCAGCGTCTTGACCATGTTGGCTTCGCGCTTGCCATCCGTACCGCCGCGTACCGTCGCCGTCCCTGTCTCGTCATAAAGCGGGTTTACGGTGATGATATTGACCACGCCGGCAACGGCATTGAAGCCATAGATCGCGCCGACCGGACCCTTGACGATCTCGATCTGCTTGATCTCCGGCAGCTGCACCGGAATGGTGTTCCAAACGACCATGGCAAAATGGTCATTATAGACCTGACGTCCATTGACCAGGACCAGCAGACGCGGGTAGCTGCCCTGGTTGTAGCCCCTGACGGCCACATCGGCGCTGCCGCTGCCCCAGCGCAAAAGGTCCATGCCGCTATAGCGGTTCAAGACATCGGGAAGGTTGTCCAGGCCGCTCGCCTTGATCTCGGCCGCAGTGATGATGCGTAACGCAGCCGGCGCATCAGAGGCCACCTGCGGCTTGCCTGTGGCGCTGGTGGTGACCGGCTGGCCGAAAGCGTCCTGAAGGGCGGTATAGTTGATGGTCTGGGCCTGTGCGCCAACGGCAAAAAGGGCGGTCGCGCCGAGCAGAATAGATTTCTTCATTTACGAGGACTCCTGGTGGTCTTGGCGACGGCTTAGTGCGCGGTCACGAGCATTTGAAAATTCTTGTCGAAACTGACGCCGGCCTTGGCCAGGGCTGCGGTGTTGACATGATATTTGGCGGCGCCCGAGGCTTGCCGTTCGACGGCGAGTGCGCATTTTCCCGCTTCCATGCAGGCCATATCGCCGATCACCAGCTGGCCGGCAGCAGCCTTGCCGGAAACGTCCGCGCCACCGACCACGATGATCGCGACGGCGCCGGACAGGTCGCCAGCGCTGTCAACCACCTTAGCCGTAACATCGGCGCCGAGGGCGGATTTGACGGCATCGCCCGCGGCTGCCTGGCCGCTGGCCGTCACAATGGTAACGGGCGTCGGCTTGGCCGGCTTGGGCTGAATGAAATTCAGGGCCTTAACGGCGACCGTGGCGGTGGGGCCATCGACCGCTGCCATGGCAGGAGCGGTGTAGACGAGTATTGGCATCAGCAGCCCGGCCATCAGGCCGCGCCGTGCCGGTGAACGCAGATCGCGCATTATGTCTCCGGTGTGGCAGGAGGAAGGAATGACTCCTTCAGCAATGCGTACGACCAAAGAATAAGAGCGTCACTATGTCTGATATAATCCGTCTGGTTAGGTTTCCAAATAAAAACCACGACTTTTGGGGCATGTGATATTAGGGCAACATATTATCGTAACCATAAATATACCTAAGGATAGGTTCTGTGTCCGAATTACCTTATTAGTACTTTCTAAACAAATTTGATTTCTGTGTTAGCCAGCGCTGTATTTATGCGCGTGCGATTAATTGTTGGGCACAAAAGGAAACCCACCGGCCCTTGTGGGAGCCGGTGGGTTGGTAGCTGCAGCTGCCTGAGCCTGAAGCTGGTTCCACCCCAACTGGAACAGGGTGGAACCGGAGCCTGGATCAGAACTGGAACTGCATGCGCATGCCGGTCAGGTCGAGTTCGACTTCCTGGCCGTTGGCGCGTTCGGTCTTGCTGATGACATGGTTCAGCATCAGGCGGATGGCCGGGTTGATGTACCAGTTCAGGCCCAGCGTCCAGTTGGTTTCCTTGCCGGCCGTGCCGGTGCTGATGCCGGCGGCGCGGTCGATCAGGTCGACCTGACTGTAACGAGCGGCGATTTCCCAGGCGCCCATGCCGTTCTGGCCGACGGGCCAGGAGGGCTTCACGGTGGTCCATTCACCGATATTGTAGTTACGGCGCTCACCCGTCAGGATGTAACCAGCGGACACGTAGTAACCGCTGAATTCCGGATCGGCCAGCGTCTGCACGGCGCCCGAGGCGGTGCGGTCGGCATATTCAGCGCCGAAATTGTAATATTCGGCGGCGGCCCAGAAGCTCTTGAAGTTCACGCCCAGGTCGGCGCCATAGGCGTAGGCGCTGTCGATCTGGTTCACCGTGACGTTGGTCAGGCGGTAGGACGTGTCGGTGCCACCGATGCGCAGACCCGGACGGTCGCCGAAGCCGATGCTGGTGGTGGCGGTGCCGGCGGCCACCGGGCGGGCGGTCGCCTGCGGGGTGGTCTGCAGAACGCCCGACACACCGATACCGGCGGAGCCTTCATTGGCCTGCCAGAAGGCATAGGCGGCGCGGCCCAGCAGGTTGACCTGATCGTCGAAGCTGCCGGTGGTGTTGGTGGAATTGCCGGTCACATAGGCGGCCACGAAGTGGCTGGTGCCCTTGTTGGTCACGCCGATGGCAGTGCGGCTGTCGGAACCGCCGATGCCGACGACGATGTTGCCGATGGGCGCGCGTTCCATGAAGGCGATGTCGTTGGAGGACGTGCTGTCATCCAGCGTGAATTTCGGCTGCATCACGCCGGCCACGAGGGTCCAGCCGGGGATGCCGGTATAGCCGATATTCGCGGCCTGGATCTGCGCCCCGCCGCCACGGTTGCCGGCGAAGTTGGCGGTCACTTCATAGGTCCAGTCGGTGTAGACCTTGCCGGCCACGCCCAGGAAGGCGCGGCGGATGCCGAAGCCGTCGGTGCCGTCGGCGGTGAAGTTCTTGCCACCGTTGCCGAAACCGTAATCCATGTGCACGCGGGCGCGGATGGCGGCGTCAAAGGCCTTGTCGGCGGTCTGGACGCGGATGCGGCCACCATCGGCGCTCACCTTCGGCATAGCGTCCATCGCCTTCTTGGTCGCGGCGTTTTCCTTGGCGACCGAGTCCTTCAGTGAGGTCAGCTGGCCCTGCAGGGCCTGGATCTGGGCGGCCAGGGCGTCGATCTGGGTCTGGGACGGGGCGGCGGACTGGGCCACGGCCGGGCCGGCGGCCAGAACGGCGACGGCGGCGCCGACCAGCAGGGTGGACTTGAGGCTCATTGTTGTTCTCCGGTGGGATCTCGCGGGCGACAAAGCCTGTCAGCGTGCCGATCCCCATCACCGGGTATGTCTCGACAGTGCCTCAGGCCCCGGCGGAGGGCTAACAGAGGGGTATTGCCGATTTGATGCGGTTTTATTACGTATTCATGACAGGCCAGACCTGTTGCATTATGGGCACGGCAATCGCAACGTCAATTTCACTGCATTTTGTCATGATATTGTCATGAAACTTCTGTGCCGATGCCGACCAGACGCTGAGATGGCCCCACGCGAACAAGGTTGCAACCTACCCCATTCGGGTAGAGGATGGGTTCCCAATCCGACGGAGCGCCACCGCCTACGCGATGCACGACCCGCAACCAGCCCCAGACCTGATACAGCCCGCCGGCGCGGGCCGGCATCCTTTGCCATTGGCAACGGTGCCCGTACTGCTGCTGCTGGCCTTCGCGGTACTGGCGGTGGCGGCCATTCTGTTCACCACGGCACGGCATTTCGATGCCGGCGAGGCACAGCGCTCTGAGCAGCGCGTCGCCCGCCTGATGGCGGGTGCGGAAAATTCCCTGGCCGTTGTCATGCGCGATTACGCGGGCTGGGATGCTGCCGTCACGCACGTTGTGGATCGGTTTGACCTGCCCTGGGCGGACGAGAATATCGGCATCTATCTCAGCGGCGGCTATCGCCTGTCGATGAGTCTGGTGATCGATCGGCAGGGCCGCGTCATCTATGGGATGGAGGATGGCAAACGCCTGACCGACAACCGGATGCGCGAAATCCAGCCGCCGCCGGCCCTGGGCCGTATGATGGAGAAATCCATTGCCGCCCTGCCCGGCACAACCGAAGCTGTTGCGGGGGTGGTGCGTTGGGGTGACCAGCTTTTTCTGGCCTCCGTGGCCGATATCCGGCCCAGCCAGGGGGGTGCTGCCCGACCGGATGGCATGTCCCTGGCGTTCCTGCAAAGGCTGGATCGCGTGGCCGTGGCCCGCCTGCTGGACCCCCTGCTGCTGGAAAATGTCGACATCTCCGCCCGGCAATTGCCGCTTGATGTCGGGTTGCTGCCCCTGGTGGAATTTGGTGCCGCACCTGACAGTCCGCCGGCAGGTTGGCTGACATGGCGTGTCCCGCGCCCGGCCCTGGATTTCCTGTCCAGCGTCTATTGGGTCCTGGGGGGTGTGCTGCTGGCCCTGTTCGCGCTGACGGCCCAGGTCCTGACCCGGGTGCAGCGGGCGGCCCGGCGGGAAGCCGAAATGAACGATGCCCTGCGGCAATTATCCGAGCGGTATCGCGCCCTGATCGATGCCTTGCCGGATATGGTCTGCCTGCTGGCCGACGGTCGCGTATCGCTGATCAATGCGGCGGGCCTGTCGATGCTGGGTATATCGCCGGCTGATGCCGGACGGGTGGTGGGGCGCCCCTACCTTGATCTGGTCGTGGATGCCGACCGTCTGATCTTTCACCGCGTGATGCAGATGCGGGGAAGGGGCGGGATCGAATGGGCGACGCTGCGGATCCAGGCGGCGGATGGGACCATCGTGCCCATCGAACTGGCGGTGCTACCCGTAACGGGGGAGCCGCTGGGCGAGATGACGCTGGTGGCCCGCGACCGGCGGCCCGAACTGGCGCGCCGCGAAACCTTGCGTGCGGCGGAGACGCGGGCCGCCGTGGCCGACCGCGCCAAGGGCCAGTTCCTGGCCAATATCAGCCATGAGCTGCGCACCCCGCTGAACGCCATCATCGGCTTTTCGGAAATATTGCGGGATGAGCTGCTGGGTAGCCTGGGCGTGCCGCAATACAAGGAATATGCAGTCGATATCCATGAGGGCGGGCTGCATCTGCTGCGGCTGGTCAATGACCTACTGGATATTGCGCGCATGGATGCAGGGACATTGGAATTGCGTGAAGGCTGGGTCGATATTGCCCCGTTGATCGACCGGTGCGAGCGCCTGCTACGGCAGAAGGCGGCGGAACGGGGCGTGCCGGTCAAGCTGGATGTGTCACCGCAGGGGCTGCGCGTGCTGGCCGACGAGGTGCGGCTGAAGCAGATCGTGGTCAATCTGCTGGGTAACGCCGTCCGATTCTCCGAAGCCGGCCAGCCCGTTGCCGTCATTGTACGGTTGGATGGGCCCACGGGCGATGTGCTGATCGAGGTTGCCGATCATGGCATCGGCATGAATGTGGATGCCATGCGTATCGCCCTGGAACCCTTCTCCCAGGTGGAAGGCGGGCATAACCGGCGCCAGCCGGGGGCCGGGCTGGGCCTGCCGCTGGCCCGCGGCTATGCCGAGGCGCATGGCGGTTCGCTGACCATGCAAAGCACCCCGGCGGTCGGCACCACCGTTACCGTGCGCCTGCCCGCCAGCCGGGTGGCGTTGGCCCCCATTGAGGGCTGATTCGGGCTTACAGACGGTCCCGGAACATGGCCAGGACCTGGGCATGCAGGGCCGGATCGCCGGCGGCGACCACATTGCCGTTGCAGCCCAGGCGCAACGGCTGCCCTTCCCAGTCGGTGATCAGACCACCGGCCCCCTCGATCACGGCGACCAGGGCTGCCCAGTCATAGGGTTGCAGCCCCGCCTCCACCATCAGGTCGATGAAACCGCCGGCCAGCAGACCGAACGCATAGGCATCGCCGCCCCAGACCATGTAGCGGCTCGACGCCTGGGTCATGGCGAATTCGACCTGATGGAACGGCATGGTGGCCGCCTGCGTCGCCATGGCGATATCGGCGCAGGGCCGCGTCGTGATGGGCGCGCCATTCAATGTGGTGGGACGACCGGCAATGCCCAGCCAGCGGTCGCCGATCACCGGCTGGTCGATGATGCCCAGAACGGGCACACCCCGATGCAGCAGGGCGATCAGGGTCGTGAAAAGCGGGCGGCCCGTGATGAAGGATTTGGTGCCGTCGATCGGGTCGATGACCCAGACATATTCGGCATTCAGATCCTGGCTGCCATGTTCTTCTCCCAGTATGCCGTCATCGGGCCGCTCCACGGTCAGGATGGCGCGGATGGCGCTTTCCACCTCGCGGTCGGCGATGGTGACGGGCGAGGCGTCGGCCTTCACATCGACATCCACCCGCGTGCGGTAATGGCGACGGGCAACGACACCCGCCGCATCGGCGCAACGCAGGGCAAGATCGACCAGGAAATCGGGAACGGCAGACATATCAGACGACTCCGGAATATGCGGTTTTGCCCCTGAAAAGGAAAAGGGGCGGCACCGCTGCCGCCCCTTTATACCATATTCCGGGTGACGTGCCGATTACGGCAGCGGCACCGGGCTATCGGCCAGCGTGCGCAGATAAGCGATCAGCGCGGCGCGATCTTCGACCTTCTTCATGCCAGCGAAGTTCATCTTCGTGCCTGGAATGGTCGCCTTGGGGTTCGCCAGGAACTTGTTCAGGTGCTCGTAGTCCCAGGGGCCTTCCTGCGCCTTCATGGCGTCGGAATAGGCAAAGCCTTCGGCATGGGCATGCTTGTTGCCCACGATACCCCACAGGTTCGGCCCCACCTTGTTGGCGCCGCCCTTCTCGAAGCTGTGGCAGGCCGCGCAGGCCTTGACCAGCTTCTGACCGGCCGCCGGATCGGCGGCGGCCATCAGCGGCGTCACCGGATCCGGCTCTGCCGGAGCGGCGGGCGCGTCGGTGGCGGCGGTCTCAGTCTCCGGCACTTCCACCTTATAGGCGCGTTCGGCCGGGAAGTTCGGGTGAACCAGCTTCTTGGAGACGAAACCCGCCAGGAGAGCGATCAGCGTCGCCGTCAGGATCGCCATGAAAATCTTATTGAAGGTGCTGCTCGCCATCAGTCCTAATCCCTTGGGTTCGCCAAGCGCGGGCACAATAACGCCAAGAAGCGGGCACGTCCATGCCCGCCTTGACGTGAATCCATGCGCGATACTTAGCGTAAGGATGCAAGAACGCACATGGCTTTCCGCCTTGACCCAGCGGACCAAATGTCGCACGGGAAAACCATGACCGATCCGAACCGTCCCCCGACCGCCGCTCCCGTCGCCCATCCGCTGGTGGTAATACCCGCCCGGCTTGGCTCCACGCGCCTGCCAGACAAGCCGCTGGCCGACATTCACGGTGCGCCGATGATCGTACATGTCTGGCGCCGCGCCATGGAGGCGGGAATCGGCCCCGTGATTGTCGCGGCGGCGGAACAGGCCATCGTCGATGCCGTGATCCAGGCCGGCGGCACCGCTGTCCTGACCGACCCGGACCATCCGTCAGGCTCTGACCGGGTGTGGGAGGCGGTGCGGCGCATCGATCCCGAGGGGCGGTACGACGCCATCGTCAATGTGCAGGGTGACCTGCCCACCATTGACCCTGCCGCCATCCGCGCCGTGTTCGGCCCCCTGTCCGACCCCGGCGTGGATATCGCCACGCTGGGTGCCGTGATTACCGAGGCGGCGGAGCGCACGAATCCCAATGTGGTGAAGGCGGTGGTGGAAATGCCGCCGGGTGCCGATACGGGACGCGCGCTGTATTTCACCCGCGCCACCGCCCCCTGGGGCGATGGGCCATTGTTCCACCATATCGGACTGTACGCCTATCGCCGCGCCGCGCTGGAACGGTTCGTCTCCTTGGCCCCGGCACAGCTGGAGCAGCGCGAAAAGCTGGAGCAGCTGCGCGCGCTGGCCAATGGCATGACCATTGCGCTGGCGCGGGTGGACATCGTGCCGCTGGGGGTGGATACCATCGAAGACCTTGACCGCGCCCGCCATATGCTGGCCCCATCGCCCACGCCGTGATCCACGGCATCCCGCCCATCGCCTCATCGACAGACAGAGCCCCTCATGCCCGCCTCCACCATCGCTTATCAGGGCGCACCCGGTGCCAATTCCGACCTGGCCTGCCGCAGCGTATTTCCCGACATGGTCACGCTGCCCTGCGCCTCGTTTGAGGATGCGTTTGCCGCGGTGCATGAGGGTAAGGCCAAGCTGGCCATGATCCCGGTGGAGAATTCGGTCGCGGGCCGCGTCGCCGATATCCACCACCTGCTGCCACATGGCGGGCTGCATATCATTGGTGAGCATTACCAGCGCGTGGTCCACTGCCTGGTCGCACCGCAGGGCGCGACGATGGATGGGCTGACCGAAGTTCACTCCCATATCCAGGCCCTGTCCCAGTGCCGCAATTACCTGCGCGAACGTGGCCTGAAGCCCGTGAATAACGCCGATACGGCGGGTGCGGCTGCCGATGTGGCCCGCTGGAACGACCCGACCAAGGGGGCCATCTCGTCTGATCTGGCCGCCGAGATCTATGGTTTGCAGGTGCTGGCCAAGGGGATCGAGGATGCGACCCACAACACCACCCGCTTCCTGATCCTGGCGCGGGAGCCCAGCGTGCCGGAACGCGGCACCGACAGCGTCACCACCTTTGTCTTCCGCGTCCGGTCACGTCCGGCAGCCCTCTATAAGGCGCTGGGCGGGTTTGCGACCAATGGCGTGAACATCACCAAGCTGGAAAGCTATCTGGTGGATGGCCGTTTCACGGCGGCGCAGTTCTATATCGACGTTGAAGGCCATCCGGAGGAACGCTCCCTGCGGCTGGCCATGGAGGAGCTGGGCTTCTTCGCCAGTGAGGTGAAGTTCCTGGGCGTCTATCCGGCCCATCCGTTCCGCCGTGAACAGCAGCAGATGGGCGGCGGTATCTGATTGCGGGAATGACGGCTGGTGCCTTAACCTGTTGGTACCAGCCGGGGAGAGATTATGGACACCCACCTGATTCTGCTGATCGCGCCGACGATGACGGCCCTTGTCTTGCTGTTTGCACCGCAATGGCAGGCCCGGCATATCGAACGCCGCATGCGGGCAGGGGATGACCGTTACCTGGATGAACAGCGCTCCTACCGGGCCTATCCATGGCAGTGCAACCCGCAGATTTTGCGGATTGTGGGGGCCGTCCTGCTGCTGATGGAAGCTGTATATCTGGGGCTTTACTGGCTCAATCCGTGATTTCTCGGTGCCGTCCCGGAAACGCTGCTGTTCTGTCTCAATTCCGCCATTCGTGGCACGCCAAATGGGGTAGCCGGCGGATGGCGCCGGTGACTGCCTTCCGGGGCCAATAATCATGCGAAGCCGTTTTCTGCCCGTTTCATTCGCCGCTGCCCTGTTGCTGGGGCTTGGGGCCTGTGCCGCCGATCCCGCCATCAAGGAAGGGGAGATGCGCAACCGCCAGATCGCCGCCGGTTCCTGGCGCCTATCGGAACTGCGCCTGGTCTGCATGGGCAATCCCGATGCCGGGATTCCGGGCCGCGCCCTGACGGCGGATGAGGCGGCGGAACAGCTGCGGCTGGTTCTGGAACTGTCGTCCCTGGCCCCGGACATCTGGCCCAATGTTCCGCTGTCCAGCCCGCGTGTGGAGGAATTCCGCCGCATCTGCGCCGGTGACCCGGCCACCAACACCCCGGCCCGCGCCCTGACCCCTGACGAGCGCAAGGAACTGCTGTCCTTGATGGTCAGCACACCTGCTACCCTTCCGGCGGTGCGCGGCAGCGGGGGCGGATCGGCGGGTGCCATCATCTGGAGCGATAGCGGTGCTGGCGGCTCCGGCGGGGGCTATTATGAGGAAACCTACCGCGATCCCGACTATGACCGGATGATCTGGGAGCTGGAGCGCGACCGGGCCCGGTGGGATGCCTATCTGTGGGAACAGCGCCGCCGCGAACTTTATTGGGAACATGAGCGTCGCCGCCGCGAATGGGAGCGTGACCGGGCGCGCTGGGAACGGGACCGCGACCGGGATCGGGCCCGCGCCGAACAGGATCGTCGCCGGGCGGAGGATGCCCGCCGTCGTGCGGAAGAGGAACGCCGCCGGGCTGAGGATGAACGCCGCCGCTACGAACGTCCGCCCATCGTGCAGCCGCCGCCGCGTCCGTCCGATGACGACATGCGCCGTCGCCGGGATGCCGAAGAGGCCGCCCGCCGCCTGGAAGATCAGCGCCGCCGGGCACAGGAAGAAGTGCGTGGCCGCGACGACGACCGCCGCCGCGAGGCCGAGGATGCAGGTCGCCGTCTGGAAGAACAACGCCGCCGGGCAGAGGAACAGCGGCGTCAGGCTGAAGGCGACGCACGCCGTCAGGCGGATGATGATCGCCGTCGGGCCGCCGAGGAGGGTGCGCGCCAAATGGAGGAACAGCGGCGTCAGGCCGAGAGCGATGCACGTCGTCAGGCGGAAGATGCCCGCCGTCAGGCTGCCGAAGAAAATGCACGTCGGATGGAAGATCAGCGCCGTCAGGCCGAGAGCGAAGGCCGCCGTCAGGCGGAGGATGATGCCCGCCGTCAGGCCGACGATGATCGCCGCCAAGCTGCCGAGGAGAATGCCCGCCGTATGCAGGAGCAGCGTCGTCAGGCACAGGAGGAAGCACGGCGTGAGCGGGAAGCCCCCCAGCCACCGCGCAACCAGACCGGTGTTGAAACGCAGATCCCCTGATAGTCGGGGTTCGTTTTAAGAGCTGAGAAAGGGCGATGGAGGCCTTCCATCGCCCTTTTTGCTGCGCTCATAGGTCGAGTGCCGTACCCGCATCTTCCAGATATTCAACTAAACAGATAAATTACCCTATCACTGGATGGGGGTAATGATGAGTGGCGAGGATATGGCTGGTTCGGCAGGCGCCTCGGCGACGGATATCGGGGTGTCATTGCGCCGGGAAGTGGATGCGATGGTCCGCTATATCCTGGGGAATGGAACGTCGATGCCGGCGGATGTGATCGCCCGGCTGTCGATTCTGGATGGGGACGCACCGCCGCCGCTGGCCGATCTGGCGAAACTGCATAATCAGCTGGCGTCGCTGGTGGCGCCGGCCAGTCCGCGTACCATCCACCTGTTGGCCGATGACCCGTTTGCGGGGCGATTCTGGTCCAGCTTCGGTCCCCTGCCGAATATCCGGCGGTTGCTGCTGGCGGCCATTTTCTTCCTGGCCTGTTTCATCATGGCCAGCCTATCGGAGCATATCAACGCCACCACCATACGGCAGGATATCTACACGATTGATTCCGAACATCTGCTGCATGTGTTGATCTTCCTGATGAGTGCGGCGGGGCTGGGGGCGTGTTTCAATGCCCTGTCCACGGCGTACTGGTTCATCCAGGCGGGGACCTATGACCCCAGACTGGACAGTTCCTATTGGATTCGCATCGTGCTGGGCATCATCGCGGGCCTGCTGATCTCGCAGCTGGTGCCGCTGGGTGGGCCGGAAACGCTGGACGCCCAGGGTAATCCCATGGGCGGCAGCACCGCCACCCTGGGCAAGCCGCTCCTGGCCCTGCTGGGTGGCTACTCAGCAAACATGGTAAATTCCGTGCTGCAAAGGCTGGTGGAAACCGTGCAGGCCATGTTCAAGGGCGGTGCCGCCGATACCGCCGCTGCCAATGAGGCCATTGCCCGTGCCAGGGCCGACCAGCGTGTGGAACAGCATAGGCTGTCCATGGCGGGGGACCTTGTGGCCCTGCAGCAGGCCATCAAGGATGGCGCGCCCGCCGACCGGTTGATGGACCTGGCCGGCGGGTTGGTGAAGCAGGTGGCGCCCACCCCTGCCGCATTACCGCCGCCCCCGCCTGCGTCGCCATCCAGAGGCGAATGACCTTATCAAGGGTGGCCGGGGCCGCTTTCGTCCGCTATCGTTCTGCCGGTTGCTGTGGTGCCTGTGACATGGCGCAGCCATAATCCTCCGCTTTCCTGGCCGGCATGATGACGCGCATTCCCCCCCTTTCGACCCTGTCGCTGCTTCTGGCGCTGGTACCCCTGTCCGGCGCCATAGCGCAGAACAGTATCGGGCCATTGCCGGCCAACCCGCCGCCCGCCGCTGCGCGTGCCCCCATCACGGTGCCGGCGACCCCCGACCTGACGCTGCCGCCGACGCCCGGCGTGCCGGATCAGGGCGACATCCCCACAGCACCGGTTTCGGAACTGCCGCCATCCCGCTTCCCCGGTGCCGCCACGGGACCTGAGCCCGCGCGCATGCCGGCGGAGCGCAGCACCCTGCTTTACCCGCCGGGGGCGGAAATCCTGCCATCGGGGACCGATGCCGTGCTGGCCGATATCGTGGCGCGGCTGAAGGCCCATCCGGCAGAACGGCTTGAGCTGCGCGCCTATGCCAGCAGCCAGACGGCTCGCCCCACGGAGGCACGGCGCATCGCCCTGCTGCGCGCCCGCGCCCTGCGGGACCGGTTGGTGCAGCTTGGCCTTGATCCGCTGCGCCTGCTGGTTTTCGCCGAGGCTGTATCGATAGCGGCGGCGGGTACGGCCGCCCCGGCAACGGCCCCTGATCGTGTCGATCTGGTGATCCGCCCATGACGCTTTCCGCTGACCGTCGCACGCCTGCCGCCCCGCCCGACCGTCCGCCCGCCATGGAACCGCCGGCCAGCCGGCCACGCCGGTTCCTGACGCGCATGGCGCTGTTCACCCTGGCCGTGGCACTGATCGCGGCGGTCCTGCTGCCTTCCTTGATCCAGGCGTTTCTGGCCAACCCGGCCCTGAATGGTCTGATCCTGTTCACGCTGCTGCTGGGGATCTGGTTCATCTTCCGGCAGGTCACGATGCTGGGGCCAGAGGTAGCGTGGCTGGAGGCGTTTACGGCCAACCGCGCGCCGGATACGCAGCCCCGGCTGCTGGCCCCCATGGCCCGCATGCTGGGTGAACGCCAGGGCGGACGCTTCACCCTGTCGACGGTGGCCAGCCGGTCCCTGCTGGACGGGGTCGGCACGCGACTGGATGAAGGGCGGGAGATTTCCAAATACCTGATCGGGCTGCTGATCTTCTTAGGATTGCTGGGCACCTTCTGGGGCCTTTTGCAGACCGTCTCCTCCATCGGCACCGTCATTTCCGGCCTGAGTTTCGACAATGCCGACGTGGCGGGTGTGTTCGGCAATTTGCAGGCGGGCCTGTCGGCCCCGCTGTCGGGGATGGGCATGGCCTTCTCCTCCTCCCTGTTCGGGCTGGCAGGCTCGCTGGTGCTGGGGTTCCTGGAATTGCAGGCGGGGCAGGCGCAGAACCGGTTCTACACGGAGCTGGAGGATTGGCTGGCCGGCATTACGCGGCTGTCCAGCGGGGCGCTGGGCGATGTGGAAGCGGGTGGCGGGTCCGGTGGGGCTGCGTCGGTTCCCGTCTATATTCAGGCCCTTCTGGAACAGACGGCGGAGAATATCGAACGGCTGCAATTCACCATGGCCGGGGCGGAGGAGGGGCGGAAGCTCCAGAATCAGCAACTGGTGCAACTGACGGAGCGCATCGCCGCCCTGACCGACCAGATGCGGACCGAGCAGCAGGTGATGCTGCGGCTGGCTGAAAGCCTGTCCAATGGCGGCGGCCTGGGTCTTGACGAGGCGACGCGCGCCCATATCCGCAATCTGGAACTTTACACCGCTCGCCTGCTGGAGGAGACGACACAGGGGCGCATCCAGTCCACCCAGGAATTGCGCAGCGAGATCAAGATCCTCGCCCGGACGGTGGCGGCATTGGGCGATACGGAGCGCTGATCCATGGCCTATGTCCGGCGACGCGGGTCACGCGGGGAACAGGTGGACATCTGGCCCGGCTGGGTGGACGCGCTGTCCAGCCTGACCATGGTGGTGATTTTCCTGCTGATGGTGTTCGTGCTGGGTCAGTTCTATCTGACCAGCGCCTTGCAGGGCCGCGACAGGCAATTGGCCGATCTGCAAAGCCGGGTGGCACAGCTGGCCGACGCCCTGGCCCTTGAGCGCGACAGCAACGCCCGCATGCAGGCCGATTTCGGGCAGTTGACCGACCGGTTGCGCGCAACCCTGGCTGAGAAGGAGGCGCTGCAGGTCCGTCTTGATGCCATGGGCGGGACGGCGGATGCGGCGGCCACCGCGGATGAACGCGTTGCCGGCCTGACCAGGGACCTGGAGGAAGAACGCAAGATCAGTGCGGCGGCCCGCAACGAGGTGGCGCTGCTGAACCAGCAGATCGCCGCCCTGCGTGCGCAGTTGCAACAGCTGGTGACCAGCCTGGATGCATCGGAAGCGAAAGCCAAAGAGCAGGAGGTGCAGATTGCCGAACTGGGCAAGCGCCTGAACGCCGCCCTGGCCGGCAAGGTGGCGGAACTGGCGCGGTTCCGGTCTGAATTCTTTGGCCGGCTGCGCGAGATCCTGGGCAACCGCGATGATGTGCGCATCGTGGGCGACCGGTTCGTATTCCAGTCGGAAGTGCTGTTCGATAGCGGCTCCGCAGAGTTGGGCGAGGCGGGGCAGGTGCAATTGGGCCGGCTGGCCAAGACCCTGCTGGAGCTGGCGGGCCAGATGCCGGCGGAGATCAACTGGATCCTGCGCGTCGATGGACACACCGATATCGTGCCGGTCAAGTCCGGACGCTGGGCCAGCAATTGGGAACTGTCGACGGCGCGCGCCATCTCCGTCGTGAACTTCCTGGTCGAGATGGGGGTGCCACCGGAAAGGCTGGCCGCCACGGGCTTTGGCGAGTTCCAGCCGCTGGAGCCGGGCAACAGCCCGGCCTCCCTGGCGCTCAACCGGCGGATCGAGTTGAAGCTCGACAGCCGGTGACCGCCCGTTACCGGGCCTTGGGGAAGGGCGGCAAGTCCGCCGTCGCCGCCTCGCGATAGGTGATGGTGTGGCCCGGCGTCCATTTTCCGTCGGACAGGAACTCCGCCTGATTGGTCAGGACGCCATCCTTCAGGGTCAGGGTGGAGCGTACCTTGCTGATCTTGGGATGGCCGGCCACATCCTCCTCGGCCACCAGCTTGCCTGGCCCGTCGGCGCGCATCACGCCCTGGGTGTGGAAACCGGCGGTCGTGAAATAGTGATAGATCATGGTCTTGGCGCCCTTGTCCCAGAAAACCAGGGTTTCCCCGCCATAGGAAAGGTCGCCCAGAATGTGGGTGATGCGCACCGCCTTGCCGCCCAGCGCCCATTCCCAGCGCGACTGATCCACCATCGGCTTGCCATCGGGGCCGGTGCCTTCGCCCCGCCAGCTTTTGCCGACGATGCCGGCAATATCGGCGAAAGGATCGGCATCCGCCGCCTGTGCCGGGGCGTGGCCCAGCAGCATGGCGAGGATCAGGCCGAAGGCGGCCAGCCAGTTGCGCATGGTCATGTCTTTCTCCCTGTCTTTGGTTGTTATTGGGGTTTCAGCCGGCGTCACGGTCCTGCAAGGGCCAGTTTTCCGCCAGGGTGCGCTTGGGCAGGACGAAGCCCATCACGCCGAACATCGCGTACATCACCCGCGTGCCGAAGGGCACGGTGCCCGTTTCCACCACGGATTTCAGGTTGGCCAGGATGTTGGTGCCACCCTGGTCCATTTCCTTGGCCGTACGGGTGCCGTGGGGAATGTTCTCCACGGTCAGGGTGACCTCCACGACGCCGTCTCCTTGCGGGAACAGTTCATAGATGACGGTACAGGGGGCATCGTCGAACTGTGTGAAGCGGAACGTGTGGGCAAAGCGGCGGGGCGGGTCATATTCCAACACCTCCCCCACCACCAGGGTGCGGCGGCGGTCGGCGGTGCGCATCTGTACCGCCGCACCGGTGTGAAAGCCGGTATTGACCATCAGGGCGTTGAACACCGCCTGCTGCGGACTGTCGGTCTTGGTCAGTTCCCGCCAGATGGCCTCTACCGAGCCTTTGATTTTGGTACGGAATACCTTCTTGTTCTCATCCCCCATGATATCTCCCCCTGTCATGAACCCGTTTCGATCTTGTCCTTCAGGTCCAGCAGCTTGCCGGCCCAGAAATCATCAAACTCATCCGACCAGCGACGGTGGATGGCGCGCAGCGGCAGGGTGTTGACGTAAAGCCGCCGCTCCCGCCCCGCCTTTTCCGATACGACCAGATCCGCCTCTTCCAGAACGCGCAGATGCTTCAGCACGCCAATCCGGCTCATCTCGAACGCGGACAGAAGGTCGGCGACGATGCAGCCGGGGTTGCCCCGGATCAGGTCAAGCAACCGCCGCCGTTCCCGACTGGCCAAAGCCTGGAACACCGCATCGGTCGCCGCCTCATCAAGCTGGTACAGATCATCCCTCATAGGTAACCAGTAGGTTACATATTTGGATGCGAGTCAAGGGGGCTGTGTCGCCCCCTGTCAAAAGCGGGAAGGATCAGGCGAAGCCGCGCGCCGGGTCGTGGGCGGGGCGTTGCAGCCAGTTGCTGGCCGGGTAGTCGCAGGCGCCATCCACCACATGGATCGTATAGGCATGGCGTGACCGGTCGGACCGGTTCGGCCCGGACAAATGCGGCAGCAGGCCGTGCAGCAGGATCAGGGTTCCGCGTGTGGCCGGCAGCGGGACATAGCCGTTTTCGGGTGTGCAGTCGGGCCAGGGGCTGTCATCCAGCACCTCCATCGACACCCCGCCATCGGCGGCACGGTTGAAGCGCTTCTTCAGCCCAGCCTTGTGCCCGCCGGGCAGGGCCCACATGCAGCCATTATCCAGGGACGCATCCTGCACCGCGAACCAGAAGCCGACCACGCTCATCGGTTCGGTGTAAAGGAAGGTGCTGTCCTGATGGCAGACCACCTCGCCGCCGATATGCGGTTGCTTGAAGATATACATGGACTGCATCAGCAGAGGCCTTTCCATGCCGATATCGCCGGCAATCGCGCCCAGGCGGGCATCGCGGGAAAAGCCGTCGAAGACGGGGTCACGGTCATGCATGGCATGGCCGATCTTGTTGATCGACAGATGTTTTTCCTGACGCAGACGGCCCGCCGCATCAAACGCCTCTTCCTCAAAGAAGAAGCGGATCTGGTTGCCCGATGACATGAAATAATCGTCGGACGTCTTCTGCTGGTTCACGGTGGAGAAGATGGAGGCATGCGCGTCGGCGTCGAACCCCTCGACCAGCCGTCCTGCCTGCGCCATCAGCGTGTCACAGGCGGCATCGCTGGCAAAGCCCGGCAGCACCAGGAACCCGTCCCGGTGATAGGCGTCGATCTGGTCTTGGGTCAGGTGCGGCATGGCGGGGTCATCGGTGGTGGTTGGAACGGTTGCCGCATCCTAGCGCATGGTCACCCGGTACCGGCAATCCTCAATAATGCCCATCGCTGTTCTGCGGCTTTTCCACCCGCATCTGACCGTCGGCCCCCAGATAGATGGCCAGGATTTTCACCGGGTTCTTCCCCAGGTTGCGGCCATTGTGCCAGACGATGGTTTCCACAAAGGCATCCCCCGCCTTGAACACACGGTCCGGCAGCCCCTGCGCCGACACTGTCACCTCCCCGGATACGATATAGCCGACGACGGGCATGGGGTGGCGGTGCAAGCCCGTCTCCCCGCCAGGCGCCAGTTCCACCAGCAGGGCGGAGATACGGGCCTGCCCGTCTGGGTATTTCAAAGGCTTGCCGTCACCGGTGGTGACAGTGTCCAGCAATGTCTGCGCCGTCAGGCCGGTGGCATCGGCGAGTGCGGTGGCCGGCGAAAGCAGCAATCCGGTCAGCAGAAGGGCGGCAGCACGCATTATCATCATCCCCGTCGTTTATTGTGCAGGGATGATACAGGAAACCGGTGGCCGCACGCGCCCTGTCTGGAAGAGGTTACTGCCCCAAAGCGCGGGCGCGCAGGAAATGGTCGGCCAGGACGGTCGCCATCATGGCCTCACCCACCGGTACCGCGCGGATACCGACGCAGGGATCGTGGCGGCCCTTGGTCAGGATATCCGCTTCGTTACCGAAACGATCCACCGTCTGACGAGGTGTCAGAATGGAGGACGTCGGTTTGACAGCGAAACGAACCACGATATCCTGGCCCGTGGAGATGCCGCCCAGAATGCCGCCGGCATGGTTGGACAGGAAATGCGGCTTGCCGTCCGGGCCGACCCGCATCTGATCGGCGTTTTCCTCGCCGGTCAGGGACGCGGCGTCGAACCCGGCGCCGATTTCCACGCCCTTGACGGCATTGATGGTCATCATGGCCTGGGCCAGATCGCTGTCCAGCTTGTCATAGATCGGCTCGCCCCAGCCGGCGGGGACGCCGCTGGCCACGACCTCGATCACCGCACCGACCGAGGACCCGGCCTTGCGGATGCCGTCCAGATACTCGGCCCATTGTTCGGCCATCACGGGATCGGGGCAGAAGAACGGGTTCTGGTCCACTTGTGTCCAGTCCCAGCGCGACCGGTCAATCTTCAGCGGTCCCATCCGCACCATAGCGGCGCGGATACTGATGCCGCCACCGGGCGCGGTTTCCAGCACGCGGCGGGCAACGGCGCCGGCGGCTACGCGGCTGGCCGTTTCGCGGGCGGATGAACGGCCGCCGCCGCGATAATCCCGGATGCCGTATTTGGCATCATAGGTGAAGTCGGCATGGCCGGGGCGGAACTTGTCCTTGATGTCCCCGTAATCCTTGGACCGCTGATCCTCGTTCTCGATGAACAGCATGATGGGCGTGCCCGTGGTCATTCCCTCGAACACGCCAGATTTGATTTGCACGCTGTCCGGCTCGCGCCGCTGCGTGACATATTTGCTCTGGCCGGGCTTGCGCTTGTCCAGAAAGGTCTGGATGAACGCCTCATCCAGGGGCAGGCGCGACGGCACCCCATCCACGATGCAGCCGATGGCCGGGCCATGGCTTTCGCCGAAGGTGGTGAACCGGAACAGGGTACCGAAGCTGTTGCCCGCCATTTTGAAATCAGCCCTCGCCCATGCCGGCCAGCAGCTTGCCCGTCTCCACGGCGGCGTCGACCTGCACCATGCCCACGGTGTGATAGCCGCTGTCGACATGCAGGTTTTCACCCGTCACGCCGCTGCCCAGATCGGACAGCAGGAACAGGCCGGCATTGCCGACCTCCGTGATGGTGACGTTGCGGCGCAACGGCGAATTCAGCTCGTTCCACTTCAGGATATAGCGGAAATCACCGATGCCGCTGGCGGCCAGCGTCTTGATTGGGCCTGCGGAGATGGAATTGACGCGGATGCCCTGCGGGCCCAGGTCGTTGGCCAGATACTTGACGCTGGTTTCCAGCGCCGCCTTGGCCACGCCCATCACATTATAATGCGGCATCACCTTTTCCGCCCCGTAATAGGACAGGGTCAGCAGGCTGCCGCCTTCCTTCATCAGCGGCACCGCGCGCTGGGCCACGGCGGTGAAGGAGTAGCAGGAAATATCCAGGCTCTTCAGGAAGTTGCCGCGCGTGGTATTGAGGTACAGCCCGTCCAACTCGTTCTTGTCGGAAAAGGCGATGGCATGCACCACGAAATCCAGGCCGCCCCACTTTTCCTTGATCGTTTCGAAGGCCGCGTCAATGCTGGCTTCATCCGTCACGTCACAGGGCAGCAGGATATCGGAACCAACCTGATCGGCCAGCGGCTTCACGCGCTTCAGAAGGGCGTCGCCCTGATAGGTGAAGGCCAGTTGGGCCCCGTGCTGGGCGGCAACCTGGGCGATGCCCCAGGCGATGGAACGGTCATTGGCGACACCCATGATGAGGCCGCGCTTGCCGGCCATCAGGCCGCTGCTGATCTGGGTGGTGGCGTTATTCGTCATTCTCTTCTCTCCGCCATGGCCGGTCGGCCATAAATCGGGGCGCATCCTACACGAACGAAGTCGAGGGTCAAACGCATGGCAGGCGGGTCAGGGTTTTCAGGGACAAAGATGCGCAACCTGTTGCGGCTGCTGCGTGACGGGCACACCATCCTGGCCCATGCTGCCCGCCGCTTTGCGCGCGACAAGGGCTTCGTGTCGGCGTCCGCCCTGACCTATACGACGCTGCTGGCCCTGGTGCCGCTGCTGACGGTGGTGTTCGCCATCTTCACGGCCTTTCCCGCCTATCGGCGGCTGCGGCAGCAGGCGGAAACCCTGCTGTTCCAGAATCTGGTGCCGCAGGTGGGCGATCAGATCCAATCCTATGCCGGCACGTTCGTGGCCAAGGCGGGCGCCCTGACGGGCCTGGGCGTGGTCGGTCTGACCATCACGGCCATCCTGCTGTTCTTCTCCATCGAAGGGGCGCTGAATTCCATTTGGCGGGCCGCGGAACCGCGCCCGCTGCTGACACGGCTTCTGTCCTTCTGGGCCGTGCTGACCATGGCGCCGCTGCTGCTGGGGGCCAGCCTGTCGCTGGGTCTGGGCGCCCTGGCCCGGATGAAGGCGGATGGCGATCCGGGACTGGCCTTTGCCCTGTCCCTGGTGCCGTTCCTGTTTGAAACGGCGGCTTTCACCTTGATGTATGTGGCCATCCCCAACCGGGAGGTGGCCTGGAAGGATGCGCTGGCCGGCGGGGCTGTGGCCGGGCTGGCGACAGAGCTTGCAAAGACCGGCTTCTCCTTCTACCTGACCCTGTTTCCGACATATGAGGCGATCTATGGCGCCCTGTCGGTGGTGCCGACCTTCCTGCTGTGGCTCTACCTGCTCTGGTCCGTGGTGCTGTTCGGTGCCGAACTTGCGGCGTCGCTGCCGGAATGGCGGGCGGGGCGGCTGAACGGGGAGGAAGGGGGGCTTGCCACGGGGCAGCGCCTGATGGTGGCGCTGGCCGTGCTGGATGCCCTGTATCAGGCCAGCCGGCACGGGGTGGGATTGAAGCGCGAGGCGCTGTCGCGGCGGGTTCCGGTGGGTGGGGCCGTGATCGATGACATGCTGGAATCCTTGCGAAAATCCCACTGGGTGGAGCGGTCGGGACGCGGCGCCTGGATGGTTTCGCGTGATCTGAACCGGGCCAGTTTGGCCGATCTCCGCCTCGCACTTGACCTCGCGATTCGTGGCGAGAATGTCATGGTGGAGCGTCTGGATACGGGTTGGGCGGCCGACACGGCCGGATTGATCACAAATGCCGAGCAAGCGGGTCGCGAAATGCTGAACGTTTCGCTGGCAACGATTTTTGCGTCGCAAAATGACCGGAAGGGCCCGCCGGAAGCGGCCTGAACCCTTGAAACCCGCCTGTTACAAGGCGGTACCCTGCTGTCACACTGGTCGGCGCCGCCGAGGCGCGGAATCTCTGCCTTTCGGCCTATACAAGTGCAAAGATGCAACGGTCCTCCGCAATGTTGAGTCACCAATGTGAAACACCTATTGCAAGCGCGAGAGAATAGATTGTTATTTGCGGGCAGCAGCTATGCGGCTCATCGCGACCTTGGTCTCCAGACCTGATGGAAACGGTGGGTGGTTCCGGCCCTGAACGGGGGTCTGGAGTCTGGGGCAACCCAATCGGTGTCCACCAACGGGCACCTGGAAAAGGGAAAGAGATAGATGAAGCAGTCCGTATATTCCGCGCGGTCGATCCGCGGCCTTCTGATGGCCGGCGCCGCTGTGAGCGCCGTCGCCATGACCGCCGCTCCGGCCATGGCCCAGGAGATTGAAGAGATCGTTGTGACCGGTTCGCGCATCGCGTCGCCGAACCTGGTCTCGACGTCGCCGATCACCGTGGTCGGTCAGGACGAAATCAAGTACCAGGGCACGACCCGCGTCGAAGACCTGGTCAACAGCCTGCCGCAGGCTTTCGCCAGCCAGACCAGCCAGGTTTCGAACGGCTCGACCGGTACCGCCACCATCGACCTGCGTAACCTGGGTCCGACCCGTACGCTGGTTCTGGTCGACGGTCGCCGTCTGCCGCCGGGCTCTCCGGGTTCGGGCGGTTCGGCCCCCGACATCAACCAGATCCCTGGCGCTCTGATCGAGCGTGTTGAAGTGGCCACCGGCGGTGCCTCCGCCGTGTACGGCTCCGACGCCGTCGCCGGCGTTGTGAACTTCATCATGAAGGACGATTTCGAAGGCGTCGCCTTCGACTATCAGTTCTCCTTCTACCAGCATAACAACAACAATGATTTCGTGCAGAACACCGTTCGCGCACGTAATTTCCCGCTGCCCGACGATAGCGTCACCGACGGCTTCACCCGCGACGCCACCGTCGTGATGGGTGCCTCCACGGAAGACGGCAAGGGCAACGTGACCCTGTATGCTGGCTACCGTAAGATTGATGCCATCCTGCAGTCCGAGCGTGACTATTCCGCTTGTACGGTCGCCGCTGCTGGCGCCGCCTGGGCTTGCTCCGGGTCCGGCACGACCTTCCCGACCCGTATCCTCGCCACCGCCATCGGCGGCGGTACCGCTCCGGGCGATGCCCAGGTGCGTGCTGACGGCAGCGTCTCGGCCTATTCCGGTGCAACCGGCGCCTACAATTTCGGTCCGCTGAACTACTACCAGCGTCCGGACGAGCGCTACACGCTGGGTGCGTTCGGCAAGTACGAGATCAACGAGAACGTCACCGCCTACACGCAGCTGATGTTCATGGACAACCAGACGGTTGCTCAGATCGCGCCGTCGGGTCTGTTCGGCGTCGGCGCGACCATCCGCTGCGACAACCCCATGCTGACCGCCACCCAGCGCACGCAGTATTGCGGCTCGCTGGCCGGCACCTCCAGCACGGTTGACATGACCCTGCTCCGTCGTAACGTCGAAGGTGGTGGTCGTCAGTCCGACCTGCAGCACACTTCTTGGCGCATGGTTGGCGGCTTCAAGGGCGATGTCGCTGGTTGGGACTATGACGTTTCGGCTCAGTATGCTCGCGTCAACTTTGCCCAGACCTACTATAACGACTTCTCCATCAGCCGCGGCACCCAGGCTCTGGATGCTGTTCGTGATGCCGCAGGCAACATCGTTTGCCGCGATCAGTCGAACGGCTGCGCTCCGTACAACATCTTCACGCCCGGTGGCGTGACGGATGAGGCTCTGGCCTTCCTGCAGACCCCCGGCTTCCAGCGCGGTTTCACCGAGCAGAAGATGGCCTCTGGCTCCGTGTCCAAGGACCTCGGCGATTACGGCCTGACCCTGCCGACGGCATCCACGGGCATCGCCATCGCCGTTGGTGCGGAATATCGTGAAGAGTTCCTGCAGCGTACGGTCGATACCGCCTTCGCGACGGGCGACCTGGCTGGTCAGGGCGGTCCGACGCTGGGTGTTGCCGGTGGCTTTGACGTCACGGAACTGTTCGGCGAAATGCGCGTTCCGCTGATTGAGGACGCTCCGTTCGTCAAGCAGTTGACCCTGGACCTGGGCTACCGTTATTCGGATTACTCGAACTTCGGTGGCACCGACACCTATAAGGTGGCTGGTGACTGGGCACCGATCGACGATCTGCGTATCCGCGGCAGCTACAACCGCGCTGTTCGCGCTCCGAACGTGCAAGAACTGTTCACGCCGCAGGGCCTGGGCCTGTTCAACATGGACGAGGATCCCTGCGCCGGCGCTACGCCGACCTTCACGGCCGCTCAGTGCGCCAACATGGGCGTCTCCGCCGCTCAGTATGGTCGCATCATCGACAACACCGCTGGTCAGTATAACTCGCTGGACGGTGGTAACCCGAACCTGCAGCCCGAAACCTCCGACACCTACTCGATCGGTTTCGTGGCCACGCCGGAGGCCATCGAAGGTCTGACGCTGACCGTCGATTACTTCAAGATCAAGATCAAGGACGTTATCTCGACGGTGCCGTCGGCTCTGGCCGTCAACCGTTGCGGTACCACCGGCAACGCAGCCTTCTGCTCCCTGATCACCCGCGACCCGGTCACCGGTTCGCTGTGGCTGGGGACGACGGCCAACGTGCTGGCGACCAATGTCAACATTGCTTCGCTGTCCACCTCGGGCATCGACGTTGACCTGGGTTACCGTTTTGACCTGGACGATGTCGGCGTGAACGACATGGGCTCGGTGGCGTTCAGCTTCGTTGGTACCTGGATGGATACGGCTTCCAGCGAGCCGCTGCCCGGCGAAGGCACCTACGACTGCGTCGGTTTGCACGGCGCGAACTGCGGCGTTCCGACGCCGGAATGGCGTCATCGTCTGCGTACCACGTGGGCGACCCCGTGGGATGCCAACATCTCCGTGTCTTGGCGTTATGTCGACTCGGTCATGGCCGAAGGCACTTCGTCCAACCCGCTGCTGTCCGGCAACGTTGCCGCGCTGAACCGCAAGTTCGATGCGTACAACTACTTCGATCTGGCCGCTACCTACAGCCCGATCGAAAACCTGTCCTTCTCGGCCGGCGTGAACAACGTGTTCGACAAGGACCCGCCGCTCTCGGGCGTGCTGGCTGCCGTGTTCGGCAACGGCAACACCTATCCGGGCGTGTACGACTCGATGGGCCGTTACGTGTTCATGGGCGCCCAGGTCAAGTTCTGATCTGATCGTCTCTGAATGTGAGTATGGGAATGGCGGGGCTTCGGCCCCGCCATTTTCATTTGGGGTTTCGGCCTGAAATGGTCACAGGGTTTGGCGCTTTCCTGCCGCCCCGCCGCCCTATTCCAGCCGTGAACGGGCGTCAGCGTGTCTTCATGTCCATGGCAGTGGATAGGATATGAAGATGAAACGCATGCTTTCCCTGGCCGCCCTGGCGGCAGCCCTGATGTCCCTGACCCCGGCTGGGGACGCGCTGGCAGGTGGCCGTCACGACCGTGACCGGCAGCACCACCATCATCATTATTATGATCGCGGGTATGATCATCGGGGTGGTCGACATCACCACCACCATTATCACCGGCCGCCCCCGCCGCCGGTATATTACCATTACTACGCACCGCCGCCGCGTCCGCCGGCCACCATCATCTACCGCGACTATGGCCGTGGCCCGTCGCTGGTTCTGGATGTTGAGATCGGGCGCCGGCGCTGAGATGTTCAGGCCGGGACCAGATCAAAGGCGATGGTGATGCGCGGTATCTCATCTTGAAACGGTACGGTCCCGTGCCAGAAATAGGATGGGAACAGCACCAGCCGGCCCGGCTTTGGCTGTACGGCGTGCAGGGCGGGCAGGCTGACCTCCGGTCCCAGATTGGGAACGCCAAAGGTCAGCCACCCCGACTGGTCACCCGCGTCGGCAGCTGGCGGCACCTGCAGGTAATAGACGCCGCTGATCCAGCCTTCGGGATGGATATGGTGGGTATGGAAACCACCATCGCGCAGGCGTGACGACCAGGAGCCGGCAAAGGCCAGCCCCTTGCCCCGTCGCCCGAAATAGCTGTGCTCCGGGCTGTCCGGCATCGCGTCGACATAGGCGCGCACAGTAGCCAGAATCTGTTCACGCAGGGCCACGATGGGTGCGTCGTCGCGTTGCGCGAACAGATTGGCGCTGGTCTGCGTACCCTTGCGCAGGGTTAGATGGATCGGCTCGTTGACCGTATCGTGCAGCCGGTCCAGCAGCGTCAGTGTTTCGGCCACAAACCTGTCCAGATCGGCCCAACCCTGGGGGGCGGGCAAGTCGAACACGGCGACACAGTAATCGATCTCGTCATCATCGCTATCGCCATCCAGCCGCCCGAGCGTGCCGAGCAGGGCCAAGCTATACTGGTCATAGGGAAAGGCCGTCAGCGTGCGCCGCGCCGCGTCGCGCGCACCCGACCGGTCGCCGGACCGCAACAGGGCCAGGGCAAGGTCATTATGCAGGGACAGATTGTCGGGATGCGCCCCCAGCAACTGCCGCAGCAGCGGGATGGCTTCTGAGGGCCGGTCGGCCCGCAGCAGCAGGCTGGACTGACGGCGCAGCACCGACGGATCGGTTGGGGCCAGCGACAGGGCCAGGGCACAATTCTGCATCGCGGCATCGACGAAGCCGAACTCGGCCTGCAGTTCCGCGGCGATATCCAGGGCGCGGGCCGATTTAGGCTGGGCCCGCATGACGGCATAGATCGCGTCGAACACATTATCCAGCCGCCCCAGGGTCCAGAGGCGGCGGGCAAGGTTGCGGTGAGCATCCCGGTCCAGCGGGTCATGCTGGATCGCGGTCTGGAAGGCCTGGATGCTTTCCTCATGCCGGCTCAAATCGCCCATCAGATTGCCCAGCAGCAGCCAGGCATCCTTTGATTGCGGGGCGACCGCCACAGCCCGCCGCACAAGCGGCTCCGCATCGGCATAGCGATGTTGCCGGCGCAGGATGGAGGCAAGGTTGATCAGAACCAGGGGATGATCGGGCGCCAGTGTGCGGGCCCGGATCAGCGCCGCTTCCGCCTCTGCCAGCTGCTCTGCATCGCCATGGATAAGGCCCAGCATCAATAAGCTGGGCAGATGCTGGGGCGAGAGTTTCAGGGCGGCGGCACAGACCTTCTGCGCCTCGTCCAGGCGCCGCATCGCATGCAGTGCCTTGGCCCGATGATACTGGAACTCCGCATTTCCCGGCATGAGGGAGATGGCCCGGTCGTAACAGGTCAGGGCATCGGCGGCCCGCTGCTCGCCCAGATGCAGATTGCCCAGATTGCTCCACACCCCCGGCTGTCGTGGATTGGCGTCGAGCGAGCGGCGCATGTAATCCACGGCAAGGTCGGGCCGGCCCGCATTTTTCGCCAGCAGGCCCAGAAGCTGCCAGGCGTCGGGATTGCGCGGATCGATGGTCAGCACCTGCCGATAGGCCTGTTCGGCCTGTGCCGCGCGTCCCGCCTTCTGCGCGGCGAGGCCCGCCTGCAGCAATTGCCCGATGCGTTGCGCCGCCGGTCCCGTCAGCCCCGCCATGGCACTGCCTCAGTCCGGAACGGCCAGATGGCCCAGCTCGGCCACCACCTGCTCATAGGTCGCGCGCTTGAAGGGCACGATCAGGCTGGTCAGCTTATGCATCGGCACCCATTGCCAGGCATCGAATTCCGGATGTTCGGTTTCAATATTGATGTCGGCATCCGTGCCCTTGAAACGGCAGGCCACCCATTTCTGGGTCTGGCCCCGGTACCGGCCACCCCAGACCTTGCCCACCAGATGGGTCGGCAGATCATAGGACAGCCACTGTCCGCTTTCGGCCAGGATCACGGCCTTGGCGGTGCCGATCTCTTCCTCCAACTCGCGCAGGGCGGCCTGGGCGGGGCTTTCGCCATCATCAATGCCACCTTGCGGCATCTGCCAGGCATCGGGCGTGTCGGTACGCTTGGCCACAAAGATGTGGCCTTCCTGGTTGATCAGCATGATGCCGACACAGGGACGGTAGGGAAGGGTGCTGGGATCGGGCTTGTGCTTCGCCATTTGTCATTCTTTGGATTGCTGTCGCATGCTGGCATGCACCGTATCCCAGGGACAGGGCCGGCGTCACCTGCCGCGATGCATCATTGCCAACGGGCGCGGCGCAGTTCGGGGGCGCTGGTGGCACCGGGATCCAGGCTGGCACCGCGCAGGTCGGTGGCGGCGAAGTTGCCATCGCTGAATTTCGCCCCTTCCAGCCGGGCGCCGCGCAGATTGGCCCCGCGCGCATCGGCGCCGGCCAGATTGGCTTCCCGCATGTCGGCGGGCCAGTCGCGGCCCATCGATTGGCCATCGGCCCCGCGCAAGGGCACAGGCCCGAACTGTGTATCAAGCAGGCTTGCTTCCCGCAGGTCGGTGCGGGCCAGATTGGCGCCGTCAAAGACGGCATCGCGCAGTTCCGCACCCCGGAAGCTGGACCCTGTCAGCTTGGCCATCCGCCACATGGAGCCGCGCAGATTGGCCTTGTCGAAGCGACCATAGGTGATTTCCGATCCCGACAGATCGCAGCCGGTCAGATCGGCCCCGGTCAAGTCGGGCTTCATCAGCACCATACGCAGCCCTTCGCGGCCATTGCTGATGATCCAGCGCTGATGCTGTGCGATGGCTTCGCGGACCTCAGGCGCCAGTTTGCCATGGTCGGCGCTGAAGACGGCGCCATCGGTGTAGGCGGCCTTGAAATTGGCGGCGTCGGGCGGGACGTTGCGCAGCCGTGCATCGCGCAGGTCGGCACGGGCAAAGTCGGCGCCGGTCACCTGGGCATTATCCAGGATTGCTGCCTTCATCTTGGCGTCGGCAAAGCTGGTGCCGCGCAGGTCGGCCCCCGACAGGTTGGCGGCGAAAAGATGCGCCCCTGACAGGTTGGCGCCGGCCAGATTGACATTGCGCAGGTCCGCACCGGACAGGTCGGCCCCAGCCAGCGAGGCGTTGGACATGTCGGCGCCGGCCAGATTGGCCGTCTGCACCACCTGCTGCTTCACCTTGCCGACCCAGATGACCAACTGGCCCTGGCGCAGATCGGCCCGGTCGAAACAGGCGCCGCGCAGGTTGGCGCCGGCCAGATTGATGCCGCGCAGATCGGCGCTGACCAGACTGGCCCCCACCATGTCGGCACGCGCCAGATTGGCCCCGAACAGGTCCGTCCCGTCCAGATTGACGACACGCAGGACGGCATCTTCCAGGTTCACGCCGCTCAACAATGCATTGCGCATGTCGGCGTTGGGCAGGTTGGCGCCGCGCAGATCCTGTGATTTCAGTTCCAGCCGCTTGCCGCCCGGACGCCCTTCCAGAAAGCGCTGATGCAGGGTCAGTGACTGCTGAAGGTCGAAATCCGCCACCGCCGTCCTTTCTCTGCAATGTTGCCGATTTATGCTCTTCTGGAAACCTGATTACCACGAAAGAGGGTTAACAGGCCCACCCGATTCCCCTGCCCGAAAGCATAGATCGAGCCGCCCGTGACCCGGTCCGGGGCGGCGCGCGAATCGGTCAATGCCTGACGCGGTGCGATACCGCATTGCAGCAGTAATAATGCACCTGAAACCCTGGAAATCCATGCACGAAACCACGCGTCACAGGATCAGTTTTGGATCGAAAATAAGTCAGTAGCATTGACCTATTTTCCTGGTTACGGTCTGTGCAGGACAGGGTCAATAATCGGACCTAACATAGCGGTCCGATAGGGGAGGGTATTAAGAAATGGCCAACGCCGCCCGCACGCTTGCGACCGTCGCGCTCGACGACAAATATACCCTCCAGCAGGGCCGGGCCTTCATGACCGGCACCCAGGCGCTGGTGCGTCTGCCCATGCTGCAGCGGCAGCGGGATCAGGTGGCGGGCCTGAAGACGGCGGGCTTCATTTCGGGATATCGCGGCTCGCCGCTGGGTGCCTATGATCAGGCGCTGTGGCAGGCGCGGAAGTTTCTGGCCAAGGGCGATATCCATTTTCAGCCCGGCGTGAACGAGGAACTGGGCGCCACCGCCGTTTGGGGCAGCCAGCAGGTGAACCTGTGGCAGGGCGCCAAGGTCGATGGCGTGTTCGGCATCTGGTACGGCAAGGGCCCCGGCGTGGACCGGTCCATCGATGCCATCAAGCATGCGAACTTCGCCGGCACCAGCCGGCATGGCGGCGTTCTGGCCTTTGCCGGTGACGACCATAGCTGCAAATCCTCCACCCTGCCGCACCAGTCGGATCAGGCCTTCATCCACGCCTTCATGCCGACCATCAACCCGGCCGGCGTGCAGGAATTCCTGGATCTGGGTCTGATCGGCTTTGCGCTCTCGCGTTACTCCGGTGCCTGGGTGGGCTTCACTTGCATTGCCGACACCATCGATACGACGGCCATCGTCGATATCGATCCGTCGCGCATCATCATCAATGAACCGACCGACTTTGAGCTGCCGCCCGGCGGGCTGAACATCCGGCTGCATGACACGCCGCTGATTCAGGAAGCCCGCATGATCGATTGGAAGCTGGACGCCGCCCGCGCGTTCGCCCGCGCCAATCGTCTGGACAAGGTGGTGTTCGGCCATGACGCCCCGCGCCTGGGCCTGGTCACCATCGGCAAGTCGTACCTGGATGTGCGTCAGGCCCTGGATGAGCTGGAAATCAGCGAGGAGATGGCGCGGGAATGGGGCCTGGGCATCTATAAGGTGGCCATGGCCTGGCCGCTGGAACCGCAAGGCATGCGCGCCTTTGCCCAGACCACCGAGGAACTGCTGGTGGTGGAGGAAAAGCGCTCCGTCCTGGAAAGCCAGATCAAGGAGCAGCTGTTCCACTGGGACCGCCGCCCGCGCGTGCTGGGCAAGACCGATCATACGGGCAAGCCGCTATTCACGGAAAAGGCCGAGCTGAACCCCGTGGATATCGCCCGCGTCCTGGCCGGGCGTATCCTGTCCTTCGGCCCCAATGATTATGTGTCGGAGCGGCTGGCCCGCATGGAGCACCGGGTGCGGCAGAACACGCCGTCATCGACCACGGTGCGCACGCCCTTCTTCTGCTCCGGCTGCCCGCACAATACCTCCACCCGCCTGCCTGATGGCAGCCGGGGTCTGGCCGGGATCGGCTGTCACTACATGGTCACCTGGATGGGCCGCAACACGGAAGTGTTCAGCCAGATGGGCGGCGAAGGGGTGCAGTGGATTGGGCAGTCACCATTCTCTGGCGAGGAGCATGTGTTCGCCAATCTGGGCGACGGCACCTATTTCCATTCCGGTATCCTGGCCGTGCGCGCCGCCGTGTCGGCCAAGGTCAACATCACCTACAAGATCCTCTATAACGACGCTGTCGCCATGACGGGCGGGCAGCCCGTGGACGGCACGCTGTCCGTCTATGACATCGCGCAGCAGTTGGACGCCGAAGGCGTGAAGCGCATCGTGGTGGTCAGCGACGGGCCAGAGAAGTACGGCCTGGGCCGCGGCCTGCCGCACGGCACCAAGATTTTCCATCGTGACGACCTGGATCAGGTGCAGCGCGACCTGCGCCAGGAGAAGGGCGTCACGGTCATCATCTATGAACAGACCTGTGCCGCCGAGAAGCGTCGCCGCCGTAAGCGCAACAAGTATCCCGATCCCGCCAAGCGCGTGGTGATCAATGAGCTGGTCTGCGAAGGCTGCGGCGATTGTTCGGCCAAATCCTCCTGCCTGTCGGTGGTGCCGGTGGAGACGGAGTTCGGGCGCAAGCGTCAGATCGACCAGTCCAGCTGTAACAAGGATTTCAGCTGCCTGAAGGGTTTCTGCCCCAGCTTCGTGACGGTTGAGGGCGGCAGCTTGAAGAAGCCGAAGCCCGCGGCGGCCAAGGGCGACGATTGGGGCGTGCTGCCGGAACCGGCGATCCCGACGCTGGATAAGCCCTGGAACATCCTAGTCACCGGCATCGGCGGGACGGGCGTGGTCACCATCGGCGCCATCCTGGGCATGGCCACCCATCTGGAAGGCCGTGGCTTCACGGCCATGGACATGGCCGGTCTGGCGCAGAAGGGCGGGTCGGTGACCAGCCATCTGCGCATCGCCGAGCGGCCCGGTGACATCCATGCCAACCGTATCGTGGCCGGTGGCGCCGATCTGGTGCTGGCCTGCGACATCGTCGTGGCGGCCAATGCCGACGCCCTGTCCAAGATGGCGCCGGGCCGTACCCGCGCGGTCGTGAATACGGCGGAGACGATGACGGCGGCCTTCATTGCCAATGCCGATGCGACGGTGCCGTCGGGCAGCCTGACCCGCACTATTGCGTCCGGCGTGGGCGGGGCGGAGGCCGTGTCGGCCATCGATGCGCAGAAGATCGCCACCGCGCTCTGTGGTGACAGCATCGCCACCAACATGTTCATGCTGGGCTATGCCTATCAGCAGGGGCTGGTCCCGACGACGGCCAGCGCCATTGAAAAGGCAATCGAGCTGAACGGCGCGGCGGTGAAGATGAATACCGACGCCTTCCGCTGGGGCCGTCGCGCCGCCATCGACCTGGCCCGTGTCATCGATGCCGCCATTCCCAAGCAGGAAAAGGCGAGTGCCTTCGGCCATCGCCGTGCGTCGGAAACGCTGGCGGAAATGGTGGAACGCCGCATCGCCTATTTGGCCGACTATCAGGATGCTGCCTATGCCGGCCGGTACAAGGCCATGGTGGACAGGGTGCAGGCCATGGAGGCCGAGCGCACGCCGGGCCGCGACGCCCTCTCTCGCGCGGTGGCCCGGTATCTGTTCAAGCTGATGTCCTACAAGGACGAGTATGAGGTGGCGCGCCTTTACAGCGATGGCCGTTTCCAGGCGCAGGTCGCCAGCCAGTTCGAGGGCGATTACAAGCTGAAGTTCCATCTGGCCCCGCCGGCAACATCTGCCCGCGATCCCATCACCGGCCACCTGAAGAAGCAGGAATTCGGGCCGGCCATGATGCTGGGCTTCAAGATGCTGGCGAAGATGAAGGGCCTGCGCGGTGGCAGCTTTGATATTTTCGGTCGCAACCCGGAACGCGTGATGGAGCGGCAGCTGATCACCGACTATATCGCGGTGGTGGAAGAACTGCTGGCCGGCCTGTCGCCCGCCAACATGCATCTGGCCGTCGATATCGCCAGCATCCCGGAGAAAATCCGCGGCTTTGGCCATGTGAAGGAAGAACATCTGCACAAGGCAAAGGCGGAGGAAGCGGAGCTTCTGTCCCGCTGGCGCCGTCCGATATCGCCGGTCAGTGCAGCGGCGGAGTGAGAGAGGCTGCGGGGTCGGGTTGCCCTCACTCTCCCGTCGACTAACGCCGACGGGCCCCTCCCTCTCCCACCTTCGTGGGCGAGGGTATAAATTACATCCCTCGCCCGCTTGCGGGAGAGGGAGGGGCCCGAACGCGTCAGCGTTTGGGAGGGTGAGGGCCGGCTGTTACCGCTCCAGCGTCAGATACCGCAGTGGGTGGATGTCATAGGTGTTGCCCCGCCACCCGCCCACGCGGGGCGACACCAGATGCATGGCGCTGCCGAAGGCTACCGGTATCACCCGCCGGCTTTCCAGCAGGGACCGTTCCAGCGCCTGCATCTGTTGCGCCTGTCCGGCCCAGTCCGTCGCCGTCACCACCGCATCCGGCGGCAGGAAGGGGGACAGGGCGTAGAAGGGTGAGTAGGAAATCCAGCTATTGTAAAGGAAACCCTGGAAATCCTTCTGGCGCTGCCGGGTGCTGACCATGCGGGATTCCAGCCCGACCAGATCGGTTTCCACGCCTAAGACCTGTTTCCATTGCGCCGCGATGGCGATGACCCGGCGGCGGATCGCCTCCACGCCGGCAAAGACGATTTCCACGCGCGGCGGGGGTGTTCCGGCCCCATATCCGGCACGGGCCAGGGCGTCGCGGGCCGCCAGACGGCGGGCCTCCCCCGTCAGGACCTTGGGCGTGGGTGGTCTGTCCTGTCCCCACAGGCCGGGCGGGATCAACCCATAGGCGGGCATGGCCCGGCCCTGCGCATCAGCCACCAGTTGATCCCGGTCCAGCGCCAGTTCCAGCGCCTCCAGAAAGGCGGGGTTATTGCGCCACGCCGCGCCATCGGGGTTGGCCAGCAATAGGGAGAGCAGGGTCCAGGGATGGACCTGTACCGCATCGGGCAGGTTGGTACGGGCCCAGTCCAGCATGGGGGCCGGCACCGTGCTGGTGATGTCCAGCTGTCCGGCACGGAACAGGTTCATCTCCAGTTCTGCCTTTTCCGCCACCAGCGCCTCCACACGGGCGATCTTCACAGTGGCGGCGCCATGCCATTGTTCCGCGCGGTCCAGGATGTAGCGATCCTGCAGCCGGTGATCCGTCAGGCGATAGGGGCCGTTGCACATCAAGGTGCCGGCCCTGGCAAAGCCATCACCATGGGCCGCCAGGGTGGGGCCATGGACGGGCAGGGTGAGGCGGTGGGCCAGCACCATGTCGAAATCGGGTACGGGCCGTTCCAGACGGACCACCAGGGTCCGCCCATCCGCCGCCTGGATGCCCAGCCGGTCGGGCGGCAGCAGGCCCCGGCGGATGGCCACTGCATTTTCCACCCCGTCCAGAAGATCAGCGATGCCTGATCGTGTGGCGGGATCAATGGCCCGGCGCCAACCTCGCACGAAATCTCCTGCCGTTATCGCATCGCCATTCCACCAGCGGGCGTCGGTACGCAGATGGAAGACCATGGTCAGGCCGTCGGCGGCATGGTCGACCCGTTCCGCCACGCCCGGCACGGTGCGGCCATCGGCATCGCGGGTCAGCAGCCCCTCGCACAGGTCCAGCAGCAGACGAGCAGCGGAAATCTCGGTTCCCTTGTGCGGGTCCAGCGTTTCCGGCTCTGGCCCGATGGCGACACGCAGCGGTTCTGCGGCGAGGGACGGCAAGGTGAGCAGCAGGGCCGATAGCAGGAGAGCGACAATCCGCATCATCCCAGCACCGATGCCGCCGTGCCGGCGCGGACCAGTGGATTGAGGCTGAGCCCATCGCCGCTATGTTCCAGCATGGATTTGCTGTCCAGGCGCGCCAGCCAGCGGCGCGGCTGATCGGTGCCCGCACGCGACAGGACATTTTCCGCCTCTGCCCGTGTGAACTCTCCGGGCAGGGTGGAGAGGACGCGCAGGGCCATCTGCTCGGTTTCGGTCAGCATGCCCATGGCCCAGGCGATGGACGCACCGACAGACCGATGGCGCGCCGGCCCCGGACGGCGCACGACGGGAAAGGCGCGCATCGGATCGCGGCTTGCATCGGCGGTGGCGGACAGACCCAGAAGGCTGGCGGCACGGGCCGCAATCTCCACACCCAGCGGCACGCCACCCAATCGGCAGCAGATGCGGGCGATGGATGGCTGCGCATCTGCGTCGATATGAAGGCCCGCCGCATTGGCGGCTGTCAGGAAAAGCTCCATGGCCGGTGCTGCCGTCGCGCCGCTGTCGACGGGCACCGCCAGGGGCGACAGGCGCACACAGGCGCTGCGCAGGCGCGAATGGGCGATATGGCTGGTGATCAGCAGGCACAGGCCGGGGCATTCATCCACAAGGCGCTGCACCAGGGTCTGGGCGCAATCCTCCAGCCCCTCTGCACTGTCCAGCAGCAGCAGGGACTGACTGTCGCGCAACTGTGTCAGCAGGGCCGCTGCCGGATCACCCCCCACCGCCCCGCCGAGTGTATTCAGGATATGGGTGGCCAGGGTCGTGGCATCGGGAAACGGATGGCCGTTCATGGAGATCAGCCAGCGCCCGTCGGGAAAATCATCGGTCATGCTGTGTGCGGCAGCCATGGCCAGTCTGGTCTTGCCGATCCCCGACAGACCGGTAATGACCAGCAGCCGATCCCGGCGCAGGCGGCGCATGGTATTGGCCAGTTCCACCTCCCGGCCCGAAAGCGGGGCCAGGGGCAAGGGCATATTGCCTGCTGTCGCGCCACGTATCGGCAGGTTGGCGGTGGCCAGCCGGTAGCCGCGCCCATGCACGGTCAGGATGACGCTGCCGTCGCTGTCGCCGATGGCTGCCCGCAGGCCCGAAATCTGCACCGCAACATTGGCGGGATCGACGATCTGTCCGGGCCAGACACGGTCCAGCAGCTGGGCCGCCGACACATCCTGCCCGGCATGGTCGGCCAGGATTGACAGCAACGCCGTGGCCCGGCGGCCCAGCGGCACAAGGGTGCCACCCCGGCTGGTCAGCCGGCGTGTTTCCCGATGAAACCGGTAAGCCCCGACAGCCAGTTCCGCCGTCAGTCTGTCCTGTCCGAACTGTCCAGGGTCTGGCCGCATCGTCACACCCTCTGCTGCCGTCGCCCCCACCGTCCGGGCGGGGGCGACGGCATGTTAACCTTAAGCGCTGGCGAAGGCCAGAAGGTCGGCGTTCAGCCGGTCCTTGTGGGTGTCCGTCACACCGTGCGGGCCGCCTTCATAGACCTTCAGTTCCGCATGGGGCAACAGCCGCGCTACGGCGCGTCCAGCGGCATCGATGGGCACAACCTGATCGGCGTCGCCATGGATCACCAGCGTCGGCAGGTCCCCGAACTTCTTCAGGTCTTCGGTGAAGTCGGTTTCGGAGAAGGCCTTGATACAGTCATAGGTGGCCTTGTGGCCCGCCATCATGCCCTGCATCCAGAAACTGTCGATCATGCCCTGCGACGGCTTGGCGCCGGGCAGGTTGAAGCCGAAGAACGGGCCAGAGGCGATGTCCTTATAGAGCTGTGACCGGTCGGCCAGGCTGGCGGCACGGATGCCGTCGAACACCTCCATCGGCAGGCCGCCGGGATTGGCATCGGTCTTCAGCATCAGCGGCGGCACCGCGCCGACCAGGGCGATCTTTGCCACCCGCGCGCGGCCATGGCGGGCGACATAGCGCGTCACCTCCCCACCGCCCGTGGAGAAGCCGACCAGCACCGCATCGCGCAGGTCCAGCGTCTCCATCAACTGTGCCAGATCGTCGGCATAGGTATCCATGTCGTGACCATGCCAGGGCTGGCTGGACCGGCCATGGCCACGGCGGTCATGGGCGATGGCACGGAAACCATGGCTGGCCAGATGCAGCATCTGGTTTTCCCAGCTGTCCGAATTCAACGGCCAGCCATGGCTGAAAACCACGGGCCGCCCTGCACCCCAATCCTTGTAATAGAGCTGCGTACCGTCGTCGGTGATGATCGTGCCCATGGCCTTCTCCGTTTCGTATGGATGCCGCACGCGCCATGCCGGTTTCTGGCAATGGCGCCGGAGGAAACTATTCAGCCGGAATGGGCCCCAAGGCTTGTTAAAATAAATAAAATCCTTTTCCGTTTTCGTGTATCGCCCGATAAATTATTGGCCGAATTGACCATTTCGGGATGGAACATGGGTGCCGGGGCGGGCGGAACATATGTGTTGGATCAGGTCCACCGGCGGCTTCTGCGTGATGGCCAGCCGGTGGTTCTTGGCGACCGCGCATTCGACCTGCTGCGGGCGCTTGGCGCTGCCGAAGGACGGGCTGTAACCGCCGCCGAACTGACGGCCCAGGTCTGGCCAGGATTGACGGTCAGTGCCGGCAATCTTCGGGTCCAGGTGCGGGCCCTGCGCCGCGCCCTGGGCGATGACGCCATCGAGAATGTGCCCGGCGTCGGCTATCGCTTGGCGCTGCCCCTGACCGCACCCGGTGTGCCGGACCCGTCACCCGTCGATCTGCTGGTGGGGCGTGAGGCGGAGATGGAGGGGCTGGGTGGCATGCTGTCCCGGTCCCGCCTTGTCACCATCGTCGGGCCGGGCGGGGTGGGTAAGACCAGCCTTGCGCGCGCCGCCACCGCCGCCCTGCCGGAAATCCGCACGGTGCATGTCGAACTGGCGCCCGTGCGGCAACCGGGACTGGTGCCGGTTGTAACGGCGGCGGCCCTGTCGATGAAGTTTGTCGGTGGCGATCTGCTGGGTGCGATCCGCACAAATCTTTCAACGGAACCGACACTGCTGGTGCTGGACAATGCCGAGCATGTCCTGGATGAGGTGGCGGAGTTTGCCGATGGGCTGTTGGGCGCATGCCCCTATGTGCGGCTGCTGTTGACCAGCCGGGAACCGCTGGGTCTGGCGGGCGAGCTGCTGCTGCATCTGTGCCCGCTTGCCTGCCCGCCGGAGGATGAAACCGACCCGGATGTGGTCCGCGCAGCGCCAGCGGTGCGGCTGGTGCTGCGCAACCATGCCCGCGCCGGCTGGCCCCCGCCGGGTGATGCGGACATGCCCGCCCTTGCCCGGCTGTGCCGGCATCTGGACGGGTTGCCGCTGGGCCTTGTGCTGCTTGCGGCATTGCTGCGCGACTGTCCGGTGGACGAGGTGGTGCAGGCCCTGGAGGGCCGGTTTCAGGACCTGCCCCTGCCGGACGATGTGGGATACCGCCATGGCAGCCTGACCCGCATGCTGGATTGGAGCGTGGAGACGCTGTCGCCGCCCGAACGGCTGCTGCTGTGCCGTCTGGCCGTCTTTTCCGGGGCCTGGCCGGTGGAAGCGGCGGCGGCAGTCTGCGGCGCCGCCCCCTTGCGCCGCGATGAGGTGCCGGGGCTGGTGGCCGGGCTGGTTTCCCGCTCGCTGGTGGTGGGGCCGGGACAGCGGCGGGAGCCGGGCCTGCGTCTGCTGGATACGATCCGCCAATATGCGCTGGCCCTGGAACCGGGCTTGATTGACCGGGACCGGCTGCGCCCGCGTGTGATCGACTGGCTGCAAGTCGAGACACGGCGTGTTCTGGTGGCGAAGGGCCATGTCAGGAATGCTGACGAGCGTCTGCGTCTCGACGTAGCCGATATCCGGTCCATGCTGGCCTGGGCGCTGGCGGGGGCGGATATTGTGAAGGGCCAGGAACTGGCCATCACGGCATGCCGGCTGTGGAACTATGTCGGCCCCATGAATGACATGGTTCAGCATGTGGTGCGCGCCTGGGCGCTTTGTGACGATCAGACACCACCTCATATCCGGGCGACCCTTGGTCTTTTGATCCATGGCGAGGGGTTGCCCCTTCGGCTGCCGTTCCATGCCCATCGCGAAACCTATGCCCGTACGGAATTGCCCTGGGCCGTGGCGGCGCTGCGGGCACCGGATGTGCCCCCTTTCTTCTGCATCGATGGTCTGCTGTCCGCCGGGTATATCCGGTGGTACACGGGCGATGCGGCGGCATGTCTGGAACTTTGGGCCGAGGGCGTGGACTATTCCGGCCAACGGGAAATGTATTCCGATCAGGTGCGGCTATTGTCGCTGGCCGGCTGGCTGCGCGCGGAGACGGGCGATCCCGAAGGTGCCCGCCAGGAATTTACGAAGGCCCAATCCATCGCAGAACAGCAAGGCCTGTTTCGCAAACTGCCCATGTTGCGTCTGGCGGAGGCGGAGTTCAGCGCCGGCAACCGTGATGCAGCCATCGAGATGGTGCGACTGGCCCTGACCCTGTCCGAACCGACGATGCCCATCCTGCAACAGACGCTGCATGCCAACCTGTCATCCTACCTGCTGCTGAACGGACAGGTAGAGGAGGCGTTGGTACAGGCGCAGGCCGCCCTGATCATCACACGGCGGGTTCAATACAGCTTCGCCTATTCCTGGACATTGGAACGGGGGGCGCTTCTGGCTCTTCGCCTTGGTCGGCCCGATCTGGCACGGCCCCTGGCGGCGCTGGGTGACAGGATGGTTCGCGCCGATACGCGCAAGCGGGGCGGGGCGGAGCGCGCGCTGCACGCCATGCTGATGGCCGAACTGGAACCTTTTGCAGCGGCGGACGATGCGGTTGATTGGACGGTTGAGCAGGCGCTGGCGGCACTGGCGTCGTTCTATGCCGAACATCCATCCTCCCTGTCTTCCATGACGTGATAGGTTTGCAAGCTTTGACGATGTCCGGGAACAGGATGATGAAGGGTAAGGCACTTGTAAGGGCGGTCCTGGCCGTCACCGCACTGACCACAGCGCTGCCGGCGCTGGCACTGGAGGGTGTTTCCTCCTACATGAAGGACGGGGATATCGACCTTCTGTCGATCCTGCCCGCCGCGCCTAAGGAAGGTGACCCCCGCGCCGAGGCCGACCGCGCCATTTTCCGCGCGACCCGGAAGCTGGAAGGCACGCCGCGCTGGCAGCTTGCCACCAGCGATGTCAGTGAGAAGCCGGATTACATGTACAGCGCCTATAGCTGCGCCATGGGCTTGGAACTGACGGAAAAGCAGGCGCCGGCCCTGACCCATCTTCTGGAAACGGCGGCGGATGACGCGTCCGATGCCAACCGCGCCGTGAAGAAGAAATTCCAGCGTCAGCGGCCCTTCAAGTTCGATGACGGCCCGATCTGTCAGTCGCGGATCGAGGTGATGAGCTTTGATTACCCGTCGGGCCACACCACCCATGGCTGGACCTGGGCCCTGATCCTGGCCGAGCTGATGCCAGAGCGGGCGTCCGCCATCCTGGCGCGCGGTCGTGCCTATGGTGAAAGCCGGATCGTCTGTGGCGTTCACAATGCCAGTGCGGTGGAGGCGGGGCGTCTGTCCGCCACCCTGTCCATGACCCGCCTGCGCTCCTCCCCCGCTTTCCAGGCGGACTTTGCGGCAGCCAGGGCGGAACTGTCCGCCCTTGCGTCCCGGTCCCAGCCGGATGCCGCCCGCTGTCAGTCCGACGCCCAGACCCTGGCGACGCCGGTTCTGTGATCGACCTATCTCGATAGTAGTATTCAGGGGCGATAGGTCAGTCCAGTTTCATGGAGCTGCGGTATTGATGCCCTGAAACCCCGTGAGAGTCGACATTCACCGAAGTCTAAAAGGGTGGCTACATCGCAGTGCAGCGTGAATCACCGCACTGCGATGTGGCATTTTTGCAGCGCCAGCGCTAGACAGCGGTCCTGAGCGTGATCGCATGCCGGCAGTCCAGGCGATCTGCGGCTTTCCGCACCGATCCTGCGGCATCAAACTCTTCAATCTGATTGTATGGAGCAACTGAACATACATTATATCATATAAATATACTATGGGAGCGGTAACAAATTCGATTGACGATCCGCTCTCATTAGATAATAGTGCCTTTCAAAATATGGGATATGCGCTGGGGGCAAAAGGGTGATCCCCGTCCCCCGGCGCGTTGGCAAATCATCGAAAAGCCAAGTAGGGAGGTCACTCGTGAAGAAGTGTGTAGTCAGCCGTCGCGGACGGCTGCTGAGCGGCACCGCCATTGCTGCCGCCGCTTTTGTCGGCGTCGCGTTGCCAGCGTTGGCACAGTCCACCCCCGCCTCGAACGACGTGCTGGAAGAGGTGGTGGTCACCGGCTCGCGCATTCCGCGCGCCTTCTCCGCCCCCACGCCCGTAAATGTGGTGGGCGCTGAAGAGGTGAAGCTGTCCGGTAACGTCAATATCGAGAAGATGCTGGCGCAGTTGCCGCAGGCCGTCGCCTCGCAGTTGGGCAGCGCCACCTCTAACACGGTTCCCGGCGGCTTTGCTGATGTGAACCTGCGTGGCTTCGGGGCCACCCGCAATCTGGTGCTTGTCAACGGCCGCCGCTTCGCCATCTATGGGCCGGAGCAGGTGACCGACCTGAACACCATTCCGTCCACCCTGATTGCGCGCACCGAAATCGTCACCGGCGGTTCGTCGGCGGTCTATGGGTCCGATGCCATCACGGGTGTCGTGAACTTCATCATGCGCGACGATTTCGAAGGTGTCGAAGCCCGCGCCCAGATCAATCTGGACCAGCCGACGACCACCCCGACCTATAACGTCGACATCACGGCGGGCGGCAATTTCGCCAATGGCCGCGGCAATGTCGTGGTGGCCGGCAACTTCCTGGACCGTGGTGCCATCACGCGCGGCGACCGGGGCAGCTTTGCCTATGACAGCCTCTCCGATGGCTGCGTGGTCAAGGGTTCGGGCAGCGCCAATGGCGCCGGCACGCCCTTCAGCCCGCCGGCGGGCCAGGGCTGCGTCGCCGGTGGTGGCGAGTTGGGCTTCATCCGTGGCGGGTCGGGCGATATCCCGAATGGCCGTTTCTCGGGCATTCCGTCCTTTGGCGGGTCCAATGCCGCCCTGAACGCCGCCTACAGCGCTGCCGGTCTGGGTGCGCTGGGCTCACGTGGGTTTACCTTCAACGATGGCGGCACGACGGCCCGCCCGGCGGTGACGCCGCAGGATGATTTCAATCTGGGTCCGGACAATTACCTGATCCAGCCGCAGCGCCGCGTGATGCTGAACAGCTTCGGCCATTATGATTTCACGGACAAGATCCGTGGCTTCATGGAGCTGCATTATTCCAACAACGTGGTCGACGCCCGTCTGGCCCCCACTAATGTCGGCGCGCCGACCCTGTTCAATGTGAACAACCCCTACCTGTCGTCTTCCATGCAGGAAGTCTTCCGTCAGCTGGACCTGGCGGAAACGGGCACGACCACGGTGACCAGCGGTACGGCCACCCGCACCACCACGCGTGGTGATGGTCTGGCCCTGGTCACCGCTGGCCGCCGCTATGTGGAGGTTGGTCCCCGTCGCGCCACGGAACGCCGCAACACCTATCGCGGGGCCTGGGGCTTCGATTGGGATCTGGGAAGTGCTTCGGAGGATTTCCTCTCCGATCTGAACTTCAATACCTACTACACCTATGCCCGGACCGAGAATACGCTGCTACTGCAGAACGCCATTTCGCGCTCCCGGCTGCAGGCCTCGCTGCTGGCCAATGGTACCACGCCGCCGGTCTGTAACATCTTCGGCGCCAATATCTCCGCCGCCTGCCGCACGGCCATCGCCATCAATGCCACCAACTCCACCATCGCCACACAGCAGACGGCCCAGGCCAGCGTGACGGGCAAGCTGTTCCCGATGCCGGCGGGCGATGTCGGTTTCTCCACCGGCGTGGAATGGCGTGACACCAGCGCCACCTTCACGCCCGACAGTTTCCTGGCGTCGGGCGACGTGGCGGGCTTCAATCCCGGCCTGCCGACCCGGGGCAGCACCAGCGTCAAGGAAGTGTTCGGTGAGCTGAACATTCCGCTGCTGCGCGATCTGCCGATGGTGGATGCGCTGGAGGCCAATGGTGCCTTCCGCTATTCTGACTATTCCCTGTCGGGTATCGGTTCGGTCTGGACCTATTCCGGTGGTCTGGATTACCGCGCCACCAGCGATATCGCCTTCCGTGGGCAGTATCAGCGCGCCATCCGTGCGCCGAACGTGAACGAGCTGTTCGGCGGCATCAACCGCGTGGTCAGCGTCGCCACCGACCCCTGTTCGTCCCGTGCCCCGGCGGCGCAGCAGACGGCGGCGGTGCGCGCCATCTGTGCGGCGACGGGCGTTCCCACCGCCAATATCTTCACGGCGGCGGTGCAGCCCAACACCATCTTCGGTGCCGATTTCGGCGGCAACCCGAACCTGCGTGAGGAACGGTCCGACACCTACACATTCGGCACCATCCTGACGCCGGAATTCGTGCCCGGCCTGAACCTGTCGGTCGATTACTTCAAGATCAAGCTGGACGGCGCCATCTCGGCCCTGGGCGGCGGTCTGCAGAACACCCTGAACCTTTGCTACAATGTCATTCAGGACGCGGGCAGCGAGTTCTGCCAGGCCATCAAGCGCAACCCGACCACGGGCGAGATCAACGATCCGTATGTGGCCAAGATCCTGAACGCCAATACGGGCCGTTTGCAGACCTCGGGCATCGATCTGGCGGCACGCTATTCCTTCGCCGCTGATTTCGGCTTCCCCGGCCTGTCGGATGTGTCGTCCTTCGACATCTCCACCAGCTACACCTTCCTGGATGATTTCACCTCCACCCCCGTGGCGGCGTTCCCCAACATCCAGAACCATTGCGAGGGCTCATTCGGCCCGACCTGCGGCCAGCCGCTGCCGGTCTGGCGGGGCAGCACGCGCGTCAGCTGGAATGTCGATGCCTTGCAGCTTTCGGTTCGCCATCGCTATGTCGGCAAGGTGACCACCGACCGTTACATCGTGCCGAAGCGGCAGGGTTCCGCCGCCACACCGGCCCTGGACAGCATCGCCTACCCGACGCTGGCCGCGCAGAACTACTTCGACGTCTCCTTCAACTATGATTTCAGCGACAGCCTGCAGGTCTTCGGCGGCGTGAACAATGCGTTCAACAACCGTCCGCCAATCACCACACAGGGGCCGAACGCCAACACCTTCTCCGCCACCTATGACGTGCTGGGACCTGAGTTCTTCCTGGGTGCTACGGTGAAGTTCTAAGTCAAGAAACCCCTCTCCCGCCCTTGGGCGGGGGAGGGGGCATGATCGGGAGGGTGAAGATGTTCGACCGCCGTTCGCTTGTCATGGGTGCCGGGGCAATAGCCGGTGCCGGCATGGTTGCCGGGGCCGCCACCGCCAAGACCCAGCCGGCCCAGGGCGGGCCGTTCCAGGTCTTTCAGGCCGATATCCGCCAGTTCGGGGCCAAGGGCGACGGCAGCGCCATCGACACGCCCGCCATCAACAAGGCCATCGATTATGTGGCCGAACGCGGCGGCGGGACCGTCTATTTTCCGCCCGGAACCTATGCCTGCTACACGATCCGGCTGAAAAGCCGCATCACGCTTTATCTGGAACAGGGCGCCACCATTCTGGCGGCAGCCCCCAGCGAAAACCAGGGCTATGACCATCCCGAACCCATCCCGGAATGGAACAAGTATCAGGATTTCGGCCACAGCCACTGGCGCAACAGCCTGATCTGGGGCGAGGGGCTGCATGATGTCGCCATCATCGGGCCCGGCCTGATCTGGGGCAAGGGGCTGGGGCGTGGCGATGGCAAGGATAACTGGCTGAAGGACCCATCTGGTCCTGGCACCGGCAACAAGGCCATCGCGCTGAAATGGTGCCGCAACGTCCTGCTGCGCGATTTCAAGGTGCTGGAGGGCGGGTGGTTCGCCCTGCTTGCCACGGGTGTGGACAATATGACCATCGACAATCTGCTGGTCGATACCAACCGCGACGGGTTCGATATCGATTGCTGCAAGAATGTCCGGGTCACCAACTGCACCGTCAATTCGCCCTATGACGACGCCATCTGCCCCAAATCCAGCTTCGGCCTGGGCGAGGCGCGGGTGACCGAGAACCTGACCATTTCCGACTGTCTGGTGACGGGCAATTATCAGGTCGGGTCCGTCCTGGACGGCACCTGGAAAAAGATGCCTGCCGATTTTGCGCCCCTGATCCATGGGCGTATCAAGTTCGGCACGGAAACCAATGGCGGCTTCCGCAACATCACCATCACCAACTGCATCTTTGAGGATAGCCGCGGTTTGGCGTTCGAGACGGTGGATGGCGGGGTGTTCGAGGATGTGACCGTCAGCAACATCGCCATGCGCGGCATTGTCGATGCGCCGATCTTCCTGCGTCTGGGTAAGCGCATGCGGGGGCCGGCGGGGGTGCCCGTGGGCAGCCTGAAGCGCATCCTGATCCAGAATGTGGTCAGTTCCAGCGCCACCATCCTGCCGTCGGTCGTGGCGGGCCTGACGGAAAAGCCCATCGAGGATCTGCGCATCGCCGATTGCTATTTCCATCATGTCGGCGGCGCGCCGGCTTCCATGGCGCAGATCAATCCGCCGGAGGCCGAGATGGCCTATCCGGAGGCCACCATGTTCGGCGATCTGCCGGCCACGGGCTTCTTCATCCGCCATGCGCGGCGGGTGGAGATGACCAATGTCGAGATCGCGGTGGAGGCGCCCGACCCGCGTCCGGCCATCCGGCTGGAGGATGTGAAGGACGCCGATTTCTTCCGCTTGCGTGTGCCACGCGCCGCCCCTGCCTTCGCGTTGAAGGATGTCGTCGATTTCCGCAGCACGGGTGCCCGTTGGCTACCCGACCGGATCAATGACGGCCCGATCAACGGTACCTTCTAATCCCGAGGTCTCTTGAGATGAGCAGTTTTGCTGGGCGCTTTTCGGGGCGCAGTGCGATCATTACCGGGGGCGCGTCCGGCCTTGGGCTGGCGGTTGCCCGCCGTATCCGGGCGGAAGGGGGGCAGGTCACCCTCTGGGACCTGAATGCCGATGCCCTGGCCGCCGCCGATGTGGATGCAGCCCACACTGTGGCCGTGGATGTCGCCGATGCCGCACAAGTGGCCGTCGCCACGCTTTCCAGTGTGGCGGCGCTGGGCCATGTCGATGTCCTGATCTGCTCCGCCGGGATCACCGGGGCCACGGCGCCTGTGCAGGATTTCCCGCTGGATAGCTGGTACCGCACCATCGCCATCAACCTGCATGGCGTCTTCCATTGCTGCCGCGCCGTGGTGCCGCACATGCTGACGCGTGGTTATGGCCGCATCGTCAATATCGCGTCCGTCGCCGGCAAGGAGGGCAATCCCAATGCCTCTGCCTATTCGGCATCAAAGGCCGGGGTGATCGGTTTTACCAAATCCTTGGGCAAGGAACTGGCGACCAAGGGCGTGATCGCCAACAGCCTGACGCCCGCCACCTTTGAAAGCCCGATCCTGGATCAGCTGCCGTCAAGTCAGGTGGAGTACATGCGCTCCCGCATCCCCATGGGCCGGCTGGGCATGGTGGAGGAAAGCGCCGCCATGGTGTGTTTCATGGCATCGCAGGAATGCAGCTTCACCACCGCCGCCACCTTCGACACCTCGGGCGGTAGAACCACATTCTAATTTTTTCACCATAATCTAAGATCAAAATTCATAATGTGAGAAATTTGCCGTATAAATCACCAGGCGGGACGCCGTCAGCGTACCTTATGCCAAGGCACCACAGAGGCGTTCAGCCCGATAAGGTGAAATGGGAGGATAATCAGGCATGGTTGGCAATCCGTTGCTGGGCGTTCTTTTCCACTGGTTGGGCGGTCTTGCCTCGGCCAGCTTTTATGTCCCCTACCGCGCGGTCCGGCGCTGGTCGTGGGAGATTTACTGGCTGACCGGCGGCATCGTTTCCTGGCTGCTGGCCCCGTGGTTCTTTGCGTCGGTGCAGACCAATGATCTGCTGGGCGTGCTGTCGGCAACGCCGACCCCGACCCTGGTTTGGCCTGTTATCTTCGGCATGCTCTGGGGCTTTGGTGGCCTGACCTATGGCCTGACCATGCGCTATCTGGGCCTGTCGCTGGGCATGGCCGTGGTGCTGGGCCTGTGTACCGTGTTCGGCACGCTGATCCCACCGCTGTTCCAGGGGGATTTCAAGGCCAAGCTGATCGACACGGCGGGTGGCAATGTCATCCTGCTGGGGCTGGCCGTCACCTTTGCCGGCATCGTCGTCGTCGCCCTGGCGGGAGCGCGCAAGGATGCGGCCCTGTCGGAGGAGCAGAAAAAAGCGGCGGTGGCGGAGTTCGACTTTGTGAAGGGCGTCGCGGTCGCCACCTTCTCCGGCATCATGTCCTCCTGCTTTGCCTTCGGGCTTGCGGCGGGGGAACCGGTGAAGGCGCTGTCGGCGGCGGCGGGTACCGGTCCGCTCTGGACCGGTCTTCCCATCCTCTGTCTGGTGATGTTCGGCGGGCTGATCACCAATGCCGTCTGGTGCGGCATCCTGATCAACCGCAACAAAAGCGCGGGTGAATGGCTGGGCCGGACCAAAGACGCTGGCGAGCGTCCGCCGCTGGCCGCCAACTTCGTGCTTTGCGCCATTGCCGGTGCCGCCTGGTACTTCCAGTTCTTCTTCTACACGATGGGTGAAAGCCAGATGGGGGCCTATGGCTTCTCCTCCTGGACCCTGCACATGGCCTCCATCATCATTTTCGGCACGCTCTGGGGCTTTGCCTTCAAGGAATGGAAGGATGCGCGGCCTTCCGTGCGGCTGATGGTCTGGTCGGGGGTCGGCCTGCTGGTGCTGGCCACCATCATCATCGGTTACGGCAATCAGATGGCGGGGTGAGGATGATGCGCCGGTTCCTGCTGTCCACCGCCTTGTCTGTCGCACTGTTGTCGCCGCTGGCGGTACGGGCGGCGGAGCCGGCGACCTATGCCAACCCCATCCTTTATGCCGACTATTCCGACCCGGATCTGATCCGGGTCGGGGATGAGTATGTGATGGTGGCGTCCAGCTTCCATTTCTCGCCCGGCATTCCCGTGCTGAAATCCCGCGATCTGGTGCATTGGACAATCGTGGGCCATGTCCTGCCCAAGCTGCCCTTCGCGCCTGACTATGACATGCCGGGTCCGTTCCAACTGGACGACACCAAGTCCAAACCGGTGGGTGGCACCCGCTATGCCAGTGGCGTCTGGGCGCCGTCCATCCGACACCATAATGGTCAGTTCCATGTCTATTGGGCGACGCCGGATGAGGGCGTGTTCATGTCTACGGCGCAAAGGCCGGAAGGTCCCTGGACAGCGCCGGTCCAGGTGATCGCCAAGCCGAAGCTGGAAGACCCTTGCCCTTTCTGGGACGATGACGGAACCGCTTGGCTGGTCCATTCCGTGGTGGGCGCCGGCCCTATCATCCTGCACCGCATGAGCGCCGATGGCAAAAGCGTGCTGGATGAAGGCAAGATCATCATCCAGGACAAGGAGAAGCTGCCCATCCTGGAGGGGCCGAAGCTTTATAAGCGCAACGGCTTCTACTACATCTTCGCGCCCATCGGCGGGGTGGAGAAGGGGGTGCAGGTGGCCCTGCGCTCCCGCTCCATCCACGGTCCCTATGAATGGCAGGTGGTGCTGAGCCAGGGATCAACGGCCCTGGAAGGCCCGCACCAGGGCGGCTGGGTGGAAACCCCGTCGGGCCAGGGCTGGTTCGCGCATTTCAATAGTACGGGTGCCTTTGGCCGCATCGTGCATCTGCAACCCGTCGAATGGGTCGATGACTGGCCCGTCATGGGCAAGCGGCTGGCCGATACCTATGGTGGGGAGCCGGTGTCCGTTCATCCCATGCCCGATACGGGTACGGCCCCGACGCGTGACCGTTTGCAGGACAGCGACGAATTCGCGGCCAAATCCCTGGGCCTGCAATGGTCATGGAACCATAACCCGGATGACAAGGCGTGGAGCCTGTCGGCACGCCCCGGCTTCCTGCGCCTGACAGCGGGAAAGGCGGAGCAGATCACGACGGCCCGCAACACCCTTACCCAGATTCTGCAAGGCCCCGACCGGCGCATTACCGCGCGGTTGGATATCACCGGCCTGAAGGATGGGCAGCGGGCGGGCCTGTCATTGTTCGGCGTTCGGCCCAGCTGGATCGGCGTGGTGGGGGAGGGGAAGCAAAAGCGCCTGACCCTGTCATCCGCCGGGGTGGAAACGCCGGGGCCGGTTTTGAAAGCCAGAACTGTGCAATTACGGGCCGAGGTGACGGAGGATCAGAAGGTCCGCTACGCCTACAGCCTGGATGACGGCAAAAGCTTCCAGCCGTTTGGAGAGCCCATCCAACTGGCCCGCTTCTCCTGGTGGAAGGGCTCCCGCCCCGCCCTGTTTACCTTCACGAAGGGGGAACCGGGGGGCGTGGTGGATGTGGATTGGATGCGGCTGGAGCCGTTGAGCAAGGGGGATGCGCGATGACCCACACACTTTCCCGCCGTGCGCTGCTGTCCGCCGGTGCCGCCGGTCTGGCCAGCCTCTCCTTGCCGCGCGGCGTGTGGGCCGGGGATGCCCAGATGGCCGATGCCCCGCGTTTCAGCACCGGCAACAGTTCCTGGCAGACAGCCTATGACAAGGCGCTGGAGGTGCTGGCCAGCAATGTCCAGGTCATGCCCTATGTCACCAAGCCGGTTCTGATCGAGGGAAGCGTTTATCGCGGCATCTGGCAGGAATGCGGCCCGCATGAGGCGCTGGTCTATCGCAAATTCCGCCCCGACGTGGCGCGCAACAGCCACCTGACCTTTTTTGAGCTGCAACGTGCCGATGGGCAGTTGCCGGCCAATAACAAAGTGGCGGAAACCGGCTTTGGCCAGATTCAGATGGTGGTGCCCATCGCGGCCACCGCCTGGGAACTGGCGCGCGACACCGGCGATGGGGAGTTGCTGGAAGCGGCCTACCGGGCCTGTGGTGCCTGGGACGGCTGGTTGATGCGCTATCGCAACACGCGCGGGACCGGTCTGGTGGAAGGGTTCTGCACCTACGATACCGGCCATGATAACAGCCCGCGCTGGGCCGGGATGCCCAACCAGTGTCCCAACAAGGATGCGCGGCGGCATCATGATCTGCCGTCGCTGCCGCGCCTGTGCCCGGACCTTTCGGCCACCATCTATGGTGCCCGCCGCGCCCTGGCGGAGATGGCCCGCGCCCTGGGCCATACCGCAGAGGCCGACCGCTGGACGGAGCAGGCGGAAGTGATCCGCCGCCTGATCCTGTCAAAGCTGTATGTGGCCGACGATGCCGCCTTTTATGATCTGGATGCGGAAGGCAAGTTCATCCGCGTGCGGTCGGATGTGATCAGCCGGGTCTGTGGCGAGCATGTGGTGGACCAAACCCTGTTCGATACGCTGTGGACACGGCAGCTGCATAATCCCAAGGCCTTCTGGGGCAAATATCCGCTGTCCTCCATCGCCATGGATGATCCCGCTTTCGTGCGGCCCATTCCGGCCAATAGCTGGGGCGGGGCCAGCCAGGGGCTGACGGCGCTGCGCGCGCCCCGCTGGATGGACCATTATGGGCGTGCGGCGGAATTTACCGAGATGATGGACCGCTGGTGCGAGGCGATCCAGACCGACCTGACCTTCCGTCAGCAGATGGACCCCGATACCGGTATCTTCACCCATGGGGAGGATCATCCCAACTACTCCCCCACCGCCCTGGTCATGGTGGATTACACTTGGCGCCTGATCGGTGTGGTCGAGGAACCCGGCAGCTTGTCTTGGAACATCCGGCCCGGCCATAAGGCCGCGCAGGGGGCCCGCCTCTCGCTGCCCTTGGATGGCGGTGGGTCGGCTTCGGTTGCCTATGACACCAAGGGTGCGGACCTGACCCTGTCGGGCAGGCCATTGGCACGGCTGGAAGGTGGGGCGGCCCGCCTGATCACCGCCAAGGATGGGACGCCACAGGCATTGCTGAGCGTTTCGCCCCAGGCACAGCGCATCTCGATGCGCCTGCCCGGCCGGGCGGTCCGGCATTTCAACCTGAAACCCAATCAACGCCTTGTAATTTAGTGAGGCGAAGCGGAGGGAGGCGCACATGCTGATCGGATATGCCCGTATCTCCCGCCCCGATGAAACGGGGATTGATCGCCGGCTGCACGACCTGCGGTCGGCGGGGTGCGAACGTATCGTGATGGAGGCGGCGTCGGCGGGCCGATGGGACCGGCCTGAACTGCACCATCTTCTGGACGGCCTTTCACCGGGCGATGTCGTGGTGGTCACGGGCCTGGATCAACTCTCGCGGTCGTTCAAGGAGGTGTTGCACCTTCTGGACCGCATCGCGCGGGCCGGGGCCGGGTTCCGCAGTCTGGCGGAAGGGATCGAAACCATGGGCCCCGCCGGCCATATGCTGATGCGGATGATCGGGTCCTTCGCGGCGTTTGAGCGTGTGATGCTGCTGGAGCGCACGGGGGCCGGCCTTGTCAAGGCGCGGGCGGCGGGCCGGATCGGCGGGCGCCGCCGCAAGCTGGATGCCAAGCAGCGGCGGGAGATTGCAGAAAGCATCCTGTCCGGTGACCGCACGGGCGCCGAAATGGCCCGCCAGCATGGCATCAGCCAGCCGACCGTATCGCGGATCGTGGCAGAACATCGTTTGTCTGCCGGGCTTGGGCAACGCAGCGTTTAATCCCCGCCTGCCTGTTCCACCCGGTTGCGCCCGCCCTGCTTGGCGGCATAAAGCGCATAGTCGGCGCGGGCGTAGAGGCCGTCGAAATCCTCTTCCGGGCGCAGTTCGGCGATACCCAGGCTGGCCGTCACGCGGATCGTCTGACCATCGGTGGTAACCTCCCCATGCTCAATGGCCTGACGCAGCCTTTCGGCCAGCGGCATGGCGCCCGCGATATCGGTGTGCGGCATCAGCAGGGCGAACTCCTCCCCCCCGATCCGACCGATCAGGTCGGTGCCGCGCATATGGTCTGACAGAAGCTTTCCGGCCATGGCCAAGGCGGCGTCGCCGCCCGGATGGCCAAAGGTATCATTGACCCGCTTGAAATCATCCAGGTCCAGAACCGCCAGCGACAGGGGCGTGCCATGGCGCTGTGCCAGATCGATCATCTGTCCGGCGCGTTCCATGAAGTGACGGCGGTTGGCGCAGCCGGTCAGCGGATCGGTCATGGCCAGCTGTTCCAGCATTTCATTGGCCGAGCGCAGGTCGGCGGTGCGGTCGGCGATCTGCTGTTCCAACTCCACCTGTTTTTGCCGCAGATAGGCGGTGCGCCATCCGACAAGGCCCGCCACCGCAGACAGTCCGGCCAGCAGGGCCAGCAACCGCACCCAGAGAAGCTGATACCAGGCCGGCATGACCCGGACCGTAAGGGCCAGGGCCTGATCGGTCCACAGCCCGTCACGGTTGCTGCCGCGCAGGCGCAGCGTATAGGTGCCCGGCGAAAGGTTGGCATAGACGGCCAGCCGGCGGCTGGAATCGGTGGCGATCCAGTCGCGGTCATACCCCTCCAGGCGATAGGCATAGAGGTTGCGTTCCGGGGAGGTGTAATCGAGTGCCGCGAACTCCAACGCCAGGCTGTTGGCCTCTGGCGTAATGATCACCGGCGGTGCCGGTGCCGTGGCATGGTTGAAAGGTGCAACGGGCAGCGGCGTGCCGCCGACACGCAGGTCGGTCACAACGATGGGCGGGCGGAAGCGCCAAGGGGGCAGGGTGCCGGGGCGTGTGACCGTGATACCTCCCTTGGCACCGAACAGGCCTTCCCCCTCCAGGCTGGTGGCACCGGCGCCTACGAAATAATCGACCAGCGGCGCGCCGTCGGCCCGGCGCACGGGCCGTACTGTCATAGCAACGGGATCGATCAGGGCCAGACCATCATCTGTCCCGGCCCAGATGGCACCCGACCCATCCATCTGCAAACTGTCGACATTGGCATGGGGCAGGCCATCAGCCGTGCCCAGGCGGCGGAACCGGGGCCGCCCCTCCGCATCGCGCCCGGTCATCAGGGCAAGGCCGCCCCCGAACGTGCCAACCCAAAGCCGCCCCTGCCGGTCGAACAGCAGACAGGAGACGAACCGCGCCGGCAGACCCATCGGATCGGTCGGTGCCGCCGGGATCAGGCTGCTGGTGCGGGCGGTGAGGTCGATCAGCACCAGCCCGTTGCGGGTGCCGACCCATAGATCATCCCCCTGGCCGCGCCGGGTGACCGTGACGCCGGGATCGGGCAGGTGCAGCCCGTCCGCCCGGCCCAGCACAACCGTGCCGATGCCATCCCCCCCGCCGGGTACCACGCCCCAGATGCCATCATCTTCCCCGCCGATCCACAGAACCCCCTCTTCGAACGACAGGGTGGTGACCGCTGTGTGCCGGTCACGACCCGGTATCGTGGTCAGCCGCAGACCCGACCGTCCGGGTTCGCGGATGTAAAGGCCCCGGCGGCTCGCGAAATAGACGCGGCCATCGGCATCTTCGGCAATGGCGAAGACGGCATCCTGGGGCAGGCCGGCCTCCGGATTGTCCTGTTCGGGCGTCACGGTATCGATCAGGCCCTTCACCGGATCGATAAGGTCCGCACCACCCGTCAGGTAACCCAGCCAGAAACGCCCGTCGCGTGTGGGCCGGATGACGGAGACGTCGCTGCCGCGCGGCGCCTTGGGCCGCAGGGTGCCGCCGAAAATGGTCGAAACGATACCGCTGTCGAAGGGACGGTATGACAGCCCGCCCGTCGTGCCCACCCAGACCGATCCCGCATCATCGCGCAGAAGCGACCAGACATCATCATGGACCAGACTGTTGGGCAGCGTCCGGTCATGGCGAATGGGGCGCATTTCCAGGCTGCGCAGGTCAACCGCCCAGATACCGCCACCGCGCAGCCCAACCCACAGTTCCTGCGGTCGCACCAGGGACAGCGCCGACACGCCCCGTGCCGCACCGACCAGGGGGCCTGCATCGACGGGGCGCAGGGTGCTGTCACCGGTGTCCAGGAAGAAAAGACCACCGCGCCGGGTCCCAACCCACAACCGCCCCTGATCATCCCGCAACAGGACCGAAACGCCCCCCGTACCCTCCGCGATCGGCAACAGGGTGAAACTGCCGCCGGCATCGTCGCTGCGGGCCAAGCCCTTTACCGTGCCAACCCACAGGGTTCCCTTATCCTCACGCAGCAGTGACAGGACACGTCCCACGGGCAGGCCGGCTTTGGTTGCATTCTCCCCCGTCAGATGCCGGACCTGATTGCTGCTGCCGTCCAGATGGTGCAGCCCTTCATCCGTACCGATCCACAGGCCGCCCTGGCCATCATCGGAAAGGGCGCCGATATGCGTGCGCTGGCCGGCGGGTTTCAGGGCGACGGGAATGAAGGTGTCGGTGGTGCCGTCGAAGCGCGACAGGCCGCCGGCGGAGCCGCCCACCCACAGGTGTCCGGCCTTGTCCACGAACAGCCGCTGGACCCAATCATCGGGCAGGCTGCCGGGTTGTGCCGGGTCGGCGCGGTAGGTGCGGAAACGGTACCCGTCCCAGCGGGCCAAACCGCCCTGAGTCCCGATCCAGATGAAGCCCTGCCGGTCCTGCGCCAGCGTTGTGGGCACGATATGGGGCAGCCCCTGATCGCGGCCATAATTCTGGAACACGGTATCGGCCAGCGCGTCCCAGCGCTCCGCCGCTGCCGGCAGCGGCAAAAGAACAAGGATAAGACAGGTAAAGATTAGGCAAAGGAACCAGCCGCCGCTGTCCTGACAGTTCTTGACGGGTCCGCGTGAAATCAAGATGCGGCTGTCCTTCCCCTTATCGCCAAGCCGATGATAGCAGAAGAAACAGCCAAAGCCATTGCGCCTTAAGGCTCTAACAGCCTTTCCGCAAACTCTGTGGGGATGGAGTTGCCATACGGTGGAATGCAGGGGCCATAGATGGTGCTGCGCATACCGAGACGGTGAAGTTGATGCTTGTGCGCCCTGGGTACAGCCATCGTCGGGAAGCCGACATCGGGGCGTTCCACAAGACAGGCCACAAAAAGAAAACCCCCGTAGCTGGATGCGCCTACGGGGGTCTTCTCAATTCCGAAACCACAAGGACCTATGTCAAAGCGCGGTTTCGGGATGGTTGCTGCGATATATCAAGTAATCGCCAAGTTATGCTGCGGTGGGGTCATGTTTTTACACACCCTCCCAGTCTACGGAGCGCAGTCGATCGCCGGACTTACTCGGCCGCCCACTGCGTAGGGGGCGTCTTTACCGTCAAAATCACCCTCCGTGTCTTTGTTACGATTTGATGGTGCGCCCGTTGCGCATGGGCGTCAAGCGTTTTTGTGGGGTGCCTCCACACCCTATCCCAAAGGTCACGACATGGCGAAACTATGCAAGCGGGCGTCTGCGCGCCATCAATGGTGGCACGCCCAATTGTGACCGTGACAAATCCCTTGTTCCCCCAACGGCCTGCTGGGTTACCCTTTCGGCAATCCGGGGTGCCTGCCATCCCCGCCGTCCGTTGAAGGAGCCTGTGCCTTGAAGCGTTTCGGTTTTCTGCTGGCCGCCGGTGTGGCGTTGCTGGCCCTGGGGCAGCCGGCCTTCGCCGCCGATGCCAATGTCTTTACCCCCGCCACTCTGAAGGCCAGCAGCGATATCCAGGCCAAGGCTATGGCCGGGTCCGGTGCCTACGGGTTCGTCGAATCATTGACGGTGCGTGTCGGCCCGCGTCTGGCGGGGTCGCCCGCCGCCAAGCTGTCGCATCAATGGGCCGAAGCACGGTTCAAGGAACTGGGGCTGGCCAATATCAAGGTCGAGCCGTTCACGGTGGATGGCTGGGAACGCGGGATCGAGCATGCGTCGATCCTGACCCCTGTTGCCCATCACCTGCATGTCACGGCTCTTGGCCATTCCGTAACGACCCCGCCAGAGGGTATCACGGCCCCTGTCGTGCGGTTTGACACGCTGGAAGACCTGGAGGCCGCACCGGAAGGCAGCCTGAAAGGCAAGATCGCCTTCGTCGACAAGAAGATGAACCGCCTGCAGGATGGCGGCGGCTATGGCGAGGCGGTGGGCGTGCGCGGCAAGGGGCCGGAGGCGGCAGCGCGCAAGGGGGCGGTCGGTCTGCTGATCCGGTCCATCGGCACCGACAGCCACCGTTTCCCCCATACCGGCATCACCCGCTATGCCGACGGTGTGACGGCCATCCCCGCCGGTGCCCTGTCCAATCCCGACGCGGATCAGCTGAACCGCGTGCTGGCGCTGGGTCAGCCGGTGTCGGTGAAGATGGTCCTGTCCAGCCAGGCTATGGGGCCGCTGTCTGACGCCAATGTCATGGCGGAGATCAAGGGCCGCGAACTGCCCGAAGAGATCGTGGTGATCGGCGCGCATCTGGACAGTTGGGATCTGGGTACCGGCGCCCTGGATGACGGGGCCGGGGTTGGCATCGTCCTGGCGGCGGCCAAGATCATCAAATCTATGCCGCAGGCCCCGCGCCGCACCATCCGCTTCGTCCTGTTCGGGGCGGAGGAGGTGGGGCTGGTCGGTGCCTATGCCTATGCCAAGCAGCATGCCGCCGAACTGCCCAAGCATCAGGTTGGGACAGAGGCGGATTTCGGTGCCGGTCCCGTCATCACCTTCAATGCCAACTTCCGGCCAGAGGCGAAGCCCGTGGCCGACGCCATCGGCAAGGCGCTGGCCCCGCTGGGCATCGTGCCGGGACGTGGCTCCAGCAGCGGCGGACCCGATATCGGGCCGCTGGCGGCACAGGGGGTGCCGACGGGCGGCCTGGGCCTGGATGGCACCGACTATTTCGATTACCACCACACGGCTGACGACACGCTGGACAAGGTTGACCCAAAGAAGCTGGATCAGGCCACGGCGGCCTTTGCCAGCTTCGCCTGGCTGGCGGCGGAAGCACCGATGGCCCTGGGACCAGTGCCCAAGAAGGCGGAGTGATAAGCGACCAAGGTCAAATGAAAGGGATAGCGGCCCATGAACCATGACCATTATTCCGATGATCTGATCCGCCATGTTCTGGACAGCGCCCGCACCATTGCGGTGGTGGGGGCGACGGCGGATCCGGCCAAGCCCAGCTTTTACGTGATGAAGTTCCTGCATGACCGTGGGCATCGGGTGATCCCCGTGAATCCGGCGCTGGCGGGGCGAACGGTGCTGGGGCAGACCGCCTATGCCAGCCTGGCCGACCTGCCGGAACGGCCCGACATGGTCGATATCTTCCGCCGGGCGGACGCGGCGGGGGAGGTTGCGGTGGACGCGGCCCAACGCGGCATTCCTTTCATCTGGATGCAACTGGGTATCCGCAATGATGCGGCGGCGGCCAGGGCGGAGGCGCTGGGCAGCACCGTGATCATGGACCGTTGCCCGATGATCGAGGTGCCGCGCCTTTACCGCTGAGGCTGCTCCACCGATACGGCGGCCAGGATCAGATCGTGGACGGTCTGGTTGACCGGTGTCGGGATGCCGTGGGCGGTGCCGCGCCGGATGATCACGCCGTTGCGGGCATCAAGCTCCATGGGCCGCCCCGCCATCCGGTCGGCCAGCAGGGAATTGATCCCCGCCGGTGCCGCCGCGCGGCAGGCATCCATCACCTGATCCACCGTCTGATCATCCAGCTTGGCCCCTTCGGCGCGGGCAACCGCGACGCATTCGGCCACCAGGGCGCGCATCACCGGTGCCGCCCCCGCATGATGGACGATACCCGCCGGCTGCCGCAGCAGGGCCGACACCGCACCGGCGGCATTCAGGCACAGCTTGCGCCAGACGACCGTGGTGAAATCGGCATCTGCCGTCACCTTGATGCCGGTTCCGTCGAACAGGGTGATGAAGCCGGCACTGTCCGGTCCCTGCGGCACCACCATGATGCCGGCGGCGCGTTGCAGGACGCGACCAGGGCCCAGACGTTCGGCGGGGATGTCCAGCATCACGGGCAGGATGCGGGCCGGGTCGACAAGGGTCCCGAAATTCGCCACATGCTCCACCCCGTTTTGAAGCACGGCCAGCCGCGTCTGCGGCCCCATCAGGGCGGGCAGCCAAGTGCCGGCGATGGCGGCGCTGTCATAGGCCTTGGTGGTAGCGATCACCCAGTCGACGGGGTGGGTCTCCGCGGGATCAGCATACAGGGACGGGGTGGCGGTGACGGTGCCGTCCGGCCCCTGCACCTCCAGGCTGCTGAAGCCGCCGGTGCGCAGGCACAGGCTGACATCCAGCCCGCCGCGGGCCGACAGGCGGGCAGCGATGACGGTGCCGATGGCGCCCGCCCCGACAATGGCAATACGTGGCATGGACATGGCTTCAGGTCCTGTAGAACAGCGCCCAGATGGCCAGGGAAACGGCCCCGAACAGAAACGCCAGCATATAGGTCTTCACCGGCACGGGCACCTTTTCGTCGGGACCGGCGGGGCCGCGACCCTTGGCCGTGCCGGCCCCTTTGCCTTTGGTGGGCTGCTGCTTGGGTTTCGCCCGCTCGCTGCCCGCCACCACGGTCGGCTTGGGCCGGTCGCCCTTGCGGGGGTCGTGCAGCTCAATCAGGCGCCAGTCGAAATCGGCCAGGGCCTCATCGCTGACGAAATCCACCTGGATCAGGCGGACGGGACCGGCGCCGTGCAGGTTCACGGCATTGCGGAATTCCATCTTGCCCTGGCCCAGATCATCGACCAGGGACAGGGTTTCCCATTTCGCCCCTTTGGGCCGCTGTATCGCGTATTTGCGTTCCGCCAATTGATGCCCCGACTATTCACCCGCCTGCAACAGCGCGCCGCGCTGCCGCGCATTGCGGAACGCCCGCAGGAAATATAGGGAAGCCAGCCCCAGATAGAAAAGATTAAGAATGACGGCCAGCCCCAGCATCCGCCATTCGATGGTCCCCTGATACAGGACGGCCCGCATCCCCTCGAACACATGGGTCGATGGCAGGGCCATGGCGACATATTGCACCGCCGGCGGCAGGGCGGAGACGGGGTAGTAGACGGCGGAGAAGGGGGCCAGCACGAACACGGCCATCCAGCACAGCGACTCCGCCCCCAACCCGTGCCGCAGAATCATGCCTGATGTCAGCAGCCCGACCGCCACGCCCAACATCATCAGATTGGCGAAGAACGCCGCCAGCGGCAGGCCAAGATCGAAGATCGAGATGTCGAAGAACAGAACGGCCAGCACCACCGGCGGCGCCACGCCCAGGATGACGCGGATGAACCCCATCACCACCAGCGACACCACCCATTCCCAGGGGCGCAGCGGGCTGACGAACAGGTTGCCCAGGTTGCGGGACCAAAGCTCCTCCAGAAAGGTGATGCTCATCCCGATCTGGGTGCGGACCAGCACCTCCCACAGCAGCACGGCAGAGATCAGCACGCCAGCAGCACCAGCCAGCAGCGAGGTCTGACCACGCAGGAACTGCGACATGAACCCCCAGACCAGAAGCTGCACCGTGGGCCAGTAGCAAAGCTCCAGCATGCGCGGCCAGCTTTGCCGGATCAGGAACCAGTTGCGCATCACCATGCCCATGATGCGCCGGGGCGATCCGCCCAGGAAGCCGGGGGCATAAAGGGCGTGATCGGACGGGGAGGTCGGATTCTGCATTACGGGCCGGAGAGTAGCGCACCGCCTTGAAATGCGAAACCCCCGCCGGTTGCCCGGCGGGGGTCTGCTGATCGTCGCTGAGTGCCGGCCCGTTGCCGGGCCGAAGGCATCAGACGCTGTAGTACATCTTGTACTCGATCGGGTGCGGCGAGGTTTCGAACGCCAGCACTTCTTCCATCTTCAGCTCGATGAAGCTGTCGATCATGTCGTCGGTGAAGACGTCGCCCTTCTTCAGGAAGTCGCGGTCGGCGTTCAGGCTTTCCAGGGCTTCGCGCAGCGAGCGGCAAACCGTCGGGATTTCCTTCAGTTCTTCGGGCGGCAGATCGTACAGGTTCTTGTCCATGGCTTCGCCCGGATGGATCTTGTTCTGGATACCATCCAGACCGGCCATCAGCATGGCGGCGAACGCCAGATAGGGGTTCGCGCCCGGATCGGGGAAGCGGACCTCGACGCGCTTGCCCTTCGGGCTCGACACGTGCGGGATACGGCAGGAAGCCGAACGGTTGCGGCTGGAATAAGCCAGCAGCACCGGTGCCTCATAGCCCGGGACCAGACGCTTGTAGCTGTTGGTCAGCGGGTTGGTGAAGGCGTTCAGGGCGCGGGCATGCTTGATGATGCCGCCGATATAGAACAGGGCGGTTTCCGACAGGTCGGCATACTGGTTGCCGGCGAACAGCGGCTTGCCGTCCTTCCAGATCGACTGGTGGCAGTGCATGCCCGAGCCGTTATCGCCGAACACCGGCTTCGGCATGAAGGTCGCGGACTTGCCGTACTGATGGGCCACATTGTGGACCACATACTTGAACAGCTGCATGCCGTCGGCCATCTTGACCAGCGTGCCGAACTTGACGCCCAGCTCATGCTGCGAGGCGGCCACTTCGTGGTGGTGCTTCTCGACTTCGACGCCCATCTCGGCGAGAACCGTCAGCATCTCGGCGCGCAGGTCCTGGGCGCTGTCGATCGGGGCCACGGGGAAGTAGCCGCCCTTGACGCCTGGACGGTGACCCAGGTTACCGCCTTCGTACGAACGACCGGAATTGTACGGACCCTCTTCGGAGTCGAACTCGTACATGACCTTGTTCATCGAGACTTCGAACTTCACGTCGTCGAACACGAAGAACTCGGCTTCCGGGCCGAAGAACGCGGTGTCGCCGATGCCGGCCGACGCCATGTAGCGCTCAGCGGCCTTGGCGATGGAGCGCGGGTCACGGCTGTAGGGCTGACGGGTGGAGGGCTCCAGCACGTCGCACAGAACGGTCAGCAGCGGCTGGGCCGAGAACGGGTCCATGACGGCCGTCGACAGGTCCGGCAGCAGGGTCATGTCGGACTCGTTGATCGCCTTCCAGCCGGCGATGGACGAGCCGTCGAACATGACGCCGTCGGTCAGCAGATCTTCATCGACAGTGCAGATATGCTGGGAAACGTGGTGAACCTTCCCCTTGATGTCGGTGAAGCGGAAATCGACATACTTGACGTCGTTTTCCTTGATCAGGTCGAAGAACTTGGCCAAATCAGACATAGCCTCTGCTTCCGTGGTTTGAGGTTTGTCGTGGAAGGAACCGGTCCCGGGCTTTTGGGGCCGCCGGTTGGTGGCGTTACCCCATCCCCGGACCATTTGAAAGAAAATTCTGTGCCCTGGTTTCGGGCGCTTCGGATGTTACCGAAACGCCCGAAAAAAAGTCAGATGGCGTCGGGACCGCGCTCGCCGGTGCGGATGCGGATCACCTCTTCCACCGGGGTCACGAAGATCTTGCCGTCGCCGATGCGACCCGTATGGGCGGCCTGCTGGATCGCATCGACGGCGCGTTCCACCAGGCTGTCATCCATGACGACCTCGATCTTCACCTTGGGCAGGAAGTCGACGACATACTCGGCCCCCCGGTAGAGTTCGGTATGGCCCTTCTGGCGGCCAAAGCCCTTGGCTTCGGTCACGGTGATGCCCTTGATCCCCACTTCGTGGAGGGCTTCCTTCACCTCATCCAGCTTGAAGGGCTTGATGATCGCTTCAATCTTCTTCATCGCGTCCCGCAGCTCCAAATTTCGGCACCGGCCCGGCTGTTTCCATCCTGATCGGTGCGACCATACTATAAGCATGCCCCATGCCAGTTGGATGTGGCATGGGATCGCTGGCATTTGATCATGTTTTGCGGGTAATGTGATCAAATAATGTGCAAATATGTGATCACTTTTTAATCGTCAGGCCGAAAAACTGCGCATTAACCAAGCGAAGCGCCTTGTTCAGTGGCAAAGTGCCGTCTCTCCTGCGGCCTTGCTCCAAGCAAGGCGGGCCTGCGATTTTTTGTGAAAGGAATGCTTGACGCCCTGGGGCTGTTGTTGCATAAGGCGGCCTCCGGCGGCGGTGGTAGCTCAGTTGGTAGAGCTCTCGGTTGTGGTCCGAGTGGTCGCGGGTTCGAGTCCCGTCCATCGCCCCATTCTCCCTGCGCGGAGAAATTGGAAAAAAGGCTGCCTTCGGGCGGCCTTTTTCATTTCTGGGCCATGCCCGCCCTGGCGCAGAATGGCCCCATGCTTTCTCCCAAGCTGGAAGACAGGGCATGGCCCAAGAAATCCTGACCGTGGCCCAGATGGTGGCGGCCGACCGCGCCGCCATGCAGGCCGGCATACCCGGCACCCTGCTAATGGAACGCGCGGGCATGGCCGTGGCGCGTGAGGCCGTTATTCTGTGCGGCGGACGGCCCCGGCCTGTCGTCATCCTCTGCGGTCCCGGCAATAATGGGGGCGATGGGTTCGTGGCGGCCCGGCATCTGTCTGCCGCCGGCTGGCCGGTGCGGGTCGGGCTTTTGGGCGACCGTGCGGCGTTGCGCGGGGATGCGGCTTGGGCGGCAGAACGCTGGACCGGCGGTGTGGAACTGGCTTCACCTGACCTGCTGTCCGGTGCCGGTCTGGTGATCGACGCGATGTTCGGGGCAGGGCTGAACCGTCCGCTGGACGGGCAGGCGCTGGCGCTAGTGCAGGCCATGGCGGGGCACGGGGTACCGGTTCTGGCCGTGGATGTGCCCAGCGGTATCAATGGCGATGATGGGATGATTTTGGGTGCGGCACCCGTCGCGGATGTCACCGTCAGCTTCTTCCGGCCCAAACCCGCTCATTACCTTTATCCTGCACGCGGCCATGTCGGGCGACTGGTCATTGCCGATATCGGCATCCCGGCCTCCGTTCTGGCCAGCATCGGCGCGACCGTCCAGGCCAATGGCCCGGCCCTCTGGCGCTCACAATTCCCCAGGCCCTCTGTCACCGGACACAAATATCAGCGCGGCCACGCCCTGATCCTGGGCGGGACGTTGATGACGGGGGCGGCCCGGCTGTCGGCGCGGGCTGCCCTGCGGCTGGGGGCCGGGCTGGTGACGCTGGCCTGTGAGCCGGCGGCACAACTGGTCTACTGCCTGTCCATGCCCAGCCTAATCGCGCAGCCCATTGCCGACGGGGTCGGTTTTTCGGAACTGCTGGCCGATCCGCGCCGCAATGCCGTCTTGCTGGGGCCGGGTGCCGGGACGGGACCGCTTCTGCACGATGCGGTACTGGCCAGCCTGCGCGCAGGAAAGACGGGCGTGCTGGATGCTGATTTTTTCAGCAGCTTCGCCGGGCAGCTTTCGACGCTGCGGCAGGCTGGCCTCAATGACCGCTGGGTACTGACCCCGCATGAAGGGGAGTTTGCGCGGCTGTTCGGTCCGCTGCCGGGTTCCCGCCTGGACCGTGCGCGCCATGCGGCGGCGGAGTCGGGGGCGGTGGTGTTGCTGAAGGGACCGGATACGGTGATCGCGCATCCCGACGGGCGGGTCCGCATCAACCATAATGCACCGCCCGACCTCGCCATTGCGGGTAGTGGCGATGTGCTGTCGGGCCTGATCCTGGCCCTGCTGGCCCAGGGGATGGACCCGTTCGATGCCGCCAGTGCCGGTGCCTGGCTGCATGGCGCTGCGGGCGAATATTGTGGCCGGGGTCTGATCGCCGAGGATCTGCCGGAGGCGGTGCCGGCTGTTCTGAAACAGAATAATCTTTGAAAAACAGTCAGGTAATGTTGTTGCACGTCCCGTCCTGTGCGCGGGGTAACGTCTCCAGGGTTTCGTTTTGGCAACGCCTGGGCGCTAATCTACGCTGTTAAGTATTGCCAGAATGATATCCTAACATCCGATCCGTGTGACGGTGATGTTTCATTGATTTGCCTAAAATCCCCGATAAATCCTGGGAAGATAGTCGCAGGATTCTGTGACATCTTATTGCGCGCACAAAATGAATGCGTTAATTTCCATATACCGGAAAAGCGGTACCACTTTTGGGAAACGGACGGCCAATGGCGGGTCAAGTCCGGGGTGAACCGAAATGGGGGGCGTTACGATGAGCGTGTCGTTGTTCAAGCGTTCCAAACCGTTGGCGGCCCCTGTTCCGGGTGCCGTGTACCAGCGGGTGATCTTCAACACCGTGGAAACGGCCCGCGTGCTGGCCGTGACACAGGACGGTTTTCCGCTCCCCCATGTGCGCTATGTGGCGCGCAATGATGTGGTGGACGGGCCGGACCCGCATGGCCTGCGCCGGGACAAGGGGGCGGTGCGCACCCTGACGGTCGACAGTTTTACGCGGCTGTTCGGCAGCCCGCGCGCGGGCTGATCGTTTCACCTGAGACGAATTTGCTGATATAAGCGCCCATGGGTCTTCCGTCGGCGGTTTGCCTGTTGGCCGGCTTTGGTCGGGCGTGCGGTGACGGGGCCAGATGCCTTCTGTCAGGGACACGTCCACCATGCCCGATATTCGCCCCGCCATCCCCGGTGCCGCCCGCGATGGCCGCCATCTGGCGCATCTGCGCGCGCTGGAGAAAAAGGCGCTGTGGCTGTCCACATGGATGATCCACAATGCCAATCACCTGCGCCCGTCGCGCGATGGGTTGAAGGTGGGCGGGCATCAGGCCTCCAGCGCTTCCATGGTCAGCCTTATGACGGCTTTGTTCTTCGATGTGCTGCGCCCGCAGGACCGGGTCGCGGTGAAGCCCCATGCCAGCCCCGTCTTCCACGCCATCCAATATCTGATGGGTCGGCAGACGCGGGAGAAGATGGAACGGTTCCGCGCCTTTGGCGGTGCCCAATCCTATCCATCGCGCACCAAGGATACCGATGACGTGGATTTTTCCACCGGCTCCGTCGGTCTGGGTGTGGCGGTCACGGCCTTTGCCAGCATGGTGCAGGATTATGTGCGCCTGAAGGGCCTGTCGGATCAGCCCGAGGGCCGCATGGTGGCCCTGGTCGGCGATGCCGAGATGGACGAGGGCAATGTCTTCGAGGCCATGCTGGAAGGTTGGAAGCATGACCTGCGCAATGCCTGGTGGATCATTGATTATAACCGGCAGAGCCTGGATAGCGTCGTTTCCGACAAGCTGTGGGAGCCGATTACCGGCATGTTCCGGTCGCTCGACTGGAATGTCGTCATCATGAAATATGGCCGCCTGCTGGAGGCGGCGTTCTTGGAACCGGGTGGTGAGGCGCTGCGCCAATGGATCGACACCTGTCCGAACCAGCTTTATGCGGCCCTGTGCTTTAAGGGCGGGGCGGCCTGGCGCGAGGCGCTGATCCGCGATCTGGGCACGACCAGCGGCATCCGGGGACTGCTGGACAGTCATGATGATGCGATGCTGGCGCGGTTGATGACCAATCTGGCCGGCCATGACCTGCCGACCATCCTGGACACTTTCCATGCCGCCGCCAACGGCCCGGATGCCGAACGCCCGGCCTGTTTCGTGGCCTATACGGTCAAGGGCATGGGGCTACCGTTCCAGGGGCACAAGGATAACCATTCCGGCCTGATGAACCTGGAGCAGATGGCCGCCTTCAAGGCGCAGTGCGGCATCAAGGACGGCCAGGAATGGGAACCGTTTGCGGGCCTGGACGTGGATGTGGAGGACCTGAAGCGCTTCCTGACGGAGGAGGTGCCTTTCACCGCCACCCCAACGCGCCGCCTGTCTGCCGGATTTGTACCGGTACCGGAACGACTTGATGTTTCGGTAACGGAACGGATGAGCACACAGGAGGGATTCGGCAAGGTCCTGGCCGAGCTGGCCAAGGGCGACACCGAACTGGCATCACGCATCGTGACGACCAGCCCGGACGTCACTGTCTCCACCAACCTGGGTGCCTGGGTCAACCGGCGCGGCCTGTTCGACCGGCATGAACGGCACGACATCTTCAAGGAACAGAAGGTCGTGTCGGCGCAGCGCTGGCAGGGCGATCCGCAGGGCCAGCATATCGAACTGGGCATCGCCGAACATAATCTGTTCCTGATGCTGGCGGCCCTGGGCCTCAGCCATGATTTGTTCGGGGCGCGGCTGCTGCCGGTGGGTACGCTTTATGATCCGTTCGTGATGCGCGGGCTGGATGCGTTCAACTACGCCCTTTATCAGGACTCGCGCTTCATGCTGGTCGCGACACCCAGCGGCGTGACCCTGGCGCCGGAGGGCGGGGCGCATCAATCCATCGCCACCCCCCTGATCGGCATGGGCCTGCCGAAACTGTCCAGCTTTGAACCTGCCTATGTCGATGAACTGGCGGTCATCATGCGCTGGGGGTTCGCGCACATGCAGAAACCCGATGGCGGCAGCCTCTATCTGCGCCTGTCCACACGCAGCCTGGAGCAGCCGTCTCGCCCGCTGGACGCCGAGGCGGTCATTGATGGCGGCTATTGGCTGCGTCCGCCGGCACCGGATGCCGATCTGACCCTCATCTATATGGGTGCCCTGGCGCCGGAGGTGCTGTCCGCGCATGCGCAGCTGCTGGAGGATGTGCCGGGTGCCGGCCTGCTGGCCGTGACGTCGGCGGACCGGCTGCATCAGGGCTGGATGGCCGCGCGCCGCGCACGGCAGGCGGGGCAAGTGGCGGTGGCGCCGGTGGAGCGTCTGCTGTCCGCCCTGCCTGCAACGGCGCGTCTCGTCACCATCACCGATGGACACCCATCCGCCTTGTCCTGGCTGGGCGGGGTGCGGGGGCACAAGGTGGCTGCACTGGGGGTGGAAACCTTTGGTCAATCTGCCGATCTGCCCGACCTTTACGCCGCCCTGCGCCTGGATGCGGATGCCATCATCGATGCCGTCGCGCGGGTGCTGCTGGAATAGGTACGGCACCTTTATCGCGGGCACGACTGCCCTGGCAGATTCCGCGCTTGGCGAGCCTTAAACAGCTTGCTATACGGTGCGCTCCCACGGGCGGCCTCATGGTTTGCCTGACGGGCGGGCGTGGCGGAATGGTAGACGCGCTGGATTTAGGTTCCAGTGTCGAAAGACGTGGGGGTTCAAGTCCCTTCGCCCGCACCACGAGTTTTGAGTTTTGACCCGCAACCCACCGCGGAAGCCGGAAATCCGGCCCACCCGCGGGAGCTTCGGTCCCTGTTAAAGGCAGAGGGGGCTGGGGCGAACAGACAGAAGACAGGCATTTCGTCCCATGCAGATCACCGAGACCAGCGCTGAAGGCCTCCGCCGCGACTTCAAGGTCGTCATCACGGCCCAGGATATCGAATCGCGGGTGCAGACCCGGCTGACCGAGGTCGGCAAGACCGTGAAGATCCCGGGCTTCCGCCCCGGCAAGGTCCCGATGCCGATCCTGAAGCAGCGCTATGGCCAGTCGGTCATGGGCGAAGTTCTGGAAGCCGCCGTCAATGATGGCGCCCAGAAGGCCGTCTCCGACAACAACCTGCGTCCGGCCCTGCAGCCCAAGATCGAAGTGCTGAAGTTCGATCCGGGTCAGGACCTGGAATTCGCCGTGCAGGTTGAGCTGCTGCCCGAGATCGAACCGGCGGACCTGTCTGCCGTCGAGATCGAGAAGCCGGTTGCCGCCGTCGCCGATGACACCGTGACGGAAGCGCTGGGCCGTCTGTCGAAGGGTCGCCGGACCACCGAGAAGGTCGAGGAAGATCGCGCCGCCGTGACCGGCGACATCCTGCTGATCGACTTCGACGGTTCCGTCGATGGCGAGAAGCGTCCTGGCATGAAGGGCGACGATTATGAGCTGGAGCTGGGCTCCGGTTCCTTCATCCCCGGCTTCGAGGACCAGCTGGTCGGCGCCAAGGCCGGCAGCGATGTCAGCGTCAATGTTTCTTTCCCGGCTGAATACCACGCTGCCGAGCTGGCCGGTAAGGCCGCTGTCTTCGAGGTGAAGGTCAAGGAAATCCGCGTCGGTAAGGATGCCGAGCTGAATGACGACCTGGCCAAGACCTTCGGCTTCGACGATCTGGAAGCCCTGAAGGCCGCCATCAAGGAGCGCACCGAAGGCGAGTATGGCCAGACCTCGCGTCTGCGTGCCAAGCGCGCCCTGCTGGACAAGCTGGCCGAGCTGCACAGCTTCGACGTTCCGGCCGGTATGGTCGAGATCGAGTTCGAGCAGATCTGGAAGCGCCTGCAGGAAGAACTGGCCCGCGGTGGTGCGGACGCCGAGGACGAAGGCAAGAGCGAAGACGACCTGAAGGCCGAGTATCGCGACATTGCTGTCCGGCGCGTACGTCTGGGCTTGCTCCTTTCCGAAATCGGTCGCCGTAACAATATCACTGTTTCGCGCGAGGAGCTGCAGAAGGCCATGTTCGACGAGGTTCGTCGCTATCCGGGCCAGGAGCAGCAGGTTTTCGAGTTCTTCCAGAAGAACCCGCAGGCCGTTGAAAGCCTCCGCGCGCCGATTTACGAGGATAAGGTTGTCGACTTCATCCTCGGAACCGTTAAGGTGAACGAAGTGACCGTGTCGGTTGAAGAGCTGATGCGCGATCCGGACGAGGACGAAGTGGCCGCCGCCTGAGGCAGCCATATAGTACCGCGGGGGCCAATCCAGGACCCCGCGGCTTCTGGTTAGGAGCGAAGCAGGGATCATGATTGAACCGCAGATGAACGCGCTGGTTCCCATGGTGGTCGAGCAGACCAACCGCGGCGAACGGGCATACGACATCTACTCCCGCCTCCTGAAGGAACGGATCATCTTCCTGGTCGGTGGCGTGAACGATGCCGTGGCCAGCTTGGTCTGTGCCCAGCTTCTGTTCCTGGAAGCTGAGAATCCGACCAAGGAAATCTCCTTCTACATCAACTCGCCGGGCGGTTACGTGACGGCAGGGTTGGCGATTTATGACACGATGCAGTATATCCGCTGCCCCGTGGCGACCATCTGCATGGGCCAGGCCTCTTCCATGGGTGCTCTGCTGCTGGCCGGTGGTGGCAAGGGTAAGCGCTTCTCGCTGCCCAACAGCCGAATCATGATCCACCAGCCCTCGGGCGGGGCACAGGGTCAGGCGGCCGATATCGAGATTCAGGCCCAGGAAATCCTGCGCCTGCGTGAGCGGCTCAACGAGATTTTCGTGAAGCACACGGGCCAGAGCCTGGATGTCATTGAAAAGGCTGTGGAACGTGACAAGTTCATGAGCCCGGAGGAGGCCAAGGCTTTCGGGATCATCGATGAGGTGATCGCTGGCCGTCCGGGTGGTCTCACCCAGGTGGCGTAAAGCGGAAGCGGTGGCGAACAAGTATATATTGATCCCGCCGCTTTGGGTGTTGTTGAATAGGTGTGTAGAGGGCGTCACTGTCAGCCCTGGGGTTCCGCCTCCCGTCACTGGGATGGACCGGGAACCGGAGAAGGCAAGGACGCCCCCTGAAGCAGGCATCCCGCAGGGGTGTTGGGGCGTATCGGTCGGGGGCCAGCCGGGCCACCTTCCATGCGCCATCCGGTGATGTACGGAGCGCAAATGACCAAGTCGACCGGCGGCGACAGCAAGAATACCCTCTACTGCTCTTTCTGCGGAAAGAGCCAGCATGAGGTGCGCAAGCTCATTGCCGGCCCCACCGTGTTCATCTGCGATGAATGCGTCGAGCTGTGCATGGACATCATCCGCGAGGAAAACAAGACCACGCTGGTGAAGTCCCGCGACGGTGTGCCGTCCCCGCGCGATATCAGCACGGTGCTGGATGATTATGTGATTGGTCAGGAGCATGCCAAGCGCGTGCTGTCCGTGGCCGTGCATAACCATTACAAGCGCCTGGCCCATGGCGCGAAGCATAATGATGTGGAACTGGCCAAGTCGAACATCCTGCTGGTGGGTCCCACCGGTTCGGGTAAGACGCTGCTGGCGCAGACCCTGGCCCGCATCATCGACGTGCCCTTCACCATGGCCGATGCCACGACCCTGACCGAAGCCGGTTATGTGGGCGAGGATGTCGAGAACATCATCCTGAAGCTGCTTCAGGCCGCCGATTACAATGTGGAGCGGGCGCAGCGCGGCATCGTCTATATCGACGAGGTCGACAAGATCAGCCGCAAGTCCGACAACCCGTCCATCACGCGTGACGTGTCGGGTGAGGGCGTGCAGCAGGCCCTGCTGAAGATCATGGAAGGCACGGTTGCCTCCGTGCCGCCGCAGGGTGGGCGCAAGCATCCGCAGCAGGAATTCCTGCAGGTGGACACGACCAACATCCTGTTCATCTGTGGTGGCGCCTTCGCCGGCCTGGAAAAGATCATCGCCGCGCGCGGCAAGGGCACCTCCATCGGCTTTGGTGCCGATGTCCGTGGCCCGGACGAGCGGCGCATGGGCGATGTCCTGCGCGAGGTGGAGCCCGAGGATCTGCTGAAGTTCGGCCTGATTCCTGAGTTCGTTGGCCGCCTGCCGGTTCTGGCTACCCTGCATGATCTGGACGAAGCCGCCCTGATCGAGATTCTGTCCAAGCCGAAGAACGCACTGGTCAAGCAGTACCAGCGCCTGTTCGAGATGGAGGACGTGAAGCTCACGGTGCATGAGGAGGCCCTGCGTTCCATCTCCCGCAAGGCGATTGAGCGTAAGACCGGTGCCCGTGGTCTGCGGTCCATCATGGAAAGCATCCTGCTTGATCCCATGTATGATCTGCCCGGCCTGACAGGTGTCGAGGAGATCGTGGTCAATAAGGAAGTGGTGGAGGGCCGCGCCAAGCCGCTCTACATCTATTCCGACCGCGCCAACCAGGCAGCGCCCGGCGCCTGATCCCGGTCTGGCTCTCAGTAAGAAAAGGGCGGTCCCGCTTGGGGCCGCCCTTTTTGATTCTACCGCCTGTTTCCACCGTACGGGGATTCATGCACCTCCACTGTTCGAACTTCCAAATTGCCCGTGCGGCTTTGCACTGGGATAGTGCCACATAGGATAAGCGGGCTGACCGGTCCCGGAACGATGGCAAGGGAGTGAGACAATGGACATCAAGGGCGTTTCCGCGATCATCAGTGGCGGTGGCTCCGGCCTTGGGGCCGCCACGGCGCGCGCACTGGCGGCTGGTGGGGCCAAGGTGGCGCTGCTGGATGTCAATGTGGATGCGGCGAATGCCGTTGCGGCAGAGATTGGCGGCATCGCGGTGAAGTGCGATGTCACCAGCGGTGATAGCGCCCAGGCGGCCATCGCCGCTGCTGCTGCTGCCCACGGCCCGGCCCGCATTGCCGTCAATTGCGCGGGTATCGCTCCGCCGGCGAAGATCGTGGGCCGCGATGGCCCACACGATCTGGACCTGTTCCGAAAGGTGATTGAGGTCAACCTGATCGGCACCTTCAACATGCTGCGTCTGGCCGCCGCCGGCATGCAGGGGCTGGAGCCGGTGACCGCCGATGGCGAACGGGGCGTGATCATCAATACCGCCTCTGTCGCGGCCTTTGACGGCCAGATCGGGCAGGCCGCGTATGGCGCGTCGAAGGGGGGCGTGCATGCGCTGACCCTGCCGGCGGCCCGTGAACTGGCCCGCAGCGGCATCCGTGTGGTCACCATTGCGCCGGGCATCTTCCTGACGCCGATGATGCTGGGCCTTCCGCAGGACGCGCAGGACAGCCTGGGCAAGCAGGTGCCGTTCCCGTCCCGCCTGGGCAAGCCGGAGGAATATGCCTCTCTGGCCCTGCATATCGTGGCCAACAGCATGATCAATGGCGAGACGATCCGTCTGGATGGTGCCATCCGCATGGCGCCGAAGTAAAAGTTTCCCGCAAGGATCGAACGTCATGAAGGGCGACCCCAGGTGGGTCGCCTTTTTTGTTTACCGGTCACAGCGGGCATTGGCGCCGTTGCCGGCATGATTCGCGAAATCTGATCATCGTGCCGACAACCCGGCTATCAGGGCTGGATCGGTGCGCGGGCAGGGGTGTCCCGGGCCGGCAGATCGCAGGTCGTATCCTGTTGCAGATACGTAATGAAATCATCCTTCTCAATAATGTTAATAGATCAATAGGCCTAGTCCGTTAGGCGTATGCGTCGGCGCCAGATAATGTTACTGAATTGTATCATATTGTATCAAAATCAATACAAAACGTCGAATATAAGATTACATACCAAAAAATATGAAAGTTTCCACAAGAAACATTAATTATCCTAAAAAGATACTTTCGATTTCGGGGAGTCTTATTTTTAGTATTAATAAACTTTAACCATTCTCTATCAAGTTAAGTTGCTTATGTGCAACATCAGAATCACAAATTAGTTACACGCAGGCTGAGCTATTGCGCTGTTGCATCCGTGCGTCATTTTCCAAATTCCATTGGGTCTATGCCGATAGATATAAGACGGCAGGCCCCAGCAATCCGGAGAGGGATTAACGATGAAGATGGTTCAGGGGCGTTCGTCGCGCCGTTTCCAGCGGGGCCTGCTGTTGGGTGCCGCCATTGGTCTGGCCGCGACCGGTGTGGCCGGCGCGCAGGAATTGCAGCTTGAGGAAATCGTGGTGACCGGTTCGCGTATTGCGCGTCCGGAACTGACCAGCTCCAGCCCCGTCACGGTCGTCGATGCCGCCGCGTTTGAGCAGGCCGGTGCCGCCACCGTTGACAGCGTGCTGAACGAACTGCCGCAGATCATCCCCGCTCTGGGCGCCTTCTCCAACAATGGCGGTAACGGTTCGGCCACCGTCGACCTGCGCGGCATCGGTTCGGCCCGCACCCTGGTGCTGGTCAATGGCCGCCGCTACATCCCCACCAACGGCACCGGCACCGTCGACCTGAACAACGTCCCGGCCTCGCTGATCAAGCAGGTGCAGGTTCTGACGGGCGGCGCTTCCGCTGTGTATGGTTCGGACGCCATCTCCGGCGTCGTCAACTTCATCCTCCAGGATGACTTCAAGGGCGCAAAGGCCAGCGCGCGCTATGGCGTCACCAAGGAAGGTGATGGCAAGGAACGCAACATCAACCTGACCATCGGCACCGGTTCCGATGATGGCAAGTCCAACCTGACCCTGTTCGCGGAATACAATAAGCGCGACGACGTGATGGCTGGCGATCGCGACTATTCCAAGCAGGCGATCACCGAAGGTGTCGTTGACGGCAAGCCGACGATCCTGTTCAGCGGCTCCTCCACCGCCCCCGGCGCCCGTCTGGCCCGTGGCACTACCGTGCTGACCTGGGACGCCAATGGCGTGCCGCGCAATTTCAACAGCACCCGTACCACCAGCAGCGCCGGCGATCTCTATAACTTCTCGCCCGTGAACTATCTGCGCGTCCCGCAGGAGCGCCTGTCGCTTTTCGCGCTGGGCAATCATGAGTTCAACGATAATTTCAAGATTTACGAAGAGTTCAACTTCGTCACCAACCGCGTGCCGCTGCAGCTGGCCGAAACGCCCGCCGTGATCCCGCAGCCGCGTCCCGGCGTGCCTCCCATCCGCATCAACCTGACCAATCCGCTGCTGACGGCCCAGACGGTTACCCAGCTGCGTGCCCTGTATCCGGCCTCTGCTGATCCGACCTTCGTGGCACCGGCTGGCTTTACCGCCAACGACTATGCCTCGATCACGACGGCCAATGCCCTGTCCCGCCGTATGACAGAACTGGGTCCCCGCGAGCAGGATAACAACCAGAACGCCTTCAACAGCACGACCGGTATCAAGGGCGACCTGATCGGCGGCTTCACCTATGACACCTACTTCACGTTCGGCCGCGTCACCCGTGACGTCATCGTCCGTAACGACGTGTCATCGGCCCGTCTGCGTCAGGCCCTGAACGCCACGCGTGATGCCGCCGGCAAGGCGATCTGCGTGGATGCCACGGCCCGCGCCCAGGGTTGCGTGCCCATCGATATCTTCGGCCCGGGCCGCATCAGCAAGGAAGCCGCTGCCTACGTCCGTACCGACACCAACCGCGTCCAGGAATTCGAGCAGCAGGTCTGGAATGGCGCCATCAGCGGCGATCTGTTCGAACTGCCGGCGGGTCCCGTGGGCGTGGCGTTCGGCGGCGAATGGCGCAAGAACAAGTATTTCGACCGCGTGGATGACAGCATCCGCACGGGCGACATCCTGGGCTTCAACCCCGCCCTGTCTTCGTCGGGTTCGTTCGATGTCTGGGAAGGGTTTGCTGAAACCTACATCCCGCTGGTCACCGATCAGCCGTTCTTTGAGAACCTGTCCGCCGAAGCCGCCATCCGCTATTCCGACTATTCGTCGGTTGGCGCTGTCCAGACCTGGAAGGCCGGCATGGAATGGTCGCCGGTCAAGGATATCGGCTTCCGTGGTCAGTTCCAGTCTGCCATCCGTGCACCGAACGTGCTGGAGCTGTATCAGGGCGGTGCCGTCGGCTTCCCGACCCTGAACTCCACCGTCGATCCCTGCCTGCTGTCCACCGCTGCCGGCTATGACGCTGCATTCTGCCGCAGCCAGGGCGTGCCGGCGGCCAGCGTCGGCACCACGGCCTTCAACAATGCCCGTCCCACGCAGTTCCAGCAGTTGAGCCAGGGCGCGTCTGTTGCCGGCTTCAACCTGACCGAGGAACAGTCCAAGACCTGGACCATCGGTGCGGTGCTGACGCCGTCCTTCCTGCCGGAACTCACGGCCACGGTTGACTGGTGGCAGATCAAGCTGGATGACGCCATCGGCGGCTTCGGTGGTGGTGCGGCGGGCGTGGTCCGCGACTGCTTCACCAACAAGAACCTGCAGAGCGCGACCTGCCAGGCCATCACCCGTACTGGTGACGGTTACCTGGCCATCGTCCAGGTCCCGACCGTCAACAATGCCGGTCTGAAGACCTCCGGTGTGGATCTGGGCTTCACTTGGCGTCAGGACCTGCCGGAAAGCCTGGCCATCGACGGCGAGGGCCAGTTCCGCGTCAAGACGGACGTGTCCTGGCGTGACAAGTTCGATGTGCAGCCCGCCATCAACGGCACCATCTACAAGTGCGCCGGCTATGGCGGTACCAACATATGCGGCGAGCCGATCCCGGAATGGAAGGCCACCACGACCTTCACGTACCAGAGCGGCCCGGTGACGGCGTCGGTGCAGTGGAACTATATCGGTTCCTGGAAGAACGATGCCATCCTGTTCGGTACCAACCCGACCACGCTGGTCTATCCGAAGGTCGGTTCCTACAACCTGTTCGATCTGTCCGGTTCGTACGAGGTTGTCGAGGGTGTCGCCGTGTCGGCCGGTGTCACCAACCTGTTCGACAAGCAGCCGCCGATGCTGCCCGACACCATGATCGGTTCCCAGCAGAACAGCTTCACCAACACGTATGACGCGTTGGGGCAGCGGTTCTTTATCTCGACCTCGGTCAAGTTCTGATCCCGGTCGTCATCTCTGCTTCATCACTCACGGCGGGTCCCTCGGGACCCGCCGTTTTTCTTTTGGCGGGGATGGTGCCAATGGCTGTAACAAATGAAATATACAACAGCTGTCTGCTCGACAGATTTTGGATGGTTAAAGAGAAGTGAATTTGTACTTGTTTGGTTCAGTTGTTTTTTGTTTTGTCGTTGCAAAGATTTTTGCAAATTTGAAATCAATGGTGTTAAATATAACACGACCACTTGATTTGGATTCTTGGATGACGATTATTATTTGATCAACATGCTTCTGCGATGTCTCAATCGCGGCCTTACCACGCCCTCGCCATAGAAGAACCGGCGGGGCGCAATCGGAGAGGCATGCAATGACAAAGACGGACAGCAAGACCATACGCGCGCTACGCGGACTTCTGATGCTGGGGGCGGCGGTCGGAATGACGGGCACCGCCATGGCCCAGGAGCAGTTGGAAGAGATCGTCGTTACCGGTTCGCGCATTGCGCGCACCAACCTGAATTCCACGGTGCCGTTGAATGTGGTGGGCGAGACGGAAATCCGCTTCGCCGGTTTCACCAATCTGGCCGATGCCGTGTCCGCCGCGCCGCAACTGGCGCCGGCCCTGAATGGGCAGTCCTCGGGCGGCTTCCTGTTTGTGGGCGGGCAGAGCCGCGTCGATCTGCGCGGCCTGGGTACCAACCGCACGCTGGTGCTGGTGGATGGCAAGCGCCACATCACGGGCGCGCTCGACAGCTCCGCCGTCGATCTGAACACCATCCCGACCAGCATGGTGCAGCGTACGGAAATCATCACCGGCGGTGCGTCCGCCGTGTACGGTTCAGAGGCCGTGGCCGGCGTGGTCAACGTCCTGCTGCGCAAGGATTTCCAGGGTGTGGAAGTCGACAGCTCCTATGGCATCACCGAACATGGTGACGGGCAGGAGATGCAGCACAGTGCCGTGTTCGGCGCGAAATTCGACGAGGGCAAGGGTTATATCCTGGCCGGCGTGGAATATACCAAGGTCGATAGCGTCCTCGCTGATGACCGCAACTGGGCCAGCCCCGGCATCACCTTCAACACGCTGGTGACGCCCAATACCTCCATCCAGAACCCGAAGAGCCGTACGGGCCGTGGCGGTGTGTTCCGCACCCTGGTCGCCAATCCGGGCGCCGGTCCGCTGGCCGCCAACGCGCAGGCCGGCGTGTCGATCGATTTTGAGACGCGGTCGGTTCAGGGTCTGAATGCCAACTGTCTGGCCCCGCGCAACAACCCGACGGCTGCCACCCCGCTCTGCGATGATCCTTCGCTGGATTACACGTCGATCTATACGACGCTGCAGGGGGAGAGCGAGCGTCTGCTGGGCCGTGCCTATGGGTCGTACCAGATCAATGATTACGTGAAGATGACGGCGGAAATCGGCGCCGCCAGTGTCGACAGCTCCAACCCGCGCGCCCAGCCGGCCTTCACGGGCACGGCCTCGTTCCGTCACAATGTTCGTCGTGACAATGCCTTCCTGGCCGGAACCAGCGCGAACGCCGTCGAACTGCGTCGCATCTTCGACGCCAATGGCCTGACGGCGCCCACCGCGTCGGCGGAACTGTACCGTTTCACGGAAGAATTCGGTCAGCGCGTGATCGAACAGCAGCGCGACATGATCCGCACCGTGATCGGCTTCGAAGGCGATTTCGAGGCGGGCGACCGCACCGTCAAGTGGGACACCTACTACCAGTACGGCCAGCTGGACGGTAAGTCGCTGAACCGTGGTCAGTTCAACAAGGACCGCTATGCCCGTCAGCTGGATTCGGTGATCGATCCCGCCACGGGTCGCCCGATCTGCCGCGACCTGCTGTCCACCGACGCCGGTGTCCGCGCTGCCGCCGCCGGCTGTATCCCGTTCGACTGGTTGAACGGACCCAGCCAGGCCGCCATCGATTACTCCAAGGCGACCTCCGTCACCATCGGTCAGGCCAGCCAGCAGGTGGCCGCGTTCAACGTGACCACCGACCTGTTCGACCTGCCGGCAGGCCCGCTGGGCATCGCCGTCGGTGCCGAGTACCGCGAGGAGAAGTCGGATCAGGAAACCGACAGCGCCACCGCCCAGGGCCTGCTGTTCACCAACGCCATTCCGCGCCGCAAGGGTGGCTATGACGTTGCCGAATATTACGCCGAAGCGCTGGTCCCGCTGCTGTCCGACATGTTCCTGGCCAAGGAACTGACCCTGGATGGTGCCTATCGCTGGGCCGATTACAGCACGGTTGGCGGTGTCAGCCAGTGGAAGGTGGGTCTGGATTACACCCCCGTCGATGATATTCGCTTCCGTGGCACCTATTCGGAATCGGTGCGCGCCCCGAACATCATCGAACTGTATGCCCCCACGGGTGAGAATTTCACGGGCACGCAGCAGGACCCCTGCGACCGTTCCCGTGTCGCCACGCTGACCGGTGAGGCCCGAAATATCCGCGTCGCCAACTGCACGCGCGATATCCCCGGCTATAACGCCGCCACGTTCGACAGCAATATCGGCACGGGCCGTTCCTCCCTGCGCCTTTTGCAGGGCGGCAACGTCAACCTGAATGAGGAAACGGCAGAGACCTTCACTATTGGTACGGTCATTCAGCCGACCTTCCTGGATGGTTTCTCGGCCACCGTCGATTACTACGACATCAACATCAAGGACGCGATCAACCTGCCGGCCCTGTCGGGCGTGTTCCAGGCCTGCTATGACACGGCCGGCGGCAGCCCGCTTTGCCAGCTGATCGTGCGTGACCAGACCGGTGCGCGGACCAATGTCGTTGGCGGTGTCGACAGTGTCAGCCTGACCCAGTCCAACATTGCCAGCTTTAAGAACCGTGGCATCGACTTCTCGGTTGCTTATGGTTTTGACCTGAAGGACATGCTGGACGCGGCCAAGGATGACAGCCGTATCGACCTGAGCCTCCAGGGTACGCACCTGTTGCAGTACGATTTCGTTGCCCAGGCCGGGCAGGCGGCACGCAAGTATGCCGGTACCGCCGGCACCCCGTCCTGGAAGCTGTCGGGTACCGCCAGCTATTCCGACGATGTCTTCACCTTCGCCTGGACTACCCGGTTCGAAGACAATCAGGTGGCGGACGAAACCCTGCTGCCGATTGCCGATGGCCAGCCGCTGCCGCGTATCCCGTTCTACACGGGCGACGTCTGGTACCATGATGTCCGCGTGCTCTATAAGGTCACGCAGGATCTGGTGCTGCGCGCCGGCGTGCAGAACGTGATGAATGACCGTCCGCCGAACCACCCGACGGTCTATCAGGGTACCGGTAGCGCCACGTCCGGCAACTGGGACAATCGTGGCCGGTTCTTCTACGCCGGTGTGAATGTGAAGTTTTAAGTTCAAGGGCAGGGGCGGACCCACGCCGCCCGCTGTTTCCATCTTTCAGGCCGCGACCTTCCGGGTCGCGGCCTTTTTTATGCAACGATGCCGCGCAGGATCAGGTCGCGGTGCAGGGTGGCCACCTGTTCGGCGGATTTGCGGCCTGACGGCTGGTACCAGGAGCAGATGCCGGTCAGCATGGATAAGATGGCATAGGCCGCGATGGTCGGCTCATCCACACGCAGCGACCCATCCGCGCCCCCCCGGCGCAGGATGTCGATCAGCACGCCCTCATACTGCTTGCGCAGGCCCACGATCACCGAATGGTTGGGGGCTTCCAGGCTGCGCAATTCCGAATTGGCGATGAACACCTGCTCCCGCCGGGTGATATGATACCCGACATGGAAGGCGATGAAGGCTTCAAGCTGCGCCAGGGGTGCGGCCCCCGCCGGTACCGCTTGTTCCACCTCCGCCAGCAGGGTGGTCATATGGTCATGGACCAGATCGAACAGGATGTCCTGCTTGTTGCGGACATGGTTGTAGAGCGACCCCGGCTGGATGCCGACGGCGTCGGCCAGCTGGCGCAGCGTGATTGCCTCATACCCCTTGCGATAGATCAGGGTCAGCGCCGCCTTGCGGATCGCTTCCATGGTTTTCGGCCCATGGCTGCCGGCGGTACGGGCCATCAACGGCCTCTCTTCATTGACAGAATCATCCTTGGCGCAAACTGCGGCGGGGAAGGGGGTGCCGTCAACCGGAATTCACGCATGCATCCTGCGGCGAGGCCCGCAGGATTCCTTGTTGAAATGGCTACTAAAAAAACGTATGACCGTTTCTATAAACGCCCCTGATCCGGGCTGACAATCAAGAGAGGATGCCCCGCACATGCTGCGCAACAGCCTGCCCCTGTTCGATTTCGGCCTTGGTGAGACGGCGGACGCGCTGCGCGATGCCGTGGCGTGCTTTTCGGCGGATGAGATTGCGCCGCGCGCGGCGGAGATCGACCGCACCGATCAGTTCCCCATGGACCTGTGGAAGAAGATGGGCGACTTGGGTGTGCTGGGCGTGACAGCGGAAGAGGAATATGGCGGTGCCGGCATGGGCTATATCGAGCATATGGTGGCGATGGAGGAAATCTCCCGCGCCTCGGCCTCGGTCGGCCTGTCCTATGGCGCGCATTCCAATCTCTGCGTCAACCAGATCCGCCTGAACGGCAATGCCGACCAGAAGGGCCGTTACCTGCCCAAGCTGATCAGCGGTGATTTCGTGGGCGCGCTGGCGATGAGCGAGCCGGGGGCCGGTTCGGACGTCGTGTCCATGCGCCTGCGCGCCGACAAGAAGGGTGATCGCTACGTCCTGAACGGCACCAAGATGTGGATCACCAACGGGCCAGACGCTGACGTCCTGGTCGTCTATGCAAAAACCGACCCCGATGCCGGCCCGCGTGGCATCACCGCCTTTCTGGTGGAAAAGGGCTTTAAGGGCTTCTCGGTCGCGCAAAAGCTGGACAAGCTGGGCATGCGCGGCAGCCACACGGGCGAGCTGGTGTTCGAGGATTGCGAAATCCCGGAAGAGAATGTGCTGGGTCGCTTGAATGGCGGTGTCGGCGTGCTGATGTCCGGCCTGGATTATGAACGTGCGGTTCTGGCTGCCGGCCCGCTGGGCATCATGCAGGCCTGCATGGATGTGGTTGTGCCCTATATTCATGAGCGCAAGCAGTTCGGGCAGTCGATTGGCGAGTTCCAGCTGATCCAGGGTAAGGTGGCGGACATGTATGTCGCGCTGAATTCCTGCCGCGCCTATGTTTATGCCGTCGGTCGTGCGGCGGATGCCAAGCGCATCACCCGTAAGGACGCCGCCGGTGCCATCCTGCTGGCTGCCGAAAAGGCGACGCAGCTGGCCCTGGACGCCATCCAGATCCTTGGCGGCAACGGCTATATCAACGAATACCCGACGGGCCGCCTGCTGCGCGATGCCAAGCTGTACGAAATCGGCGCCGGTACCAGCGAAATCCGCCGCATGCTGATCGGGCGCGAGCTGTTCAAGGAAACGGCGTAACAGCTGACGCAATTTCCTTTCGTTACCCCTGTCGTCATCCCGGCGAAAGCCGGGACCCAGGGGCCCCAGGCATCACCATTTCCCCTTGCCACCAGCGACGCTGCCGAAAGGTTGGGCGCTTGGCCCCTGGGTCCCGGCTTTCGCCGGGATGACGGGAAAGGGGAAGAAACGATCGCGAGGCGCCCATGCCCGTCCTTCCCACCAACATCGACACGCGCAGCCCGGCCTTTGCCGAGAACGCGGCCTCCATGAAGGCGCAGGTGGATGATCTGCGCGCCACCATCGGGCGGATCAGCCTGGGCGGCGGGGAGAAGGCCATGGCCAAGCATCTGGCCCGTGGCAAGCTCAGCCCCCGCGACCGGGTACGCACCCTGCTGGACCCGGGCACGCCCTTCCTGGAATTCAGCCAGCTGGCCGCCTATCAGGTCTATGCCGATGATGTGCCCGCCGCTGGCATCATTACCGGTATCGGGCGCGTCAATGGCCAGGAATGCGTGGTCGTGGCCAATGACGCGACGGTCAAGGGCGGCACCTATTATCCGCTGACCGTGAAGAAGCATCTGCGGGCGCAGGATATCGCGCGGGAAAACAACCTGCCCTGCGTTTATCTGGTCGATAGCGGCGGGGCGAACCTGCCCAACCAGGACGAGGTCTTCCCCGACCGCGACCATTTCGGCCGCATCTTCTATAATCAGGCCACGCTCTCGGCCAATGGCGTGCCGCAGATTGCGGTGGTGATGGGGTCCTGCACGGCGGGCGGCGCCTATGTGCCGGCCATGGCGGATGAAAGCATTATCGTCAAAAACCAGGGCACCATCTTCCTGGGCGGCCCGCCGCTGGTGAAGGCCGCGACGGGCGAGGTTGTGTCAGCGGAAGATCTGGGCGGCGGCGATGTGCATACCCGCATCTCCGGCGTGGCGGACCATCTGGCCAGCGATGACGGCCATGCCCTGGGCATCGCGCGGCGTATCGTCGGCAACCTGAACCGGGTGAAGGCCCCGGAGGTTGATATCAAACCGGTTCGCGAGCCGCTGTACAGCGCCGACGATATCTACGGCATCATCCCCACCGACACGCGCAAGCCCTATGACGTACGCGAAATCATCGCCCGCATCGTGGATGGCTCTGAACTGGATGAGTTCAAGGCCAATTATGGCACCACCCTAGTCTGCGGCTTTGCCCGCTTGTGGGGCATGCCCGTCGGCATCATCGCCAATAACGGCATCCTGTTCAGCGAAAGTGCGGTCAAGGGCGCGCATTTCATTGAACTGTGCTGCCAGCGCAAGATCCCGCTGCTGTTCTTGCAGAACATCACCGGCTTCATGGTGGGCCGCAAGTACGAGAATGCGGGCATCGCCAAGGACGGGGCCAAGCTGGTGACGGCGGTGGCCTGCGCCAATGTGCCGAAGATCACCCTGATCATCGGCGGCAGCTTCGGGGCCGGCAATTACGGCATGTGTGGCCGCGCCTACAGCCCCCGCTTCCTCTATATGTGGCCCAATGCCCGCATCTCCGTGATGGGCGGGGAGCAGGCGGCCACCGTGCTGGCCACCGTCCGTCGTGACGGGATGGAGGCTGCCGGCAAGGAATGGAGTGCGGAGGAGGAGGCAGCGTTCAAGGCCCCCATCCGCGACCAGTATGAGAAACAGGGCCATCCGTATTACGCCTCTGCCCGCCTGTGGGATGATGGGGTCATCGACCCCGCAGACACGCGGTCGGTGCTGGGCCTGTCGCTGTCGGCGGCGCTGAACGCGCCGATACCGCCGGCGAAATTCGGCGTGTTCCGGATGTGATGGGGGCGGTGATGATCCTGACCGATATTGACGCGCGCGGGGTGGCGACCGTCACCCTGAACCGCCCAGAAATCCACAATGCCTTCAACGATGAAGTCATTGCGGAATTGACCCGCATTTTCCGCGATCTGGGGGCGAACCCGGTTGTGCGCATCGTGGTGCTGCGCGGTGCGGGCAAAAGCTTTTCCGCCGGGGGCGACCTGAACTGGATGCGCCGCATGGCCGGCTATAGCCGGGTGGAGAACCTGACTGATGCCGTCGGTCTGGCCACCATGCTGCGGACCCTGAACGAGTTGCCGAAACCGACCATCGCCGTCATCCATGGCCATTGCTTTGCCGGTGCTGTGGGGCTTGTCGCGGCTTGCGATATCGCAATCGCCGCCGATCCGGTGCAGTTTGCCCTGACAGAGGTGCGGCTGGGCCTGATCCCCGCCACCATCGGCCCCTATGTGGTGGCCGCCATGGGCGCACGCGCCTGCCGCCGCTACTTCCTGACCGCAGAGCGGTTTGGCGTGGCCGAGGCGCATCGGCTGGGTCTGGTGCATGAGGTGGTGGGTCAGGATGATCTGGACGCCGCCGCCGAACGCCATATCGACAATCTGCTGCTGGCCGGGCCAATGGCGCTGGGCGCGGCGAAGGATTTGATCCGCGCCGTCGATGGCCCGGTCACCGACGAAACGGTCGCCGATACTGCCGCCCGCATCGCCGATGCACGGTCGGGTGATGAGGGCCGCGAGGGCCTGTCCGCCTTCTTTGACAAGCGCAAGCCGGGATGGGTGAAATGAGCCGGATTTCGAAAGTCCTGATCGCCAACCGTGGCGAGATTGCCGCCCGCGTCATGCGCACCGCCCGGCGCCTGGGCCTGGGCACCGTCGCCGTCTTTTCCGATGCCGACGCCAAGGCCCTGCATGTGGCCAGTGCCGATCAGGCGGTGCATATCGGCCCGGCCCCGGCGCGTGAAAGCTATCTGGTCATCGACCGCATCATCGCGGCGGCCAAGGCAACGGGGGCGGATGCCATCCATCCCGGATACGGCTTTCTGTCGGAAAATGCCGGCTTTGCCGATGCCGTGGCCGCTGCCGGCCTTATCTTCATCGGCCCGCCAGCCAGCGCCATCCGCGCCATGGGCGGCAAATCAGAGGCCAAGGCCCTGATGGAAAAGGCCGGCGTGCCGCTGGTGCCGGGTTATCATGGCGAGGATCAGGACGGTGCCCTGCTGGCAGCCGAAGCAACCCGCATCGGCTTCCCTGTGCTGATCAAGGCCTCCGCTGGCGGCGGCGGCAAGGGCATGAAGGTGGCCGCTAGCGCCGAAGAATTCCCGGCGGCGCTCGCATCGGCCAAGCGTGAGGCCAAGGCCAGCTTTGGCGATGACCGTGTCCTGATCGAGAAGTATCTGGCCCGTCCGCGCCATGTGGAAATCCAGGTCTTTGCCGACAGCCACGGCAATTGCGTCTATCTGTTCGAACGCGACTGCTCCATCCAGCGTCGTCACCAGAAGGTGGTGGAGGAGGCCCCGGCCCCCGGCATGGACCCCGCCATCCGCGCCCGCATGGGACAGGCCGCGGTCGCCGCCGCCAAGGCCATCGGCTATGTCGGCGCCGGTACTGTTGAATTCCTTCTGGATACCGACGGCTCCTTCTATTTCATGGAGATGAATACCCGCCTGCAGGTGGAACATCCCGTGACGGAGAAGATCACGGGCCAGGATCTGGTCGAGTGGCAGTTGCGGGTGGCGGCGGGCGAACCCCTGCCCCTGACCCAGGAGCAGTTGACCATCAACGGCCACGCCATCGAGGTCCGGCTTTATGCCGAGGACCCGGCCAAGGGGTTCCTGCCGCAGACGGGCACGCTGGCGCATCTGCGCTTCCCCGAACAGGGCGAGCATGTGCGCGTGGATACCGGCGTGCGGTCGGGCGATGCCATTTCCATCTTCTACGACCCGATGATCGCCAAGCTGATCGTCTGGGACAAGGACCGCGACAGCGCTGTTCGCCGTCTGGAAAAGGCGCTGGCCGAGACGGAAGTGGCGGGCCTGAACGCCAATGTGCCCTTCCTGTCCGCCGTGGCGGGGCACCCCGGCTTTCTGGCCGCCGATCTGGATACACGCTTCATCGAGCGGTACGAGGCCGACCTTCTGCCCACGGCCACCGCGCCGGACGCGGCCACCCTGGCCCTGTTCAGCCTGGGCCTGACCCTGTCCCGCCGCGCCGGTGGCGGCGATCCGTGGGATTCCGTTGGCGGCTTTCTGCTGAACCTGCCCGCCACCGATCGGATCGAGTGGCAGGAAGCAGGCGAGGAGGGCGCGGCCCATAAGGTGGATGTCACCTGGGCACGCAGCGGCTTTACCGTCACCGCTGCTGGTGAAACCCTGTCCGTTGCCGGCAGCCTGTCTGCCGATGGCACCCTGACGGCCACGCTGGGCGGCGCGCGGGTCACGGCACGCTGGGTCTGCTGGGGCGATCATGTCAGCCTGTTCCATGCCGGGACGACGCGCACCCTGTCCCTGGTTGATCCGCACGCCGGCGCCCATGCCGATCATGGCGGCCATGGCCGCCTGACGGCCCCGATGCCGGGCAAGGTGATCGCTATCCTGGTGGAGGAAGGCGCCAGCGTAGCCAAGGGCCAGCCCGTCATCGTGCTGGAAGCCATGAAGATGGAACATACGCTGAAGGCCCCTGCCGACGGCAAGGTCACGCATCTGCGCTATCAGGTGGGTGATCAGGTCAGTGAAGGGGTTGAACTTGTCGGGTTTGAGGCTGCCTGATGGTAGGCGAGACATGCACACTTGCATGAAAATGTCATGTGAGTGTGCATTCAACTTCGTTTCCCTTCGGACCAAAGGGGATTAGAGTTGATATCCAAGGCAGGCACGGTGAGGAACCGCCATGTTCTCTCGCAGGAAAATCCTGAGAGGACTGACCGCCGTCGGGACGCTTCCATTGTGGCGTCCGGCGCTTGCCCTTCCTGCGGCCTTCCGCATGGTCTATTTCGGGGATTTCGCCCCTTTCTCGCAGGTGGACGATACCGGTCGGGTGCGCGGCCTGTTTGTGGAGGCGGCGGAAACGCTCCTGCGCGAAAAGCTTGGCCAGGGGGTGGAGCATCAGGGGTTTCCCTGGGCCCGTGCCCAGGCCATGGTGCGCGGTGGGGAAGCGGATGGCTTCCTGACGGTGCCGACCACCGAACGCCTGTCCTACGTGCTGGCCAGCGCGCGGCCCGTCTTCACCTTTCCCATGTGCATCATCGCCGCCGCCGACAGTCCGCGCCTGACCGAATTGCATCAGGTGAGGCGGCTGGAGGATCTGCGGTCCTTCCGTGTCGGTCACTATATCGGCTCCGGCTGGGCCGATGCCAATCTGCGGCCCCTGGGACTGGATATCCAATGGGCGGCCGATCTGACGGGCGCCATGCGTCTGGTCGCCAATGGCCGTGTCGATGCGCTGGTCGACAATGCCGTATCCATGCGGGTACGGCTGGCTGCGCCGGAGTTCAATGGCAGGCTGGTGGAACTGCCCAATATCCTGGCCACACAGCCCTATCATCTCTGTATCGGTCGCAGTTCGGCCTTTGCCGGCCTGATGCCGCAGGTGAATGCCGTCCTGGCGCAGCGCCCGGTCAGCGGTGGCGGCGGGATTGCCAAGGCGACCTGACCCCATCATATCCCTTTCCCATCCTCACGGTCGATTGATCATGCACGACATCCGCCTTGTCGAAGTGGGCCCGCGCGACGGGCTTCAGAATGAAAAGACCCTGGTGCCGCTGGCTACCAAGATCGAACTGGTGAACCGGCTATCCGCCACCGGCCTGTCGGTGGTGGAGGCCGGGGCCTTTGTCAGCCCGAAATGGGTGCCGCAGATGGCCGACAGCGCGGATGTGATGCATGCCATCACCCGCAAATCCGGCGTCACCTATCCGGTCCTGGTCCCCAATGAGAAGGGGCTGGAAGCAGCCCTTGCCGTGGGTGTGACGGAGGTGGCGGTGTTCGGGGCCGCGTCGGAGGCGTTCAGCCAGAAGAATATCAATTGCAGCATCGCCGAAAGCCTGGACCGCTTCCGCCCCGTGATTGACCGGGCCAAGCTGGCGGGCGTGAAGGTGCGGGGCTATGTCTCCTGCGTCCTGGGCTGCCCCTATGAAGGGGCGGTTGATCCGGGCAAGGTGGCCGAGGTGGCGGCCAGCCTGATGGCCATGGGCTGTTACGAGGTCAGCCTGGGCGACACGATCGGCGTCGGCAACCCGCGCGCCGCCCGGTCCATGTTGAAACGCGTGGCCGAAGAGGTGCCCATGGGCCGCATCGCCCTGCATTTCCATGACACTTACGGACAGGCCCTGGCCAATATCCTGGCCTGTATCGAGTTGGGCGCGCGGGTGTTCGATGGGGCTGTGGCGGGGCTGGGCGGCTGCCCCTACGCCAAGGGCGCGTCGGGCAATGTCGCGACGGAGGATGTGCTGTACATGCTGAACGGCATGGGCCTGTCTACGGGCGTGGACCTGGACGCGCTAGCTGCTATCGGCAACTGGATCAGCGGGGAACTGAACCGTCCCAATGGCAGCAAGGTGGGCCGGGCGCTGGCGGCGAGGGGTTGATACCAGTGGCATGAGTTTCTGACTCATGCCACTGGAGGCCGGAGACTGCCTGCCCGGCGCTCGTGCGCCGGAAACCAAGGCGGCGGAGGCCGCCGTCCGGCGATTAAGGGAACAACAAATCACCCCTTCACATAATCCAGCGGCAGTTCGGTCGTGTATTTCAGGCATTCCATGGAGAAGCCGGCGGACACGTCCGACAGGTTGGCTACCTTGATCAGGCGCTTATACAGCGCATCGTAACCGGCGATGCTGTCCACCATGAACTTCACCAGATAGTCGATGTCGCCCGACATGCGGTGAAGTTCGATCACCTCTGGAATCCGGCTGACCCCTTCGGAGAATTTCTGCAGCCATTCCTCTGAATGGGTTGCGGTGCGGATCAGGATAAAGCCGGTCAGGCCCAGGTTTAGCTTTGCCGGGTCCAGCAGGGCCACGCGCTTGCGGATAATTCCTTCATCCTCCAGCCGCTTGATCCGCCGCCATGCGGGGGTCTGCGACACACCGGCCCGTTCGGCGATTTCGGCGACGGAGCCGGACGCGTCTGATTGCAGGGTGGCCAGGATCTTGCGGTCGATCTGATCCAAAATCTTCTCCATTATGCGCAATAGGTAGAAGAAAATTACGAAGTTGGCCGCAAGATACCACAAAGTTTAGACAAAAATCACCCGAAGCTGGTGATAGGCTTTCCTTGTTTCCGGCACCTGGAGGAAAGCCATGCTGCACCGCCTGTTCACAGACCATCCGGCCTCTGTCGGTGAAAGCTATCTGGCCCATATGGGGCAGGCCTTTTCCTTCGGCTTTACGATGCTGTTCGCGGCGATTGCCTGCATCCTGCACGGATTCTTCCCCTTCCTGTTCGTGAAGACGGGCAGCAACACGATCCGCCGCCTGCATGAACGCATGGTCACCCACCGCGACCGCCGCACCATGATGGCGCCTGGGACGCTGGCCCGATGACCTTCGCCCCCTGGACCAGCCAGCAGACGCGCCATCCGCTGGTCCAGCGGGGACGGGATGTGCTGCCGGGTTTGCTGCTGGCCGCTATCGTGGCGCTGGCGGCGGCCCATATGTCGGCGTGGCAGGGTGGGCCGGTCATGCTTTACGCCCTGGTCTTCGGCATGGGGCTGAATTTCTTGGCGGCCGATGCCCGCTGCACCCCCGGTATCACCATCGCGACCAAACCGATCCTGCGCCTGGGCGTGGCTCTGCTGGGGGCCAAGGTGACGCTGGGCGATATGCTGGGCCTGGGTTGGGGCGCCGTGGCGCTCGCCGTGTCCGGCCTGCTGGTGACCCTGACGGGTGGCTATGTCATTGGCCGGATGTTGAAACTGCCGCCGGCGCATGCGTTGCTGTCCGCCGGCTCCGTCGCCATCTGCGGAGCATCTGCGGCATTGGCTATTTCCGCGGCCCTGCCGGCCCGCCATCAGGCGGAAAAGCCCACCTTGCTGGTCGTCGTCGGTGTTACCGCGCTGTCCACCATCGCCATGCTGGCCTATCCGCTGCTGGCCCGCCTGCTGGGTCTGGGGGAGGAACAGGCGGGCCTGTTCTTCGGGGCCAGCATCCATGATGTGGCGCAGGTGGTGGGTGCAGGCTACCTGATTTCCGACCACACGGCGGAGGTGGCGGCCATCGTCAAGCTGATGCGGGTGGCCTGTCTGGTGCCGGTGGTCATGGCGGTGGCCTGGATTTTCCGCGACCGTGCGGTGGATGGGGCAAAGAAGGCCAGCCTTCCGACCATTCCGCTGTTCCTGCTGGGCTTCATGGCGCTGGTGGCTGTCAACAGCCTGGGTCTGCTGCCGACGGTTGCGCTTGGCGTGATGGGTGAACTGTCGCGCGGCTGTCTGGTCGTGGCTGTGGCGGCGCTGGGCATGAAGACCAGCCTGCGCGATATGGCGGCCCTGGGTCCGCGCCCGGTGGCGGCCCTGGTGGGACAGACGGCGCTGCTGGCTGTCTTTGCCCTGGGTTTCATCGCTCTGGCCGGCATGTAAAAAGCCCTCCCGTCCTGGGACGGGAGGGGAGGACCGCCGTCAAATGGATCGGCGGTGGGAGACGGTTGAAAACATCAGTCGCTGGCAGGGCAAAGGGCCGGAGTTGCTGACTTCCAGCCCTCTTTTTGCTATGCTGTCCACATCAACGGCATAAACGCGTCCAACGCTATTCGGAGCCATCGGCTTTCGGACTGGCGCGCGCCGTGGGTCATGTAACACCCCCTGATTTTATGTTTCACTTGGTTGCACGAAACCGAAATCAGGTCGGAGACGGTCCGTCACTAACTCCGAATTCAGGGGTTGGTCGGGTACGCCCCTTACACCATCGCGCGCATGCGTTCCGCCGTATCGGTGATCGCCTGCTTTGCGACATCCAGAACACCGCAGAAGGATATAAAACCGTGGAACGTGCCGGGGTAGGTCAGGTGTTCGGCCCGCCCGCCCGCATCGCGCAGCCGCGTGGCATACAAGGCGGCTTCATCATGCAGCGGATCATATCCGCCGGTGATCAGCAGGGCCGGCGGCAAGCCGCGCAGATCGGGTGACAGCAGGGGCGATACCGCCGGCAGGAAGGCCAGACCCGGATCGGTCAGGTAGTTGCCCTTGGCCCAGGCGATGCCATCCCGCGACAGGAAATATTCGCCATTACCCTTGGTCTGCCGGGAGGGGAGGCGCGGATCGCCATCGGCCAGGGTCAGCACGGGATAGAACAGCACTTGGCCCCTTGGCCGCCGCTCCGTCGGGCACAGCAACTGACAGGCGCAAGCGGCCAGGGTGCCGCCGGCACTGTCGCCGCCGATCAGCAGCCGGGCCGGGTCCCCGCCATGATCGCCGATGCGGGCCAGCGCCCAGCGTGTGCTGTTCAACGCATCGTCCAGCGGGGCGGGAAACGGGTTCTCCGGGGCCAGACGGTAACCCACACTGGCCACAATGAACCCGCTCTTTGCCGCCAGATGCGACAGCGGCGCGTCATAGCAGGCAAGGCCCCCCATGGACCAGCCGCCGCCATGGAAGAACAGCAGCGCCGGTGCCGGCCCCCGGACCGTCTGCGGACGGTAGATCCGTAGCGGCAGGGGATGATCGGCCAGGGGCACCCCCTCCATCCGGATGGAGACATCATCCGCTACCAGCCCGCCCAGCTGTGTGAACAGCAGGTCGTAGTCACGCCGGGCGGTTGCCATGTCGATATCATCGATGGCGGTGCCGCCCGCCTGTCGGAAGCTTTCAAGAAGGGCGAGGGACTGGGGGTCCAGCGTCACGATCGGCCACTCCCCGTCAGTAGCGGTATTTCAGGCCCAGCGACCAGGTACGCGGCGCGCCGTAATAGGCAAGCTGGTAACCCAGGCTGTCCGACAGGTCGAAACCGTGGCTCACATAGCGCTTGTCGGTGATGTTGCGGACGCCGAATGTGCCGGTCCAATGCTCGTCCGCCGTCTGGAAGGCGATTTGAGCATTCAGCAGGGCATAGCCGGACTGGGCAAGCACTTCGCTGCTGCTGACGGTGGGATAGGTCTTGGAGCGGTAGGAGAGGTCACCATCGACGATGACCCGACCGGCATCGCCAATCTCTCGCTGCCAGTTGGCGCCGAGGCGGAAGCTCCATTCCGGGGAATTGACGGGGGTGCGCAGGTGGGCAATGTCGGCCCCGCCCGGCCCCTTATATTCGTCATACTGCGCGTCCAGCCAGGCAGCGGTGGCCGACAGGGTCAGGTCCTGCGTGGCCCGCGCCGTCATTTCCAGCTCCAGCCCCTTGGTCGTGGCGGCACCGGCATTGGTGAACAGGGCCGCAAAGCCGCCCGTACTATCGGCGACAAAGCTGGAAAGCTGCAAATCCTTGTAGTCATTGTAGAAGCTGGCCAGATTGAGCGTCATCCGGCGGTCCAGCAGGCTGGATTTCAGGCCGACTTCATAGGACCACATGGTCTCCGGATCATAGGCAACCGCCTGGGCCGGGTTGTTGGACCGGCCATCGAAGCCACCGCTCTTGAACCCGCGCGCCGCACTGGCATAGGCCATGACATCGTCGCTGACCTTGTAATCCAGGCCCAGCTTGGGCGACAGCGATGACCAGTTGTCACCCGTCTTCACATCCGTGATCCGCAGGCCGGTGCCCAGCGCCGGGGGGATCGGGGCCGTGGCCGCGAAGAATTCCTGGATACGGTCGAAGGACTTCTTCTCATAGGTGTAGCGAAGGCCGGCGGTCAGGGACAGGGCGTCGGAGACGTGATAGCTGCCCTGACCATAGGCGGCATAGGAGCGGTTGGTCTGATCATTCAGGGAGTTGGTGACCAGGCTGATGACAGGGCCGGCAAGGCCGCTTTCCGTCTCGTCATGCTCGCGGAAATAATAAAGGCCGAAGACGCCGTTGAACCGGTCACTCTTCACATTGGCCTGGAATTCCTGGCTGAACTGCTTCTGCGCCTCATCCACGAAGACGCCGAAAATGGCCGCACCCGTGGCGTCCAGGTCCAGGTGTGTCTTGTAATCCATGGTCCGGTAGGCGGTGATGGATTTCAGGCTGACGGCCTCGCTGGCGTCCCAGTCGATATGGGCGGCGACACCGCGCACCGACAGCTTGTTCAACCCGTTGAAATCGGCATCGACCTTGAACGGGTCGGCATTGGGCGGGGTGCCGAAGACGGCGGTGGCGCGGGCCGGGGTCCGCGACGTGTCGGGCCGGTCATCGGAACCATCGGCGGACAGGCTGATGGTCAGCCGGTCATTGGGCGTGGCCTTCAGGCCCAGACGCCAGGCGAAGGTCTCCTGATCGCCATCATCCTTGCCGCCCACCGAGTTCTTCGCGTAGCCATCGCGCGACAGGTAGGCCACGGCGGCACTGCCGGCCAGTTTTTCAGGGATCAAGGGACCCCGGACGGAGGCCTTCACGTCGCGGCGGTCATAGTCGCCGATCGTGGCCTCGACACTGGCGGCGGTGCGGTCGTCGGGCTGTTTGGAGACGAATTTGACAGCGCCGCCAATGGTATTGCGGCCATAGAGCGTGCCCTGCGGACCGCGCAGCACCTCCACCCGCTCCGTATCGAACACATCCAGGAAGGCGCCCTGGGCACGGCCCAGATAGACATCATCCAGATAGATGCCGACACCGGGATCGGCAAAGGCCAGGCTGTCGATCTGCCCCACGCCGCGGATATAGACGACGGCGTTGGACGCATCGCCCTCATGCAGGGTCAGGTTGGGCACGGCGGCCTGCAGGTCGCCCAGGTCGGACGCGCCCAGTCGGTTCAGCGCATCCGCCGACAGGGCCGTTACGGCCACGGGTGCATCCTGCAGCCGCTCCGCCGACCGCCGGGCCGTCACCACAATTTCTTCCAGGGCCAACGTATCGCCCTGGCCCGTCTCCTGCGCCCAAACGGGCAGCACCGCGATGCCGGTCAGCAGCCCCGCCATATAGGCGGCATTCCACGCGTTTGTCTTGGCCATGTTTCCTGTCCCCATCCACGCGGCGGTCAGATGCCGCCGTTGAGGCCAGCATGGCCCGTGCCGGGGACAGGATATAGCGAAGAGACAGCGGACAAGATTGCCGCAGATTTTGCGGGTATCTGGCGGCGACCTATCCCAGGCTGGCGCGATAGGCCCGCCAGCCCCCGAATTCGGTGATGTCGGTGGCACCGGCCAGGGCGTGGCTTTCGCACAGGAAGCAGGTGACCTGCCGTCCATCATCCAGCGCCACCTTGCCTACGCCCAGCGGGGCGGGGATGCGGGCGACGAATTGGCCGAAGGCGGCGGGCGGCAGGGCCCATTCCTCTGCCACGATGCCCGGCCCCGCAAAGCCCGGCTCGCGCACCAGACCGGGCTTCGGCGGGACCGTCCCGGCCAGGGCATAGAAGCGGTAATCCGGCGCGGTGCGGACATCGCCCAGCTTGATCCCGCCGACGCTGGTCAGCTCCTGGTTCAGCGGCATGCCTGACAGATGGGCACCGACCACCACGATGGGCAGCCAGTCGGCGGGTGCGGTCGGCATGATCTCTCCCTTGCCATGCAGGCGGCTGGCCAGCACGGCCAAGCCATGATCGGTGAAGGCCGGCCCGATCAGCGTGACGCCGAAGGGCAGGCCATTGGGGCGGAACCCGGCGGGCACGGCCACGGCGGCACAGTCCAGCAGGTTCACAAAATTGGTGTAGCGGCCCAGATTGCTGTTCAGGCGCACGGGATCAGCCAGCATGTCTGCCACCGAATAGATTGTCGGTGTGGTGGGCAGCAGCAGCAGGTCCAGCTCGGACCAGATACGGGCGATTTCCTGGGTATAGAAGGCCAGCGAATACTGGCCGACAAAGGCCTCCACCGCTGTCTTGCCCTCGGCCCCCGCGATGATGGCGCGCACGGTCGGATCCATGGCATCGGCCTGACCCTCAAAAAACTCCTCAATCGCGGCCAGCCGCTCGGCCACCCAGGGGCCGCCATAAAGCAGATGGGCGCATTCGCGCAGCGGCTTGTAATCAAACGGCACCGCAGTGCCGCCCAGGGACATCAACCGTTCCACCGATGCGTCATACAGCGCCGCTGCCGCGTGATCGCCCAAGAACTCCTTCTCCGCCCCCGTCAGCACGCCAAAGCGGAAGCCAGACAGGCGCAAGGGGCGGGTCTGGACCGGGCGGGAGAAAGGGTCGGCGGCATCAAACCCTTCCGCCACGCGGCGGACCAGATCGCCATCGGCCACATCATGGGCCAGAACCGTGATGCAATCCTGCGAGCGGCAAGCGGGCACCAGACCGCTGGTGGACAGCAGGCCCTTGCTGGGCTTGATCCCCACCAGATCGTTGAAGGCGGCAGGCACCCGGCCCGATCCCGCCGTGTCGGTGCCCAGCGCGAAGGCCACCTGCCCGTGCGCCACCACCACCGCCGACCCGGAACTGGACCCACCAGAGATATAGTCGCTGTTGAACACACAGCGCGGGGCCCCATAGGGGCTGCGCGTGCCGTTCAGGCCCGTGGCGAACTGATCAAGGTTGGTCTTGCCCACCAGGATGGCCCCGGCGGCGCGCAGCCTGGCCACCACCGTACTGTCGGATGCGGGCGTGAAGGCAAAGGCAGGGCAGGCGGCGGTGGTGAGCAGGCCGACGGCGTCGATGTTATCTTTCGCGGCGAAGGGGATACCCCAGAGCGGCTTTGACGGATCGTATCCACCCGCCGTCAGCGCCGCTGCCTCGGCGCGCAACTGATCGGCGGGCACCGTGTTGATCCAGGCGGCGGGGTCGGGGTTGGCGGCCAGACGTGCCAGCACCGCCTCTATCACCGCCACCGGGTTGCTGGCCCCGCTGCGATAAAGCTCGGTCAGGGCCTGGATGGTCAGTTTTTCGGGTAGCATCAGACAATATCCTCCAGGATGGCGACGGTCTGTCCGGCATTGACGGTACGGCCCGGCTTCACGGTGATTTCCCGCACCCGGCCCGCACTGGCGGCCTTGACCTCCATCTCCATCTTCATGCTTTCCAGGATCAGGATGGTGTCACCGGCGGCCACCACCTGGCCCGGCTCCACCATCACCTTCCACACATTGCCCGTTACACCCGTTTCGACACCGGAACAACCATCGGGCATGCTGGTATTGTCGGCCACCGGGCCGCCATCGTCGCTGACGAAACTGTCCAGGCCACGAGCCTTCCAATCTTCCCGCTCGGCCTCGAACGCCGCCTGCTGGCGGGTTTTGAAGGCGTCGATGCTGGCGGCATTCTCAGCCTGAAAGCCCAGGTGCGCGGCATAATCCAGGGTGGTTTCCTCGATCCGCACCGGATATCGGCCATGGGGGAAGGCCTCGCGCGCTTCCGCCAATTCCTGTTCCGTTACGGGGAAGAAACGAATTTGGTCAAAGAAGCGCAGCAGCCAGGGGCTACCCTGCTGGAAAGGCGGGGTGTTGCGCCAGGAATTCCACACCTGAATGGTGCGGCCAAACAATTGGTATCCGCCCGGCCCCTCCATACCATAGATGCACATATAGGCTCCGCCGATGCCCACGGCATTTTCCGGGGTCCAGGTGCGGGCGGGATTATATTTGGTGGTCACCAGCCGGTGGCGCGGGTCCAGCGGCGTGGCTACCGGCGCGCCCAGATAGACGTCACCCAATCCATAGACAAGGTAGGAGGCGTCGAAGACAATGCGCTTCACATCCTCCTGGCTGTCCAACCCATTGATACGGCGGATAAACTCGATATTGTCCGGGCACCAGGGGGCGTCGGCCCGCACCAGTTCCTGATACTTGGTCATGGCCAGCCGGACCTGGGGATCGTTCCAGGATAGGGGCAGATGCACGATGCGGCTGGGCACCTTGGCCTGTTCGATGCTGCCCAGGCCCGCCTCGATCTCCGCCAGCACACGCAACAGCGTGGATAGCTTTAACGTTCCGCTATCGTAATGAACCTGGAGAGAGCGGATGCCCGGTGTCAGGTCGATGATGCCGGGTAGGGCGCGGGCGCGGAGCGCCGTGACCAGCAGATGCACGCGCAGCCGCAGGCCCAGATCCAGCGCCATCGGCCCGTATTCGACCAACAGATAATCATCCCCCGCCCGGCGATAGACGACGAGCACCGGCCCGTCGATCCGCGACAGGATGGGGGAGGGGAGGGTGGCGTGGGTGATGATGGCGGGGGCGCTGGGCGTCACGGATACCGGCACAAACCGAACCTTATCGCCGGGCCGCAACTGCCCGACCTTCCACAGATCATCCTTGGTGACGACCACGGGGCAGACGAACCCGCCCAGACTGGGGCCATCGGGGCCAAGAATGATGGGCATGTCACCGGTAAAGTCCACGGCCCCGATGGCATAGGCATTGTCATGGATGTTGGAAGGGTGCAGCCCCGCCTCCCCCCCATCCGCCCGCGCCCATTTCGGGCGGGGACCGATCAGGCGGACGCCGGTACGGGCGGAATTGAAATGCACCTCATAGGTCGCGGCGAACAGGTCGGCGATGTCGTCTTCCTGAAAAAAGTCAGGCGCGCCGTGCGGTCCATAATGGACGGACAATTGCCAATCGTTGGACAGAACGGGCAGAGCAGGCACTTCCGCCGGACCCACCGGCAGCCCCGCCAGCGTCAGCGTGTCACCCGCCTTCAGGCAACCGGTGGCGTGACCGCCAAAGCGGCCGAGCGAGAAGGTGGCCTTGGAGCCCAGATATGTCGGCGCATCAAAGCCACCGGCCACGGCCAGATAGGTACGCTGTCCCGCCCCCTGGATGCGGCCCAGCGCCAGGGTCTGCCCGGCCTTGACGGTGACCGGCGTGCCGTGGGCTACGGGCGCACCGTCCAGGGTGGCCGCCATGATGGCACCCGTCAGAGCGATGGTGGTATCGGTATTGAAGCGCAGGGTGGGTCCGGTCAGGGTGCATTCCAGCGCCGCCGTACCATCTGCATTGCCCAGCAGCCGGTTGGCCAGACGGAAGGATTTATCATCCATCGGCCCCGATGGCGGCACCCCCACATCCCAATATCCCAGCCGCCCCGGCCAATCCTGGATGGAGGTCTGGGCACCGGGGGCCAGCACCTCAATCGTGGCCGGGGTGAAGGCGAAATCCTTCAGCACCGATGTGGCGACCTTCCCCTGGCGGAACACATCCGACCCGATGATGGCGGCCAGATAGGACAGGTTGGTTTCAATCCCCGCCACGCGGCTGGCGGCCAGGGCGGCTGACAGCTTGTCAATCGCCGCATCACGCGTATCCGCATGCACGATCAGCTTGGCCAGCATCGGGTCGTAATTGGCCGTCACCTCCGTGCCGGTCGCCATCCAGCCATCGACACGGATGTCGGTGGGGAAGGTCACCTCTGTCAACAGACCGGTGGACGGGCGGAAATCGGCGGCGGCATTTTCGGCATAAAGCCGGACCTCAATCGCGGCCCCATGCGGGATCAGGCTTTCCTGGGAGGGCAGGGTGAAATCACCGGCGGCCTGCCGCACCATCCATTCCACCAGATCGACGCCGAACACGGCCTCTGTCACCGGATGTTCGACCTGCAGCCGGGTATTCACCTCCAGGAAATAGACCCGGGCGCGGGCCACGTCATAGATGAACTCAACCGTGCCAGCGGATGCGTACTTGACTGACTGGCCCAGGGCGATGGCGGCATCGCGCAGGTGCATGCGCACCGGATCAGGCAGGCCGGGGGCGGGCGTTTCTTCCACCACCTTCTGGTTACGGCGTTGCAGGGAGCAGTCGCGCTCCCCCAGCGCCACGACCCCGCCCTTGCCATCGCCGAAAATCTGCACCTCGACATGCCGCGCCTCGGCCACGAACCGTTCAAGATAGACGCGCGCATCGCCAAAGCTGCTGGTGGCCATGCGCTGTACGGCGGCGAATTTGGCGGCCAGCTCCTCGGCGGAATGGCAAAGCTGCATGCCGATGCCACCGCCGCCCGCGGTACTTTTCAGCATAACGGGGAAGCCGATTTCGGCGGCCGCCACCTGCGCCTGTTCCACGCTGTCCAGAATGTCGGTGCCGGGCAGCAGCGGTACGCCTGCCGCCTTGGCCAGGGCGCGGGCCGTGTGCTTCAGGCCGAAACCTTGCAGATGTTCCACACGCGGGCCGATGAAGGTGATGCCCGCTTCATTCAGCCGTTCCACGAACCGGGCATTTTCCGACAGGAAGCCATAGCCGGGGTGAACAGCCTGCGCCCCCGTCGCCTTGCAGGCGGCGATGACGGCATCAATATCCAAATAGGATTGCTTGGCGGGCGCGGGGCCGATGTGCACGGCCTCGTCCGCCGACAGGACCGGCAGGGTGAAACGGTCGGCGTCGGAATAGACGGCGACAGACGCGATACCCATGCGCCGCAGGGTTTTGACCACCCGTGCGCAGATCTCGCCACGATTGGCGATCAGGACCTTGGTGAACATCACATATCCCCTTTGGCGTCAGGCAGCCCAGACCAGCACCCGGATGGGCGTGGGGTCGAAACCGTTGCAGGGATTGTTCACCTGGGGACAGTTGGAGATGACGCAGAGCAAATCCTGATGCGCCACCATTTCCACATAATCCCCGCCCGATGACACGCCATCGGCAATGGCCAGCGTGCCGTCGGCGTCTATGGGCACATTCATGAAGAAATTGATGTTGGGCACGATATCGCGCTTGCCCATGCCATGGCGCGACACGGCAATCAGGAAGTTTTCCCGACAGGCATGCATGTATTTGGTCTGATGACCAAAGCGCACAGTGTTGCTTTCGCAACTACACGCCCCGGCGGATGTATCATGGCTGCCGCTGGTATCGGCAATCACGGTGGCCAACGGGTTGCCCCGATTGGAATAAAGCACTGATCCCGGCCCGATATAGGGCGTGCCCTGGGCCAGCACCGTATCCTGCGCGCTGTAACGCTCGGTATGGTCGGCCAGGCTATAGAACAGGGTGTCGACGGCCTGACAGCCCTTGCTGTCGATGATGCGGAAGACCTGGCCCTTGCGCACGATGCCGGACCAGGGATGTTCCGCCGGGATCACCTCGTCATGGATGGCGGTGGCCATGTCGCGGTTGGACAGGACGGGGGTGAATGTGCTGTTGCTCATGATCTCTTCCCTCCCCCGGTTCAGGCCGACAGATAGGCATCAGTATTGACGAAACCGCGCACAGCTTCTGCCGTGGCGGTGCGGCACAGATCATCCGTGGCTGGTGCGGGGGCCGTGTGGATGGTCAACGCTACTGGCGCCGGCTCAACCTTGGGGGCCAGCGGGTGGGGGGTATTGGAGATGGCCAGGATCAGATCCATTTCGGCGCGCAGCGACACGAAATCACCGGGCGTCACGGCGCTGGCATCAAAGGCGAAGGTGCCGTCCGCACTTACACTGGCGGGGGCGAAAAAGGTGATGCAGGGCGGGATATCCCGCTGTGTCAGCCCATGTTTGCCAGCTGCCAGGATGAAATTATCCCGCGCGTTGCGCACCCCGCTGTCGGGGCCATAGGTACGGGTGACAGAGGCCGGGGTGGACCCGCCGATCACTGTGTCATGCCGCCCGCAACTATCCTCCACAATGGACAGCAGCACCCGGCCCATGTCGGAGAACAGGACCCGGCCCTTCCGCAGGTCAGCCGTCCACTGAATCTTAATCGTGTCGGCGTGGTTGTACCGTTCCGACGGGTCGGCCAGATTCCAGGCCAGCAGCGACACGCCCGGCGTCGCCCCCGGATTGGTGATGCGCAGCACCTGCCGGCGCCGGATCACCCCGGTCCAGTACCAGCCGCCGGGCAGGCTCTCGGACAGAATGATGCTGTCGGCGCTGGGCCGAGCCATGTCACGCGGGCTTGGCGGCGGCAGGACCAGCGGCGCATGGCCGGCACCGGCGGATTTCAGTTCCAGGTAACGGGCGCGGTTGGCGGCGATCTGTTCTAGGGTCTGGCGGGGCATGATGCTCCCTCCTCACGCGGCGTCGGTCGGGTCGTCCCGGTCCGGTTGCCCGTCGACAGTGGCCGGGTCGTCCCGGCGGGGCGGATTGGGGTCTGTGCCGGAGCCTGGATTGCCCGCCACGCGGCGGGGCCAGACCTCGATATCGTTGGTGATGCTGGCACCATAGCGCAGCCGTTCTTCCGGCAGGTTACGGCGGCGGTCAAAGGCTATGACGCGGGTGCCCAGGTGGAAGGCTTCCGACAGGTCATGGGTGACCATGACGACGCTCATCGGATGTTCGTGCCACAGTTTGCGCATCAGCTTATGCACATCGCCCCGGATACCGGGGTCCAGCGCGCCGAACGGTTCATCGAGCAGCAGCACCTTGGGCTTGGCAATCAAGGCTTGGGCCAGGGCCAGCCGCTGCTGCATGCCGCCGGAGAGTTGGGCTGGGTACTTATCCAGCGCGTGGCTCAGGCCGACCGCATCCAGCAGCCGGGCCGCCTCATCCCTGGCCTGACGCCGGGCGGCACCGAACAGGCGACCCAACACGCCGCCGCCCTTCAGTTCTGCCCCCAGCAACACATTGCCCAGCACCGTCAGGTGCGGGAAAACGGAATAACGTTGGAACACCACGCCCCGGTCAGGGCCGGGTTCGGGCGAGATGGGTAAGCCGTCAATCAGGATTTCGCCCTTGGTCGGCGTTTCCTGTGACAGCAGCATGCGCAGAAAGGTGGTTTTGCCACAGCCGGACGGGCCGACCAGGGCCACGAAGGAACGCGGGGCGATTTCCAGATTGATCTGTTCCAGAACCACCTGCTCGCCATATTCCTTCCAGACATTGCGAACGGAAATCTGTGTCATGCCCCGGCCCTCGCATCCTCAAACCACGGGAAGGCGCGGCGTTGCAGCACCCGCAAGCCCAGATCCATCAGGAAGCACAGCAGAGTGATCCAGGCGACATAGGGCAGGATCACATCCATGGCCAGATAGCGGCGCACCAGGAAGATGCGGTAACCAAGGCCGCTTTCACTGGCAATCGCCTCTGCCGAGATCAGGAACAGCCAGGCGGGCCCAAGGTTCAGGCGGATGCTGTCGATCAGGCGCGGCAATATCTGTGGCAGCACCACGCGGATGGCGATGGTCCAGCTATTGGCCCCCAGCGTCTGCGCCTTGATCAATTGCTGTCGTGGCAGATCGTCGATCTTCAGCATCAGGTCGCGGATCAGGCAGGGAAGGACCCCGACCACGATCAGGGTGATCTTGGATGCCTCTCCCAGCCCCACCATGATGAACAGGATAGGCAGCACGGCCAGCGGCGGCACCATCGACACCACCGTAACAAACGGGGACAGGGTGGCGCGGACATAGGGCAGCAGACCGGCGGACAACCCAACCAGCAATCCACCCGCCGCCGCGATGGCGATGCCCACCGCCAGCCGGGCCAGCGAGGCGCCGGTATCCAGCCACAGCAGGACATCGCCCGTGCGCTTGTCGGCGGTAAACGCCATGCGGTCGATGGCATCGGCAAAGGCGGTCAAACCCGGCAGCAACTTGTCCGCCGGGTTTTCGGCCAGCCGCACCGCCGACCCCAACGCATAGGCAATCAGAACCGCCAGAAAGGGCAGGGCTGCCAGAAGCATCCAGCTTGTTCGATCGGGTCGCTTGTTGATCAGACGCATGGGCGGGGTCCCGTGGTTGGGCGTTTGTCACGCTGTCTCTCGCTGCCTTCCCCGCGAAAGCGGGGATACAGGGGCCGTCGTGCCTGTGACCCTGGACCCCCGCTTTCGCGGGGGAAGCAAATGAAAGGTGAGAGATTGCTGCCGCCGCCGCTTACAGCTTCCCGTCTGCTGCCGCCGCCATGTACGTGTCGGTGAAGCGGAGCTTCACGAACTTGGCATTGCCGTAGGTGACACCGCCCGGGAACTCGATCCCCACGGCTTCTGCCGACGGTGCACCGTTGCCCAGCAGGCCGTGGTCGAACAGGAAGCCCGCCACCTTCTGCATGGTGGCCTTCGGTTCGGCCCCGCGCACAAAGCCCAGCGCGTCGGCAGGCTTGTAGAACATGCGGGTGGCCTTCAACTGCGCCTCAAAGCCTGCCAGATCGGTGCCTGACGCCTTGCCCATGGCGGTGCGGGCGGCTACACCCGCGGGGGTGTCGGCGGACATCAGGGCCATGGTCTCATACCAGATGCCGGCCAGCGCCTTGCCGAAGGCCGGATTGTCCTTCAGCACATCAGTGTTCGCGACGGTCAGGTCGATGATTTCGCCAGGGATCTGGCTGCTGTCGAACACCTTCTTCGCACCCGGCGTGGCCAGGATCTCGGCGACCAGAGGGTTCCAGGTGACCACTGCCGTGACATCCGCGGTGGACCATGCAGCGACCATGTCGGCGTCGGAGGTGGAAACGACGCTGACATCCTTCTTTTCCGTCAGCTTCACGCTTTCCAGCGCGCGGGTCAGCAGATAATGGCTGACCGAATATTCCACCAGATTGACCTTCTGGCCCTTGATGTCGGCCAGCTTATCCTTGCCCTTCAGGATGACGGCGTCATTGCCGTTGGAGAAATCGCCCACGATGACGGCGGTGGTGTCGACGCCACCGGCGGCGGGGATGGACAGGGCGTCCATGTTGGTGACAGTGACGGCGTCGAAGGCGCCGGCGGTGTATTGGTTGATGCTTTCAACATAATCGTTGAACTGCACCACCTCGATCTTGATGCCGTACTTGTCGGCCCATTTCTTCACGATGCCTTGGTCGGCGGCATACTGCCACGGCATCCAGCCGACATAGATGGACCAGGCCAGCTTGAAGTCCTTCTTCGGCGCCGCATAGGCGGGAAGGGAGAGCAGCGAGGCGGCAACCAGGCCGGCGGTCAATTTTCCAAGGAAGCGGCGCGTCTTCATCATCCAACCCCTATCGTTCCAAACCGGTTTGGGGGTTGGCGGAGACCGTAAGGGGGCGCCAACCCACCTCGATCTCCCGGGCTTTTGTCCCGCCGTGTACCAGACGGGGCCGATAGGCCGTGTCTGGCGGCAGCTCTCGGACCAGACACCCGTGTCATCCACGGCCGGAACCCTAGCCACCTTTAATACGCTGCATAGCAGCAAGGTTCGTGCCAGCCATAAATCGCCAGAATCGCTGGATGGATCGCCAGCATATGGCGCAGTTGCGGGCAACCTGCCTGATTGGAGCGCGTAAAAATTAGGCAATGCCGATGCGGTTGACAGAGGCCCTGCGCTCGGGCATCTGCTGGCCACGCCCGACCCGATGGAGAAAGCCCCGTGATCGAACGCTATATTGAGCGCACTCTCTACGCATGCCGCTGGCTGCTGGTGCCGATGTATCTGTGTCTCGCCCTTGTCTTGATCGCGTTCACGGTCCGGTTCGGCGTGGAACTGGTAGACCTGTTTGGTTACGCCCTTTATGGGGAAAGCGAGGCTGATCTGATCCTGGCGGCCCTGACGCTGGTTGATCTGGTCCTTGTGGGCAGTCTTGTGATCATGGTGATGATCAGTGGGTATGAAAATTTCGTCTCCCGGATTGAGTTGGATGAGAATGATGAGAAGCTGTCTTGGCTGGGCAAGCTGGATAGCGGCACGCTGAAAGTTAAGGTCGCCGCCTCCATCGTGGCCATTTCGTCCATCCATCTGCTGAAAAGCTTCATGGATGCCGACAAGGTAACGAATGACAAGCTGATGTGGCTGGTCATCATCCACCTGACCTTTGTGGTTTCGGCGGTGCTCATGGGCTGGCTTGACAAGCTGTCTTCCTCGAATAAGTCGAGGCTTTAACCAGATTCCAAGCCTTCAGGTCACATGCCCAGCCCGGCATGTGACCTTTTGTTTCAAGGTTGCAATATTTCGCATTAACCACAAAAAATTTATTAAAAAATCCTTAAACCTGCGATATGTGAACGGAACATATCCCGTGGGTTAAGGGGGAACCGGGATGACCGGTCGTTTCAGCGGAATGTGGTGGCGATTGGCGGCCCTTCTGGCCGTTATCATGATATCCATCCCAGCCATGGCCCGTCCCCTGACATTTGCCTTTGGTGACCATAACGAGGCACCGTTCGCCATTGTCGAAAATGGGCAGTTGAAGGGCGGGTTCGCACTGGAGTTTGGCCGGGCGCTGGCCTCACGGCTGGGTCTGGATGCCGCGTTCCGCTTCGTGCCGCGTAATCGTATCGCTGCTGAAATCTCTACTGGCAGCGTCGATGCCTATTGTCTGGCGGCACAGCCCTATTATCCGGCCTTCGCGCCCGACCGTTTCACCCAGTCATTCTTCACTGATCACGACATCGTGCTGCTGTCCGCCGGATTGCGCGGTCCGGCGGCAATAGACTCGCTGCTGGGCGCGCGGGTGGGGACGGTGTTGGGTTTTCTCTACCCTGCTGCCGTCGAAGCGCTGTTCAGCAGTGGAAAGGCGGAACGTATCGATGCGCGCAATGCCGATGGCAATCTGCGCAAGCTGCAGGGCGGGCGCCTGGATGCGGTTATCCTGCCGCTGGCGACATGGCGTCTGGCTGTATCGCGTGACGAGGCCCTGGCAATGGTCGCCAGACCGGATTTTATCCCGGTTGCCGCGCGTGACCGCGTGTGTCTGGTTAGTCCCGCCAGTCCAGTGACCGTGCCCGAAATGAACCTTGCCATCCAGTCATTGGCGTCGGATGGAACATTGGCGGTGATGCTGCGCGATCTGGGATTGTCAACCTCGCTGCAATCGTCGCAACTGCCGCTGACGGCACCGGGGCCGGCGCGCCGCTGATCAGTCCAGCAGACCGTCAATATCGGTCATCAACCGCTGACGCCGCTGCACAACCGGGACATTGTCGGCACCACCGGTCGTGGCGTCCGGCACCTCTGCCATCGACGCTACGTCGTCGGCCTGTTCATCGGCCAGGACAGCCGCCACGGCGGCCCGCACATCGTCCCGGCGTGTGGCCGGCACCCAGAATTCAAGCCGCACCAGCCCCGCCGCCTTGCGGCGGGCGCGTGCCCTGATTTGCCGGATCGCGTCGCTCATACCGTCACCTCTTCAGATGCGACCACAGTAATGCAACCTGCATGCGAATGAAAAGTGCAGCCGGCGCGGTGCGGTCATTCCATCACGGCGGCATGCTTGTCCACTGCGGCGGTCGCCTTCGGCTTGCGCAGCAGCAGCAATAGCGGAATCGCCGCCAGCGTGACCAGCATCATCATATGGAAATCATTGAGATAGGCGATCATCGCTGCCTGCCGGTTCACCATCAGGTCGGCAGCGGCCAGCACTTCCGGGGCGGCCTGTCCTACCATGCTGATCGGCCCGTCAATGTTGGTGTTGAAAGGGCTGATATGGGCGGACAGTTCGGCATGGTTGACCTGGGTGAAATGCGCCAGCGCCGCCGTCACAACCGACACGCCCAGGCTGTTGCCCATGTTGCGTACCAGACTGAACAGGCCGGCGGCATCGGGCCGGTCGGCGGGGGCCAGGGTCGCAAAGGCCATGGTCGACAGTGGCACGAACACCATGCCGATCCCCAAACCCTGGATCACACCGGACAGGATGATGGGGCTCGAATCCATCACGATGGTGAAGCCCGTCATCATATGCAGTGACCAGCCGGTGACGCAAAGACCCGTCAGGATCAGCAGCCGCGGATCCACCACCCGCATCAGCCGTCCGACCATCAGCATGGAGATCATTACGCCCACGCCGCGCGGCGCCATCACCATGCCCGTAGTGATGGTGGGATAGCCCATCAACCGTTGCAGCATCGGTGGCAGCAGGGCCATGGCGGCCAGGACGACGATGCCGATAATGAAGATGAAGACCAGCCCCAGCAGCAGGTTGCGGTCGCGCAGCAGATGTGGCGGCAGAAACGGCTTTTCCGTCGTCATCATATGCACACTGAAACCCCAGAACGCCGATACCGCCACACCCAGTTCCAGCCAGATTTCGGGAGAGGCGAACCAGTCCAGCTGTTCGCCCCGGTCCAACATCAGCTGCAACGTGCCCACACCGATGGACAGCAGCGCGAAGCCGACGAAATCAAACCCCCGCTGCCGCGTCGGCGCCTTGGGCAGCCAAGCCAGGATGCCCAGGAAGGCCATGATGCCGATGGGCACGTTGATGTAAAAAACCCAGCGCCAGTTCAGGCTTTCGGTCAGCCAGCCACCCAGGGTAGGGCCGATGACGGGGCCAACCATGACACCCGCCCCCCACATGGCCATGGCCTGTCCATGTCGGTCGGGCGGATTGATGTTCAGCAGCACCGTCTGTGACAGGGGCACAAGGGCGGCACCGAACACGCCCTGCAGCAGCCGCCAGATGACCATTTCCGTCAGGCTGCCGGCGGTGCCGCACAGCATGGAGGCAGCCGTGAAGCCGACCACGGAGATCAGGAAAAGCTGTTTCAGCCCGATCCGGTCGGTCAGCCATCCGGTCATCGGCGTCATGATGGCAGACGCAACGATATAGGAGGTCAGCACCCAGGTAATGCTATCCTGTGCGGCTCCCAGGCTGCCCTGCATGCTGGGCAGGGCGACATTGGCGATGGTTGTGTCCAGTACCTGCATGATCGTCGCCATCATGATGGCGACAGTCAGGGGGCCCTTTTTAATGGTGGCTGTGTCGGTCATGGCGGATCCCCCGCGTTACCGGGCCGCCGCCTGTGCGGTGGCAAAGCCGGGCAGGCCGCGGCTATGGCCGGTATCGATATCGACATTGGCGGACAGGCCGGCACGCAGCGGTACCTGCTGCCCCTCTGCCAGTTGCAGACGGACGGGCACGCGCTGCACCACCTTCACCCAGTTGCCTGTCGCGTTCTGTGCGGGCAGGACGGAGAATTCCGACCCCGTGCCGGCACCGATGCTGACGACCTTTGCCGTCAGGGTCCGGCCCGGATAGGCATCCAGTTCTATGGTCGCGGTCTGACCCGGCTTCATGTTGGTCAGGTCGGTTTCCTTGACATTGGCTTCCACATAGGTGGCCTGGGTTTCCACCACGCTCAACATCGACATGCCGGGCAGGGCGAACTGTCCCACACGCAGCCGATCCGTCTGGCTCGCGATGCCGTCGGCAGGCGCGTGGACCAGAGTGCGCTCCAGATCCAGGGTGGCCCGGTCACGCGCGGCCAGAGCCTGCATCACGGTCGGGTGGCTGTCGGTGGCGATGGCAGGGTCACCGCCAAGGTCGGCCAGGGCGGCCGCCACACCCTGCCGGGCCTTGGCAACACCCTGTTCGGCGGCGCGGAGCTGATTGCGCGCCTCATCCAGTTTGGCCAGGGCGGCATAGCCGTTGCGGGCGAGGCTGGCCTGCCGGTCGTGGTCGCGCTGCCGGAACTCCAGCTCCTGTTCGGCTTCTGCCAGTTCGGCCCGCTTCTGCGACAGGTCGGCACGCATGCGCTCGACATTCAGCCGGGCGGTCGCGATGGCGGCTTCGGACTGGGCCAGGGCGATGCGGTAGGGCTGGGCGTCAATCTCGAACAGCACGTCGCCACGCTTCACCGGCATGCTTTCCGCCACATGCACGGCGGTGACCAGACCCTGCACCTCTGGTGCCACGGCCACCTTGTCCTGCTTCACATAGGCATTGTCTGTGCTGACATAGCGGCCACCGGTGGCCCAGACATAGGCGCCGGTACCCGCCAGCACGACCGGCAGGGCCAGGCCCAGCGCCAGTCGGCGCCAAGCGGGCAGGGGGCGCTTTGCCGTGTCACTCATGATTTTCACCTTTGGAAAGGTTGGTCCGCACCCGCGACAGCAGATGCATCAGTTGTTCACGCTCCGCCTTGTCCAGGCCGGCCAGCGCTTCCTCATAAATCTCGTCAACCACCAACCGCATGGGGGCCAGCGCCTCCCGCGCCTTTTCCGTAAGGAACAGTAGCCGGGCGCGGCGGTCGGTCGGGTCGGGCTGACGCTGTACCCAGCCGCCTTCCTCCATCCGGTCCAGAAGGCGGGTCAGCGTGATCGGTTCCACATCCAGCGCCTCGGCCAGCTCCGCCTGCTTCATCCCCTCCTGTTTGGAGATCTTGAAGATGGCGTGCCATTGGGCGCGCGTGCTGCCAGTGAAGCGCAGCCGCTGGTCAAAGCGCTTGCGCAGCAGCCGGGCCGTATCCGCCAGGGAGGCGCCGAATGGGGGAGTGGGATCAAGGTTGCTCATAGGCATACATAATATAAGCATGCTTACTATAAGCAAGGCATGGGCCGCCTCGGCAGCCATGCAGAAATATCGGGGGCACAAAGAAAGCCCGCGCGGACCAGCAGGTCCGCACGGGCTTTATCAGCCCTTTCAGATGGTTAGAGATAATGTCAGGCGATGCCCCACAGGCGCTTGGCCTCTTCGGCGATCGTGTCGGGAAACTCCTCCGGGAAGAACAGCATCCCGCCGGGTATCTCCCTCACGCCCATGGCGTTCGGGAACAGGGCGTTCAGATAGGCGGGTGCCTTGGGTGTGAAAATCGGATCACCAGTGCCCCAGATGATGCGGACGGGCTGTCCTTTCTGGCGCAATACAGCCTCGGTCCCGGCCAGGGAATTGGCTTCCAGGGCCAAGGCGTAGCCATTGGTCAGGTTCTGGTTGGCGACCAAGGGGGCCAGATACATGTCGATCGTGGCATCCTCCATCCGGGCCGGATAGGTAAAGGTCTGGCCACCCAGGCCGATCTTGGAACGGGCGCGGTCATGATCGGCCAGATCGGGGGCCAGCCATTCGCGGGCGAAAGCGCCGGCCTTGGCCCGTTCAATCACGGGCAGCAAGGCGGGTGGGGGGCAATCAATTTCGGTGTCGCCATTGGTCAGCAACAGACTGCGCACCCGATCCGGATATTTCACCAGGAAAAGCTGGGCCACGGCGACGCCGCTGTCATTGGCGACGATATCGACATAGCGCTCGCCCAACCCGTCCAGGAAGGCGGCCAGCATGTCGGCCTGTGCCGCCGGTGCCAGACTTTGGCCGGCCCGCACCTTGGTGTAGCCAAGGCCCATGAAATCCGGGGCCAGACAGCGGCGCCAGGGTGACAGACGCTCCAGCTGTCCGCGCCACTGAAATCCGTTCAACGGAAATCCGTGCAGGAACAGGGCGGCAGGACCCTGGCCCCGCTCCACATACGCAATGTCGCCGAAGCCGGTTTTCAAAAACCGGCGGGCGGCATTAAAGGCTCTGGCATCAAGGGCTTCGACCGCTTGTATAGCGGGGCTGGCAAGGACATGACGCACCGGCAGGGCGGTAGCGGCCAGCAGACCCAGGCTGGACAGGGCGAAGGAACGGCGGTTCATGGCAGGGCTCACAGTTCTGGTGGACAGGCCACAAGCAATGCCGAGCAGGGGTCATGCCCTCAATGACGCCCCCGATCATGGCGATATGACCTGGGAGGTTATTGTCCTGGGCTGCATTCAGCCCTTACGCTGCTCCCCATGATCAAGCCACAGACGCAATCCCACCCCGTCATCTTTCCGTCCAATGCCAGCCTGGGCGTCATGCTGCGCGAATGGCGGGCGGCGCGACGGTTGAGCCAACTGGATCTGGCCTTGGATGCGGACATTTCCGCCCGGCACCTGTCCTATATCGAAACCGGAAAGGCGCAGCCCTCTCGCGAAGTGCTGATGCGGCTAGCGGACGCCCTGGAAATGCCGCTGCGTGAACGTAATGGCTTGCTTGTGGCCGGCGGCTTCGCCCCGATCTTCCGGGAAACCGGCCTTGGCACGCCGAAGCTGGTGGGGATGAAACAGGCCATTGAGGCCATTCTGGCACAACAGGAACCCTATCCGGCCTTCGTGCTGGACCGGCGCTGGAACATCATTCAGGCCAATGCGGCGGCGGCGCGGGTTAATGATTGCGTCACGCGTGGTGCGCCCGCCCTGCACGACAATATGATGCGGCAGATTTTCAATCCCGGCCCGTTCCGCGACGCTGTGGCGAACTGGCATGAGATTGCCGGGGACCTGCTGCGCCATCTGTACCAGGAAGTAGCGATGAACCCGGCCGACCGGATGGCGAAGGCGCTGCTGGATGAATGCCTGCGCTATCCCGATGTGCCAGCCAGCTGGCGCTTCCGGGACCTGGCGGCGGGGCCGTCACCGATGGTGACTACCATGCTGCACCATCCCGACGGGCGACTTCTGCAGTTCTTCTCCACCATTACCAGCTTTGCGACGCCCTATGACGTGACGCTGGACGAGTTGCGCATCGAATGTTGCTTCCCGCTGGATGAGAATACGGCAGCGATCTGCCGTGACCTGCGTGATGGCAAGGCATAACGCCCTTGACATGCCACCCGCGCGCCCGGCCCCCGTTGCGCGACCGCACCCTTCGCCCTAGGGTCATTGTCCATGGGGGCGCCTTTGGACGGGCAGCCCGGAAGAAATAAGGGTAGGCCATGCCTTTCACGGCGAAGATCCTTCTGCTCGGCTCGGGTGAGTTGGGGCGTGAGTTTGTCATTTCCGCCAAGCGTCTGGGCGCGCAGGTCATCGCGTGTGATGCCTATGATAATGCGCCGGCCATGCAGGTGGCCGACGGGCGGGAGGTTTTCCCCATGCTGGACGGCGACAAGCTGCGCGCCGCCGTGGAAAAGCACCAGCCGGACTTTATCGTGCCGGAGGTGGAAGCCATCCGTACCGAGATGCTGGCCGAACTGGAAAGCGAAGGCTTCACGGTGGTGCCGTCGGCCCGTGCCACGCAGATGACCATGAACCGTGATCGTATCCGCGAACTGGCCGCTGTCGATCTCGGCCTGCGGACCAGCAAGTACCGTTATGCCGAAAGCTTTGATGAAGTGAAGGCGGCCATTGCCCATACCGGCCTGCCCTGTGTGATCAAGCCCGTCATGTCGTCGTCCGGCAAGGGCCAGAGCACCGTCAGGGAAGAAGGCGCGCTTGAAGCTGCCTGGAAATATGCCGTGGCCAATATGCGCGGCGACCGGGCCAAGGTGATCGTCGAGGAGTTCATTCCGTTCGAATATGAGATCACCCTGCTGACCGTGCGGACCAAGGACGGCATCGTCTTCTGCCCGCCCATCGGTCACCGTCAGGAACGCGGTGATTACCAGGAAAGCTGGCAGCCGATGGGCATGCGGCCCGACCTGCTGAAGTCGGCACAGGATATGGCGGCCAAGGTCGTCAACGACCTGGGTGGCCATGGCATTTTCGGGGTGGAGTTCTTTGTGACCAAGGATGAGGTCATCTTCTCCGAACTGAGCCCCCGCCCGCATGATACCGGTATGGTCACCCTGACCTCGCAGAACCTGTCGGAATTCGACCTGCATGCCCGCGCCATTCTGGGCCTGCCGATTCCGGCGGTCGAACTCTATGGCCCTTCGGCCAGCGCCGTGATTCTGGCCGACCGCGAGGCCAGGGAGTTTGCCTTTACCGGTCTGGCCAACGCCCTGTTCACGGGTCGTCCGGATCAGGCGGTTGATGTCCGCCTGTTCGGCAAGCCGACCACGCGCCCCTATCGCCGCATGGGCGTGGCCCTTGCGCGGGGCACCGACACGGATGAGGCGCGGGCAACCGCCTATGAGGCGGCCTCGCGCATCCGTATCGATTACAAGTGATGACGGCCAGCCCGCCGCCTTTCAGCGCCATGACCGGCATCCAAACCGGCAGCCCGGCTTTCCGCCGGGTGTCTCTGGCCTTGTTCGCGGCGGGCTTTTCCACCTTTGCCCTTCTCTATCATGTGCAGCCTTTACTGCCGTTGCTGGCCGATGGGTTCGGTGTGGCGCCGGCGGAGGCAGCGCTGGCTCTTTCCCTTGCCACCGGTTTCCTGTCGGTTTCGCTCCTGCTGTCCGGTGCCCTGGCCGATATTTTCGGGCGCAAGCCGGTGATGGTGGCATCGCTGACCCTTTCCGCGCTGTTGACCCTGCTGACCGCCATCATCCCGTCCTGGCACGGGCTGTTGCTGGCGCGTGCCCTGTTCGGGGTGACGCTGGCGGGGCTGCCGGCGGTGGCGATGGCCTATCTGGGGGAGGAAATGCACCCGTCCGCATTGGACAGGGCCATGGGTCTTTATATTGCGGGATCGGCGATGGGCGGCATGGCGGGGCGGCTGGTTACCGGCGTCGTCGTCGATTTTCTGCCCTGGCAGGCGGCGACCATCGGGATCGGACTGATGGGGTTGCTGGCCGCTTTCGCGGTCTGGCGGTTATTGCCGGTGTCGGCGGGATTTGTGCGGCGGCCTGCACGGCCGGGCCTGATGCTGACCGCGCTGGCAGCTCCGCTGCGTCGGGCCGATCTGCGGCTGCTGTTCGCGCAGGGTTTCCTGCTGATGGGCGGCTTCATCACCATCTTCAATTACATGGGTTTCCGTCTTCTGCTGTCGCCCTTCGACCTGCCGCAGTCGGTCGTGGCGCTGATTTTCAGCGCCTATCTGCTGGGCATGGGGTCATCCTCCACCGTGGGCCGCTTGACGGTACGGTGGGGCCGGGCACCGGTGATGGTGGGGGCCGTGCTGATCATGACGGCGGGTGTCGCCCTGACGCTTGCGGACACGCTCTACACCATTGTCCCCGGTATCGCGCTAATGACATTCGGCTTCTTCGGTGCGCATTCAATCGCCAGCGGCTGGGTCGGGGCGCTGGCCCCCGCCACCGGCAAGGCGCAGTCATCATCCCTCTACCTCTTCTCTTATTATATGGGTTCCAGCCTTGTTGGGGCCGGTGGGGGCGTTATCTGGGCCGCATGGGGCTGGGGTGGACTGGTGGCGGTGGTCGGCCTGATGCTGATCCTGTCGCTTTTCGCCATCGCTGCCTTGTCGCGCATGACGCGGGGCTGAGGCATGGATACGATCCTCAACATCATCCTGCCGGTCTTCGGCCTGGTCGCCATCGGCTTCGTAGTCGGCAGACCGCCGGTATTTCCGGCGGATTTCGCCAAATCACTTTCGAATTTCATCTTCTATTTGGCGCTGCCCTGTCTGCTGTTCCGGTCCATGGCGGCCAGGGGCCTGCCGCATGGCGACGAGATGAACTTGGTGGCGGCCTATTATCTGGCGCTGACCGCAATCATGCTGGCCAGTTTCCTTTATGCCCGCTGGGTCTATCGGGAAACGCTTGGCGGGGCGGCCACGCTGATGCTGGGGTCGTGTTTCTCCAACACGGTGCTGGTTGGGGTTCCCTTGATGCTGGCGGCCTTTGGGCAGGCGGGGTTGCAGCAGATGCTGCTGCTGGTCACGGGGCACGCCGCGTGGCTGATCGGGATCGCAACGGTCCTGGCGGAGGCGTCCAGGGCGGGCAAGGGCGGTGGTGCCCTGCGCATCGCGGGCCAGACTATGGCGGCCCTGGTCAAGAACCCCGTGATCATCGCCATTCTGTCAGGCTTGGCCTTTGGTACCACCGGTCTGACTATTCCTGGGCCGATCGACGGCATGATCCGCATGCTGGGTGAAGCTGCCGTGCCCTGTTCCCTGTTCGCGCTGGGCGCCAGTCTGGTGGGGTTGACCGTCACTGACCTTGTTGGCCGAACGCTGTTCATGACGATGGTTAAACTGTTCATGCTGCCGGCTGCGGTGTTTGTTTCAGGCCGTTACATTTTCGATTTGCCCCCGCTGACCCTGGCGGTTGCGGTGACGACGGCCAGCATGCCAAGCGGTATGAACGCGTTTCTCTTCGCCCAGCGTTACGAAACCCATGTGGCCCGTACCGCCAGCTCGACCATGTTAACCACGTTATTCTCTGCGCTGACCACAGGTCTGGTCATCGATATTTTTCGTGGCGGCTGAATTTACGTGTCTTTGTGCGCTTTTTGATCCCAGCCGCAATAATTCGTTACATGCGTGAAACCATGTGTGACTTTCCGCGACAATCTTCCGCATGTAATGTCCGGCAATAGGACGGGGGGAACGTTGTTCATCGCAGGGGGCGGTGGGCAGCGGTGGATCGCCCTCGCCCGGTAGCCGCGCCCGTTGTCGCGGCCCCGACGATGGTGAACGATATGACGGTGCAGCCTCTTCACACCCGCCCTGGCCATGATGGCAACGATAATCGGCCCAATCTTCCGGGTGGCCAGCGCTGGACCCCGCCGGGCGGGCGGCGTCCGTCCAAGCTGAAGTGGATATTGCTGGGCACCGTGGTTGTGGCGCTGGCCGGGGCCGGCGCCTATTTGGCGTTCAAGCCCAAGCAGGCTGCTGATGGCAAGCCCGCCGCCGCTGCGGAGAAGGGCGAAAAGGACAGCTCCTCCATCCTGACCGTGACGGCGGTGAAGGCGACGGCAAGCGATGTGCCGCGTCAGCTGCTGGTTACCGGCTCCCTGGCTTCCTGGGATGAACTGCCCATCGGGACCCAGACATCCGGCCTCGCCATCACCGAGGTTCTGGTCGATGAAGGCGACAAGGTGAAGGCCGGGCAGTTGCTGGCCCGTTTCGATGACAAGGTGCTGCGCGCCGATCTTCTGTCGCGTGAGGCGTCGCTGCGTGAGGCGCAGGCCCTGGCCGCAGAGGCGGAGGCCAATATCCGCCGTGCCGAGGAACTGGCCCGCACCGGCGCCATCTCCACCCGTGACCTCGATGCCCGCCGGTCAACAGCGCTGACCACCAAGGCCCGCGTCGGCGTTGCAGAAGCAGCCCGTGCCCAGGCCATTGCCCGTCTGGCACAGACAGAGGTGCGCGCACCCACCGATGGCACCATCGCAAAGCGTAACGCCCGCCTTGGCGCAGTCATGTCCGCCGGTGGTACCGAACTGTTCCGCATCATTCGCGACGACCGTGTCGAACTGCTGGCCGAGGTTCCGGAAATCGATATACGGCAACTGGCTGTCGGTCAGACGGCAGAATTGTCGGCAGTTGATATCAACGGCAAGCCCTTCATCGGGACCATCCGCATCATCTCCCCCGTGGTTGATACCAAGACGCGTATCGGCACCGTGAAGATCGATGTGCCCCATGATCCGTATCTCCGGCCCGGCATGTTCCTGACGGCCCGCGTCCGCACCGGCACGCAGAGCGCACCGGTCCTGCCCGAAGAGGCCGTGGTCTACCGCGATGCCAAGAGCTGGGCCGTGGTGGTCGATGCCGCCAAGGATGACAAGGGGCATCACACCGTGACGGCGCGGGAGGTGCAGACCGGTCCGCGCGATGGCAACCGTCTGGCCATTCTGTCCGGCCTGAAGCCGGGTGAGGATGTGGTGCTGACGGGTGCTGGCTACCTGAAGACCGGCGACAAGGTGATCATCACCCCGACGCCGGCCGACAAGGTCAACCCGCTTCCCGCCAACTGACCGCTGATTAGAGAAAGGCACCGGACATGAGCCGCGGCAATATCTCGGCGGTTGCCATCCGCCACCCCGTACCACCCATCGTCCTGTTCATCATCCTGACACTGGCCGGTCTGATCTCCTTCTGGAAGATGGATATCACCGGCAATCCCGACATCGACTTCCCCATCGTCAATGTGGGCGTGTCGCGTCCGGGTGCGGCCCCGTCGGAACTTGAACAGGAAGTGACGAAGAAGATCGAAGATGCGGTGTCCAACATCACGGGCATCGATCACGTTTCTTCCAACATCACCGACGGCTATTCGAACACCACGATCGAGTTCAAGATCGGCTATAATACCGACCGTGCCGTCAATGACGTGCGCGACGCGGTCAGCCGTATCCGTTCGGATCTGCCGCAGGATATCTATGAACCGCAGGTCCAGCGTCTGGACGTGACGGGCGACGCCATCCTTTATTATGCCGTGACCTCCACCCATCGCACGGTTGAGCAGCTTTCCTGGCTGATCGACAGCGATCTGGCCCGTTCGCTGAAGCGCGTGGATGGTGTTGGTGAGGTGGAGCGTCTGGGCGGTCAGAACCGTGAAATCCGCGTAAACCTTAGCCCTGAGCGCATGATGGCGCTGGGCGTGACGGCGGGTGAGGTCAATTCACAGCTGATGCAGCTGAATATTGACATGCCCGGCGGGCGTGGCGAGATCGGTGCCGCAGAGCAGTCCATCCGCACCCTGGGCCGGGCCCAGAGCGTGGATGACCTTCGCAATGTCGAGATCGCGGTGGCCGGTGGCCGCAAGGTGCGACTGTCCGATATTGCCGATATCGTGGACGGCACGTCCGAACTGCGCGGTGTTTCGCGTCTGGACGGTGTGCCCACCGTGGGCTTCGCCATCAGCCGTTCGCCCAATTCCTCGGAAGTGACCATTGCCAAGGGCGTGGATGAGGTTATCGCGCAGTTGAAGAAGGACTATCCGGACCTGACCTTCAAGCTGATCATCTCCAACGTGAAATACACGGTGGACAGCTACATCGCTTCCATCGAGGCGTTGGTGGTCGGCGCCTTGCTGGCGGTGGGTGTGGTCTGGTGGTTCCTGCGCGACATGCGCGCCACCCTGATCTCTGCCTTGGCCATGCCGCTGTCGACCATCCCGACCTTCCTGGTCATGGAATGGTTCGGCTTCACCCTGAACGGCATCACCATGCTGGCTTTGGCCCTGGTGGTGGGCATCCTGGTCGACGATGCGATCGTGGAGATCGAGAATATCGTCCGCCATATCCGGCAGGGTAAACGTCCGTTCGAAGCGGCCCTGGAAGCGGCTGACGAGATCGGTCTGGCCGTGGTGGCCACGACGATGACCATCGTTGTCGTGTTCCTGCCCGTGTCCTTCATGCCCGGTATCGCCGGTCAGTTCTTCAAGTCGTTCGGCGTCACCGTGGCCGTGGCGGTGCTGTTCTCGCTGCTGGTCGCGCGTTTGCTGACGCCTTTGATGGCAGCCTACTTCTTGAAACCGGCACAGCCGGACGAGCATAAGGAAGGCCCCTGGGCCCACCGCTATCAGACGCTGCTGGGCTGGTGCATTACGAACCGGTGGAAGACCATTGCCGCCGGCACCCTGTTCTTCTTCGCATCGGTGGGGCTGACCCTGGCGCTGCCGTCGGGCTTCATCCCGGCACAGGATATCGGCTTCTCCAATCTGCAGATGGAAATGGCCCCCGGCGTGAACCTGGAGCAGATGGACGCCTCCGTTCAGCGAGCCGCCAATGTGCTTCGCGCCCAGCCGGAGGTGGAGACGACCTGGGCCCGTGCCGGTCGTGGCGGGCAGGTGCGCCGTGGTTCCATCATCGTGATGCTGAAGCCGCGTGGCGAGCGTATTCACCAGAAGGAGTTCGAGACCCGCGTCCTGCCGGAGTTGCAGAAGATCCCCGGTGTCCGCTTCTCCTTCAATTCGACGGGTGGCTTTGGCAACCGTGACGTCTCGATCATGCTGACCTCTGAAAACGGTCCGCTGCTGGACGCCCATGCCAACAAGGTTCTGGCGGAGATGCAGGCGCTGCCGATGCTGAAGAACGTGACCTCGACGGCGGCCCTTCAGCGTCCCGAAATTCAGATCAGGCCGATGTTCGAACGGGCGGCTGAACAGGGCGTGTCGGTGATTTCCATCGGTCAGGTTGCCAAGGTGGCGACCCTGGGCGAGATCGACACCAACTCCGCCAAGTTCAATCTGGGCGACCGTCTGGTGCCAATCCGGGTGCAGCTGGACCCGGCGGCCCGTGGCGACCTGGATACCATCGCCAATCTGCGTGTCCGCACCAATACCGGCGCTACGGTTCCGCTGTCTGCGGTGGCCAAGCTGGAAATGGGCTCGGGTGCGGTGCAGATCGACCGCTTCGACCGTGCCCGCCGCATCTCTGTGCAGGCCGACCTGAACGGTGCGGAACTGGGCGAGGCGACGAAGGCCATCAACAATCTGCCCTCTATGGCCCACCTGCCGTCGGGCGTGTCCAAGCCGGCCTATGGCGGCTCTGAACAGATGCAGATCATGATGATGGGCTTTGCGGTGGCGCTGGGCACGGCGTTCCTGCTGATCATCGCGGTGCTGATCCTTCTGTTCCATAACTTCTTCCAGCCGGTGACCATCATGACAGCACTGCCCCTGTCGCTGGGTGGTGCGGTGATCGGGCTGCTGATGTGCAACATGGCCCTGTCGCTGCCGGCACTGATCGGTATCCTGATGCTGATGGGCATTGTGACCAAGAACTCCATCCTGCTAGTGGAATATGCCATCGTCGCCATGCGCGACCATGGGATGGGCCGGCGGGAGGCGTTGCTGGATGCAGGTGCCAAGCGTGCGCGGCCCATCATCATGACCACCATCGCCATGGTGGCCGGCATGGTGCCCATCGCCTTCGGCTGGGGTGCCGATACGGAATTCCGTCAGCCCATGGCGGTGGCCGTTATCGGTGGTCTGATCACCTCCACCATGCTGTCGCTGGTCTTCGTGCCGACCATGTTCACCCTGATGGATGATTTCCAGAATTGGATCGGGCCGAAGCTGGGCCGCATGCTGACCAGCCGGGAGCCAGAACTGCCGCTGCGTCCCCACATGGTGGATGGCGAATAAGCCAGACTTCCATTGCTGTCCTGAAAGATGCGCCCGGATGGTCTCCATCCGGGCGTAATCTTTTTACGCGCTTCGGGGGCCATCTTGTAATAAGCGGCATGGGCTGCATGACTGGCATTTGCCGCCGCCACTTGTGGACTGGGGCGCTTGCCCCTATCCCGGCAGATGCTGGCCGCCCATTCGGGTGCGGCCCTGACAAGATAAGGAACTGTTCGGTGAGCATCGTCCGTCTGCATCCCGGCCGCCGCATGAGCGAAGCCGTCATCCATGCCGGTACCGTCTATCTAGCCGGCCAGGTGGCCACCGATACCAGCGCCGACATCAAGGGCCAGACGGCCCAGGTCCTGGCGCAGATCGACGCCCTGCTGGCCGAGGCCGGCTCATCCAAGTCCAAGATCCTGTCCACCACTATCTATCTGTCCTCCATCGGCAATTTCCCCGCCATGAACGAGGTCTGGGATGCCTGGGTGGACCAGAGCAACCCGCCGGCCCGCGCCACAGTGGAGGCCCGCATGGCCGCCCCCGGCTATCTGGTGGAAATCGTCTGCATCGCAGCTGTTTAAGCAACGTGACGCCCCAGACCAACGGCCCTCTGGCGGGGGCCGTTGGTCTGCGCTATCTGAACGGCCTTGAACGGCGGACCCCGGCCCGCCGCCCCCGAAAAGACCCGGAGCCAGAAATGCCCGATGATGTTGTGAAGCACAGCTTCAGCCTGTTCCCCCTGGGTGCCGACACCACGCCCTATCGCAAGCTGACCAGCGATTACGTCTCCACCGTCGACTTTGACGGCGAGACCGTGTTGAAGGTGGAGCCGGAAGGGCTGCGCCTGCTGGCCGAAGCCGCCTTCATGGACATCAACCATTTCCTGCGCCCCGGCCATCTGGGCCAGCTGCGCGCCATCCTTGAAGATCCCGAGGCCTCGCCTAACGACCGGTTCGTGGCGCTGGACCTGCTGAAGAACGCCTCCATCGCCGCCGGCGGTATCCTGCCCATGTGTCAGGATACGGGTACGGCCATCATCATGGGTAAGAAGGGCCGCAAGGTCTGGACCAAGGGTGCCGACGAGGCTGCCCTTTCCGAAGGCGTAGCCGATGCCTACCGTAAGCGCAATCTGCGCTACAGTCAGGTGGCACCACTGTCCATGTATGAAGAGAAGAACACCCGAACCAACCTGCCGGGCCAGATCGAGATATTCGCCGAGGGCGAGGACGCCTATAAGTTCTTGTTCATGGCCAAGGGCGGCGGGTCGGCCAACAAGACATTCCTGTTCCAGGCCACGCCGTCGGTGCTGGCGCCCGACCGTCTGATCCCCTTCATTGAGGAGAAGATGGCCTCGCTCGGCACGTCCGCCTGCCCACCCTATCACCTGTCGGTGGTGATCGGTGGTCTGTCGGCGGAACAGAATCTGAAGACGGTGAAGCTGGCGTCGGCCCGCTATTATGACAGCCTGCCCACCCAGGGTTCCGAATCCGGCCATGCCTATCGCGACCTGGAGATGGAACAGGCCCTGTTCAAGGCCGCCCAGGGGCTGGGCATCGGGGCGCAGTTCGGCGGCAAGTATTTCTGCCACGATGTCCGCGTCATACGCCTGCCGCGCCATGGCGCCTCCATGCCGATCGGCATCGGCGTCTCCTGCTCTGCCGACCGTCAGGCCCTGGCCAAGATCACCAAGGATGGCATCTATCTGGAACAGCTGGAAACCGATCCCGCCCGCTTCCTGCCGGAAGTGGATGAGGCGGCGCTGTCGGGTGAGGTCGTGAAGATCGACCTGACCCAGCCCATGGATGAAATCCGCAATCTGCTGAGCCAGTATCCGATCCGCACCCGCGTCTCCCTGACCGGTCCGCTGATCGTGGCGCGCGACAGCGCCCATGCCAAGCTGCGGGCCCTGCTGGATGCCGGTCAGCCGCTTCCTGACTATTTCAAGAATCACCCGATCTATTATGCCGGCCCCGCCAAGACGCCGGAAGGCTACGCGTCCGGCTCCTTTGGCCCCACGACGGCGGGCCGTATGGACAGTTTCGTGGACCAGTTCCAGGCTGCGGGCGGCTCCTTCGTCATGCTGGCCAAGGGCAACCGCTCCCCCGCGGTCAAGAATGCCTGCCAGAAGCATGGCGGCTTCTATCTGGGCTCCATCGGCGGGGCGGCAGCCCGTCTGGCCCAGGACTGCATCAAAAAGGTCGAATGCATCGCCTATCCCGAACTGGGCATGGAAGCCATCTGGCGGATCGAGGTGGAGGATTTCCCGGCCTTCATCATCACCGATGACAAGGGCAACGATTTCTTCGACGCCGCGAAGTAACAGCAGACAGCGCCCCATCCACCCGGATGGGGCGTTATGCATTTCAAGGCGGTCATACCAGCGGCGGGAAATCTTGACCGATGGTCAATCTTTCCCGCCCCTCAATCGCCGGTGCCAACATCCGTTGGCTTGGCTACGCCGCACGAGCGGCGCGGCGGCGGTCGCCGCCGTACCATCGGTCATGAATTATGACCGATGGTATCAGTCCGATGGGGCGGACAGCAGCGCCATCGCCTGTTCGCAGAAGGCGGCGCGGTGCCGCTCATATTCGATGCCGGCTTTCAGGACCAGATGGCGCAGCTGCTGGCCCCTGTCCGTCGGCGGTGGGGTGAAATCCCGCTTCTCGATATCCTGGTAGGTTTTCAGCCGGTCACGATGATGCTGCGCAAGTTCGGCCAGCGTATCGAGCAGGGTGGTCGGCCCGACCATCGCCTCGGCCCGTAGCCGCACCATCATCTCATCCCGGATCGGCAGCGGTTCCTGCCGCTCCGCTGTCCAGCGCGCCAGCTCCGCCCGCCCCGCCGGCAACACCCGAAACGCCCGCTTTCGCCCGCGCGCGCCATCAACGGCTGTCCCCTCGATCAGGCCCGACGCCTCCAGCCGCGCCAGCTCGCGATAAATCTGCTGATGCGTGGCCTGCCAGAAATAACCGATGGAGCGGTCAAAACGCCCCGCCAGTTCCGAACCGGCGCCGGGACGTTCGATCAGGGCGGTCAGCAGGGCGTGGGGCAGGGACATGGTGACGATCCAATCAAGGGGAATTCGGCCATGCCTATCAGGCTTTGGCCTTGAAGGCCGCGATATCCTGTCCCACACGCCGTCCCATCTCTGCGGCCAGGGCCTGCAAGCCGCTCAGGGGACGGATCATCACTTCGAACTCCCGGATCAGTCCTTGTTCGTCAAAGCGGATGAAGTCGATACCCTTCACCTGTTTGCCCTCCACCGTGGCAGCAAACTCCAACACGACATTCAGCCCATCTGCCGTAACGGCGGTGCGGTGATAGGTGAAGTCGCCGAAGACCCGCATGACAGTACCGATGGCCAGCAGCAAGGCATCTACCCCTTCATAGGCTGTATGGGCCACCGGCGACCGGAAGGTCGCCTGTTCATGGGTGATACCGCGCAGGGCGGCGACGGACTGGCTGGCAACGATCTCGTGCCAGATGGCCAGGGAAGATGCGGCGGCCGGGTGCAATCCGGGCAGTTGGGTCATGGATTGCTTCCTTCTTCCGTCGGGAGGGGGATCAGAGTGCGGCGGCCAAGCGCGTGCCCTGGTTGATGGCCCGCTTGGCATCCAGTTCGGCCGCGACATCGGCCCCACCGATCAGATGGACGCGTAGCCCCCGAGCCTCCAGCCCTGCCTGCAATTCCCGCAACGGCTCCTGGCCCGCACAGATCACGACATGGTCGACATCCAGCACCTGATCCTGCCCACCGATGGTGACATGCAGGCCGGCATCATCAATGCGGCGATAGGTGACGCCGCCCATGGTGGCTACTCCATGCATCTTTAGAACCGTGCGGTGGATCCAGCCCGTGGTGCGGCCCAGATTCTCGCCCAGCTTGCCCTCGGTGCGCTGCATCAGGAAGACCTGCCGACCATTATGTTCCAGCTCCGGCCTGGTGCAGCCGCCGGGCTGGCGATAATCGGGGTCAACGCCCCATTGTTTGAAGAAGCGCTCGGCTGACGGCGCCTCGTGCCGTTCTACCAGATAGGTGCTGACATCGAAGCCGATACCGCCGGCCCCGATGACGGCCACCTTGCGGCCCACCGGCACCTCATCGCGCAGGACATCGAGATAGCCCAGCACCTTGGGATGGTCGATCCCCTCAATCGCCGGCTTGCGCGGTACCACGCCGGTGGCCAGGACCACCTCGTCAAACCCGCCCTGGTTCAACATATCGACATCGGCGCGGGTGTTGAGGCGCACAGTCACGCCCTTCAGCTCCAGTTGCCGGCGGAAGTAACGCAGGGTTTCGTTGAACTCCTCCTTGCCTGGGATCTTGCGGGCGATGTTGAACTGCCCACCCACCTGTGCCGATGCCTCGAACAAGGTCACCTTGTGTCCGCGCTCCGCTGCCGTGACCGCAAAGGACAGGCCCGCCGGCCCGGCACCCACCACAGCGATATTCTTCGGTGATGCAGTCGGGGCGATGATAAGCTTCGTCTCATGACAGGCGCGAGGGTTCACCAGACAGGAAGTGATCTTGCCGCTGAACGTATGGTCCAGGCACGCCTGATTACAGGCGATGCAGGTATTGATCTCATCGGCCTTGTTCTGGCGCGCCTTGGCCACGAAATGCGCATCGGCCAGGAAGGGACGCGCCATCGACACCATGTCGCAATAGCCATCGGCCAGCAGGTTCTCGGCCACCTCGGGCGTATTGATGCGGTTGGTGGCGATCAGCGGGATGGAGACCTTGCCTTTCAACTGCTTCGTCACCCAGGCAAAGGCCCCGCGCGGCACAGAGGTGGCAATGGTGGGGATGCGTGCCTCATGCCAGCCGATGCCAGTATTGAGTATGGTGGCTCCCGCCGCTTCAATGGCCTGTCCCAGTTGCACAACCTCTTCCAGCGTGGACCCGCCCTCCACCAGGTCCAACATCGACAGGCGGTAGATGATGATGGAGTTCGGACCGACTTTCGCGCGGATACGGCGGACGATCTCGACAGGCAGGCGGATGCGGTTCTCGTAAGACCCGCCCCACTCGTCATCGCGATGATTGGTGCGGGCCGCGATGAACTCATTGATCAGGTAGCCTTCCGATCCCATCACCTCAACACCATCATAACCGGCAAGCTGGGCCAGGGCGGCACAGCGCACAAAATCGGCAATGGTCTCTTCCACCTCCTCTCCCGTCAGGGCATGGGGGAGGAAGTGGTTGATGGGGGCCTTGATGGCAGAGGGGGCGACGAGGTCCTTCTGATAGGAGTAGCGCCCGAAATGCAGGATCTGCATCGCGATCTTGCCGCCCTCTCTATGGACGGCATCCGTTACGATACGGTGATGGGCGGCTTCCTCCTCCGTTGCCAGGACGGCACCGAACGGGGCAGGGCGTCCGCGTTCATTGGGCGCGATGCCGCCGGTTACGATCAGCCCAACCTCGCCGCGCGCCCGTTCCGCATAAAAGGCGGCCATCCGTTCAAAGCCATTGGGCGCTTCCTCCAGTCCCACATGCATCGATCCCATCAACACGCGGTTGCGCAGGCTGGTGAAGCCAAGGTCGAGCGGCTTAAGCAGGTGGGGGTAGGCCGTCATGTCGGGTTCCTTTATGCAACTAGTTGAATAAAACATGACCGTCCACCTGATCCGCCGCAACCTGTTTCAAAACATAGCCGGCGCCGTGCCGCCTGCGTGAGCCACATGGCCCGTTACGGTGTCGTTTCAGAAAAGTGACTTATGTCTGCAGAAAGTTGTTGCGTTGGTGTGTTTGGGTGTCCTATACCCCGGCTCCCGCAGCGAGGCGGCCCTGGTGGTTGTGGCGATGCGGACGGTTCTTGGTGGTGTAAGCCACTGACATTGTTGGACTAAGACATCATCGCAAGGCGAACTTCAGTTTGCTTCTGTTGGTCGGTTTCGCTTGTGTCTTTTGTGTTTTGCCGGTTCGCTGGTGACGCTGAAAAAAAAGATGAGGCGGTGAAAAAAACCGGTTGACAGGGTTTGGTGGAGCGACTAGAAAGCGCCCCACCGACGCGCCGGACACGATCTGGCGGCGATGGTGAAACGATCCCTGAAATGACTGGCGCTGCGGTGCTGGTTGTTGAAGACCCGGGGTTTTGACCTGGGTGGCAGTGTATCGTTGGTTCTTTGACAAGTGAATCTGTTGAGAAGGGATGCGCAGGCGGCGGATCTTGATGAGCTGGCAGGTCTGGTT